>DATBKH010000135.1:0-7108 GCA_036555955.1 Candidatus Limnocylindria bacterium | reverse complement strand
CGGGGAGCAGAAGGTGAACGTGGCGATCCCTCTGGCGATCGCCCGCATCGGCAAGATGAAGCTCGCCTCGAGCGGGCTCGTCCGCGGCCATCTCGGGAAGTTCGGGATAGACCTCGACGAGCTGCTTCGCAGCGTCGACTTTCCCGGGAAGGTCGTCGACATCGCCGACGACGAGGACCGTGTAGAGATCTTCGTCGAATGAGCGACGAGCGGCTTTGCTGCGAGGAGCGAGACCGCCAGCCTGAGCGCGTCACGCGGCGGAGCCGCGAGATTGAGCGGGTCGAATGACGGCGGCGGCCGTCGAGACGAAGGACCTCGTCAAGGTCTTCGAGCGCGGCAGACGCACGATCTGGCAGCGGCTGCGCCGCGAACCCGACAGACGCGAGCGCTTCCGCGCGGTGGACGGCATCGACCTCCGTGTGGAGCCCGGTGAGATCTTCGGCCTCCTCGGACCGAACGGGGCGGGGAAGACCACGACGATGAAGATGCTCGCGACGCTTCTCATCCCGACCGAGGGCACGATCCGCGTCCTCGGGATCGACCCATTGACGCGGCCGCGCGAGGTCCGCGCGAAGCTCGGCGCGATGCTCTCGGGGGAGCGCAGCCTCTACTGGAAGCTCACCGGCCGTGAAAACCTCGAATACTTCGCCGCGCTCTACCACGTGCCGCCGTCCGAGACGAAGGAGCGCATCGCGCGCGTGCTCGGCGCCGTGAAGCTCGCCGACCGCGCGGACGATTACGTCGAGCGCTACTCGACCGGGATGCGGCAGCGGCTCGCACTCGCCCGCGCGCTCCTGCCCGATCCGCCGCTCGTCATCCTCGACGAGCCGACGGTGGGCCTCGACCCGCAGGCCTCACGCGACCTCCGTGATCGGGTCCGCGATCTGAAAGCGCAGGGCCGCACCGTGCTCCTCACGACCCACTACATGGAGGAGGCCGACCAGCTCTGCGACCGCGTCGCGATCATCGACCACGGCCGCATCGTCGCGCTCGACACGCCGGCCGCCCTGAAACGGACCATTCGCGCCGAAGAGGTCGTGCACCTCGAGATGTCCATCGACGGCGACGAGGCCGCCGTGCTCGATCGGCTGAACCGCAGCGCGACCGTGGCACGCAGCGAGCGCTCGAACGGGACGCTCGCCGTCACCGCCCACTGCGCGTCGGCTCGCGATTTCGTGCCCGCCGCGTTCGACGCCGCCCGCTCCACGGGAACGACGATCCGCCACGTCGAGGTCGTCCCGGTGACCTTGGAGGACGTGTTCCTCGCGCTCACCGGGCGCGCTCTCAGGGAGTGACGCTCGGCGGCGACCTCCGCGCGTTCTTCGCGGCCGCGCGCAAGGAGCTGCGGCAGCAGCGGCGGTACCCCACGCTCTTCCTCGGGCTCCTGTTCTGGCCGGTCATGCTGCCGGCGTCGTGGGTCCTCATGGGCCACGCGTACTCGGGCAACGATCCGCAGGCGCTCGCGGCGTTCGCCGATCGGGCGGGAAGCTCGAACGTGGCCGGCTTCGTCTTCGTGGGTTACGCGATGTACATGTGGCTCTCGTCGCTCCTCTGGGGCGCCGGAACCTCGCTGCGCCAGGAGCAGCTGCGTGGGTCGCTCGAGGCGGTCTTCGTCACGCCGGCCTCGCGGCTCGTCCCGCTGTTCGGGCCCGGCGTGGGGACGCTCCTACCGATGGCGGCGACGTTCGTGATCATGTTCCTCGCGCTCTGGATCTTCTTCGGCGTCGTGCCGCCGCTGACCGCGATCCTGCAGGCCGCCGTCATCGTCGCGCTCGGGGTGCCGGCGCTCTACGCGATCGGCGCGCTGTTCGCGGCGAGCGTGCTGCGCTTCGGCGAGGTCGGGCCGATCGTCCAGCTCATTCGCGGGATGTTCGTGCTCGCCTGCGGCATCACCTTCCCGGTCGCGATGCTGCCGTTCTGGGCGCAGGTGTGGGCCTGGCTCATGCCGCCGACCTACATCGTCGACGACATCCGGCGCGTGCTCCTCCGAGGAGCCGGGCTTGTCGATGTCGCCGCCGATATCGCCATCGTGCTCGCCATCGGCGCGCTCACCGCCGTGTTCGCGGTCGTCGTGTTCCGCTGGCTGGAGACGAGCGCGAGGCGCACCGGGATGCTGAGCCGCTTTTGATGGGTGAGCTTCGCGCCGCCGTCGCGATCGCGCGCAAGGACATCCGTAATCTCTCTCGCTACCGCATCGCCGTCGCTTCGATGGTGTTCACCCCCCTGTATCAGTTCATCATTCCCGCGTTCCTCTTCGGCGCGGCCTTCGCGGTGAACGGTCGGCAGGCCGGGCTCGCCGCGACTCTCGGCACCGAGGACCTCCCGGGCTTCATCTTCTTCGGTGGCCTCGTCAGCGGCATCATCGCCATCGCGTTCTGGGGCATCGCGTTCTCGCTGCGCAACGAGATGGACACCGGGACCCTGGAGCCGTCGTTCCTCACGCCGACGCATCACGAGACGTTCGTCGTCGGGCGGGCTCTCGGAAGCATGTTCTGGTTCGTCCTGTCGCAGATCGCGCTCTTCGGCTTCGGCATCTGGCTGCTCGGTCTGCAGCTGCGTCCGGAGATGGTGCTCGCCGTTCCGGCGGTCGTGCTCGCGGAGCTCTCGATGGTCGGCATCGCGTACCTGCTCGCCGCGGTGGTGCTGCTCATCAAGGAGGCCAACTTCTTCGTCGACACGGTGCAGTTCGCGTTCGGGACGATGTCCGGAACCGCTTTCCCGGTGACGCTGCTGCCCGGCGTGCTGCAGCCGATCGCCCTCGCGTTGCCCACGACGTACGCGGTCGACCTGGTGCGGTTCCACGCCCTCGGCGCGCGCACGCTTTTCGACCCCGCGGTCGAGTACGGCATCCTGCTCGTCCTGACCGCGATCTCGTACCCGCTCGGCCGTTGGGCGTTCGCGCGGGCGGAGCGCACGATGCGGCGCCGCGGGATGCTCGCGCAGTACTGAACCCGCCGCAGCGCTAGTCTGTCGCCGATGCGCATCATCTGGCGCGCGCTCATCAACGCCGTCGCCATCGCGGTGGCCGCCGTCGTCGTCCCCGGGATCACGTGGGGGAACGCGACCTACGGATTCGGCGACTACGACAAGTACATCTCATTGCTGCTCACGGGTCTCGTTCTCGGCGTGGTGAACGCGTTCATCCGGCCCATCATCGAGCTCATATCCGCGCCGATCACCTGCCTGACGCTCGGTCTCTTCCACTTCGTCATCAGCGCGCTCATGCTCTACCTCGTCTCGCTGATCCCCGCGCTCGGCTTCGGCGTCAACGGACCGGTCGCCGCGTTCCTCGGAGCGATCGTCATCGCGGTCGTCGGGCTCGTCCTCTCGTGGATCCTGCCCGACTGACCAACGGTCAGCCGGACTTCGTCGTCGTCACCGGCCTTTCCGGGTCGGGCAAATCGCAGGCCGCGAAGGTCCTCGAGGACCTCGGCTACTACACCCTCGACAACCTGCCGCCGGCGCTCATGTCGTCGGCGCTCGACGTCTCGCGCAAGGGCGGGAAGGACAAGGTGGCGTTCGTCATCGACGCGCGGAGCGGTGCGCTGTTCGCGGACGCGAAGAAGGACCTCGACGCCATGGACAGCGCGGGGACGCGCGCGCACCTGCTCTTCTTCGACGCGTCCGACGACGTGCTGCTCCGTCGCTACAGCGAGACCCGCCACCGCCATCCGGTCGACGCGCCGGGCGGAGTCCAGCCCTCCATCGACGAGGAGCGGCGCCTCCTTGTCGACCTGCGCGAGCGGGCCGACAAGGTGATCGACACGACGCACCTCTCGGTCAAGGACCTTCGCGACACGCTCCACTCGCTGTTCGGCGCCGGCAAGACCGGCATGCTCGTGCACGTCGAAAGCTTCGGCTACAAGTACGGTCTTCCGCCGGCGGCCGACCTCGTCTTCGACGTGCGCTTCATGGAGAACCCCTTCTACATACCCGAGCTCCGTGAACTGACCGGCCGCGACAAAGCGGTCCGCGACTACGTGCTGAGGCATCCGGCGACGAAGGAATTCATCGAGCACGTCATGGGGTTCCTGCGCTTCGCGCTGCCGCGATACGAGGCCGAGAAGAAGGCGCGGCTCGGCGTCGCGTTCGGCTGCACCGGGGGACGCCACCGCTCGGTGGTCATCGCCGACGAGATCGCGCGCTCCGCGCGCGAGTTCTGGCCGGGCGGCATCGAGGTCGAGCACCGCGACGTGGATCGTCCCGAGGTGCGCACCTGATGCGCGAGCGCGTCGTGATCGGCAACTGGAAGATGAATCCGCCCACGATCGCCGACGCGGTCGAGCTGGCCCGCGCCGTGGCGGAGCGCACGCCCGGTGGCGTCGCGGTCGGGGTCGCGCCCGCGGCCGTCGCGCTGCCGGCCGTGGCCGATGCGCTGCGCGGCAGCAACCTCGACGTGTACGCGCAGGACGTGCACTGGGAAGAGCGCGGCGCGTTCACCGGACAGATCGCGGCGACGATGGTGCGCGACCTCGCGGTCGGGACGATCGTGGGCCACTCAGAGGTGCGTCGCGACCTCGGCGACACCGACGAGCGCGTCGCGCGGAAGCTCGCGCGCGCGGTCTCGCAGGGGCTGCGGCCGGTCCTCTGCGTCGGCGAAAGCGCCAAGGAGCACGCCGCCGGCGACGCGACCGCGGTGGTGGCGCGACAGATCGCGGCCGACCTCGCGCACGTACAGCACCGCGGCCTCGAGCGTCTCATCGTCGCCTACGAGCCGGTCTGGGCGATCGGCACCGGCACCCCCGCGACCGCTGAGCATGCGACCGCCGCGGCGCGCGCCATCCGGGCGGCGCTGAAGCGCGCCGGCCTGGACGGCGACTCCGTTCCGGTGCTCTACGGCGGCAGCGTGAGCGCGAAGTCCGTCGCCGACTTCGCTCGCGCCGACGGCGTCGATGGGGCGCTCGTCGGCGGCGCTTCCCTCGACCCGGACGAGTTCGAAGCGGTCGTGCGCTCCTTCGCTTGAGCCAACACGGCACGCCGCTGTACCGGCCGGTCGTCCTCTGCGTCCTGGATGGCTGGGGCCTGGCCCCCGATTCAGCTTCGAACGCGGTCACGCGCGCGAAAACGCCGCGGCTCCGCGAGCTCGCCGCGAGATACCCGCACGCGACGCTCCGCGCGAGCGGGAGGGACGTCGGACTTCCCGACGGCGTCATGGGGAACAGCGAGGTCGGCCATCTCACGATGGGCGCCGGTTACGTGCAGTACCAGGAGCTCGTCCGCATCAACGACGCGATCGCCGGCGGCACCTTCTATGAAAACGCCGCGCTGAAAGGCGCGTGCGCGGCAGTGCGCGATCGCGGCACGCTTCACCTCCTCGGGCTCATCTCGACCGGCGGCGTGCACGCGGACCTGAAGCATCTCGCAGCGCTCGTGGAGCTCGCCCGGCGAGAGCACGTCACGAACGTCGTCGTCCACGCATTCCTCGACGGACGCGACATGCCGCCGCGCAGCGCGCTCGAGCTCCTGCCGCGCGTCCCCGCCCGTATCGCGACGGTGCACGGCCGCTACTACGCGATGGACCGGGACAAGCGCTGGGATCGCGTGGAGCGGAGCTATCGCGCGATCGTCGACGCCGATGGGCCGCGCACCGAAAGCGCCGCCGCGGCGGTGCGGGCGTGCTACGCGAGACCCGAGTGTCGCGACGAGCTCCTCGCGCCGCACGTCGTCGGCGAGGGGGCGCCGATGCGCGACGGCGACGCCGCGATCTTCTTCAACTTCCGTCCCGACCGCGCGCGCGAGCTGACCTGGGCCCTCATGCAGCGCGACTTCGACGGGTTCGAGCGCTCACGCGTCGTGAAGGACCTGACGTTCGTCACGATGACCGAATACAAAGTGGCCCTCGACGACGTGCGCGTGGCGTTCCCGCCACAGGAGGTCACGCCGATGGCGAGCATCCTCGCCGACGCCGGCCTGAGGCAGTTCCATGCCGCCGAGACGGAGAAGTACGCGCACGTCACGTACTTCTTCAACGGGGGACACGAGAAGCCTTTTCCGGGAGAGGACCGCGAGCTGGTGCCGTCGCCGAAGGTCGCGACGTACGACCTCGAGCCCGAGATGAGCGCGGCGGGTGTCGCCTCGGCGCTGGCGAAAGCGGTCCGCGGGGGCAGTTACGACTTCGCGATCGTGAATCTCGCGAACCCGGACATGGTCGGGCACACCGGCGATCTCGCCGCGGCGATCGAAGCGATGGAAGCCACCGATGCCGCCGTCGGCACGATCGTCGACGCGACACTCGCTGCGGGCGGATGCGTGCTCCTCACTGCGGACCACGGCAACGCCGAAGAGATGGCCTTTCCCGACGGCGAGCCGAACACGCAGCACAGCACCAATCCGGTGCCGGTGATCTTCATCGCGCGCGGCGCGGAGCGTTTCGCGGTGCGTGACGGAGCGCTCGCGGACGTCGCCCCGACACTGCTCGTGCTGCTCGGCTTGCCGGTGCCGAAACGGATGACCGGACGGAGCCTGCTCGAGCGGCGCGCCGCGTGACACGGTCGCGCGCGGCGTTCGCCTGGAGCGCATACCTCGTTGCGGCGGCGGCGCTCGCGCTCTACGCGATGATCACCTGGGCATTCGCTTTCTGGGAGCGCCGGCCGGTGCTCTACGGGGAGGGCGCCGTCGCGAACGCCGCGCGCCTCGCGCGAGACGGGATCGCGTACACGGACGTCGACGCGAGCAGCTTCGTCGCCGCGAACTACCCGCCGCTCTACCTGCACCTCGCGTCGATCGGCGACCCGTTCGTGTCGGGCCGGCTGGCGAGTATCGCGGCGACACTGCTCGTTGCCGGCGTCGTGTTCTGGCTCGCGCGTCCCGCCGGCGTCATCGCGGCCGCCGCGCTGGCAGCGGGATGGATCGCCCTCGCGCCCGTCGCGATCTGGGGGCCGGTCTTGAAACCGGACCTCCTCGCGCTCGCGCTCACCGTGATCGCGGTCGTCACGCTCGACCGCCGGCGTGACCTCGCCGCCGTCGCCGGATTCGCGCTCGTCTTCGCTGCGTTCGCGAAGCCGACCGCGCTGCTGCCGGCGTTCGCGCTCACGGGATGGCTCGTGTGGCGCGACCGCACCGCGCTGGCGCGTTACGGCTTCGGCGTCGCCGTGGGCGTTGTCGCCGC
>DATBKH010000134.1:0-7210 GCA_036555955.1 Candidatus Limnocylindria bacterium | reverse complement strand
GAGGCCGACGGTGAGCGAGACGCGCGCGCCGTGGATCATCCGCGCGAGGAGATCCCGCCCGAGGTTGTCGGACCCGAGCAGGTAGCCGTGCTCCCCGCCGGCCCAGGCCGGAGCGTCGAGGCGTTCGAGGAGCCGCTGCGCGTTCGCATCGGGCGCGAGCTGATCCGCGAAGACCGCGGCGACGAGGAGCGCGAGGAGGATCGCGATCCCGAGGACGCCGGGCAGGACGCGGGCACGCGACCCGAGATGCAGCCTCAACTGAGCCGGATGCGGGGATCGATCCGCGTGTACGCGAGGTCGACGATGAAGTTCGCCGCGACGACGATGACCGCGGCGACGGTGACGAAGGCCTGGATCACGGGCACGTCCTTCCGCGAGATGGCCTCCACGGCGAGCCGCCCGACGCCGGGGTACGCGAAGATCGTCTCGGCGACGACGGCGCCGGAGAGCAGGAACCCGACCTGGAGCCCGAGCATGGTCACGTAGGGGAGCGCGGCGTTGCGCAGCGCGTGTCGAACGAGCACGGCGCGATCGCGCAGGCCCTTGGCGTACGCGGTGCGCACGTATTCCTGGCCGAGCACCTCGAGGAGGCTCGAGCGCAGGAGCCGGGCGAGCACGGCCGCGGAGAACGAGCCGACCGAGATGGCCGGCAGCACGAGGCTCTTCCAGGACTCGGCCCCAGACGACGGGAGCCAGTGAAGCCCGACCGCGAACACGAGGATGAGCACCATCCCGAGGAGGAACACCGGGATCGACTGGCCGAGGAAGGCGAAGAATCGCGCGACGAGGTCGATCCACCGATCGTGATTCACCGCCGCGACGAGACCGAGCGGGATCGAGATGACGATCGCGAACAGCACCGCCGCCGCGGTGAGGCGGAGGGTCGCGGGGAGACGCTCGAGGACGACGCTCATTGCGGGCTCGTGGCTCGAGTAGGAGGTGCCGAAGTCGCCGCGCAGCGCGTGCACGAGGAAGTCCGCGTACTGCACCGGGATCGGGCGGTCGAGACCCATGTTGTGGCGGAACTGCTCGAGCTCGGCCGGAGTCGTGTCGAGCGGCGCGAGCGTCGAGGCCGGGTCGCCCGCCGCGAAGACGAGCGCGAACACGATCGTCGTGACGCCGAGGAGGACGAGAAAGCCCTGCACGAGCCGTCCGAGGACGAATCTCATGCCCACCTCACCCTGCTAGCATCGCATCGCCGTCCCGCATCGCGCGACGAGTGTCCAGAATGAGTGATGGAGCGTCCTCCTGACTGACCTCCGCGTCGTCCACTACGTCAATCAGTTCTTCGGTCGGGTCGGTGGCGAGGAGGCGGGGGACTACGCCTTCACGGTACGTGAGGGACCGGTCGGACCCGGCCTCGGTCTCGAGAAGGAGCTCGCCGGAGCCGGCCACGTCGTCACGACCCTGATCTGCGGCGACAACCGCGCGGCCACCGACCTCGCCGCGTTCGGCGCGGACGTCGAGCGTGCCCTGCGCGAGGCGCGCGCCGACGTGCTCGTCGCCGGTCCCGCCTTCAACGCCGGGCGCTACGGGCTCGCGTGCGGCGAAGCCTGCGCGCGCGCCGCCGCGATGGGCATCGGCGCCGTCACGGCGCTGAACGAAGAGAACCCCGGCGTCGAGCTCTACCGCCGCAAGACGTACATCCTCCCCACCACCCCGACCGCGCTCGGCATGACCGACACCCTGGCGCGCCTCGCGAAGTTCGCGGTCCGCCTCGGCCGTCACGAGGAGATCGGCGGCTCGGCCGCCGAGGGCTACTACGGCCGGGGGAACCGTCACACCGGCATCCTCGAGCGTCGCGCCGCCGACCGCGCGCTCGACATGCTCGAGGCGCGCCTGGCGGGGAAGCCCTTCCGCACCGAGCTTCCGCTGCCCGCGGTGGAGCGCGCGGAGCCCGCCGCGCCGCTCGGCGACGTGGCGCATGCGAAGATCGCCGTCGTCACGACCGGCGGCATCGTCCCCAAGGGCAACCCCGACAAGCTGAAGCAATCGAACTCGACCGAGTGGCGAACGTACTCGATCGACGGCCTCGACGCGCTCGAGCCCGGGAAGTTCGAGTCCATCCACGCCGGTTACGACACGAGCGCGGCGAACGCGAACCCGAACTACGTCATCCCGCTCGACGCGCTGCGCGACCTCGAACACGGTGGCGCGTTCGCCGGTACCCATCCCCGCTACTACGTGACCGTCGGCGTCGGGACCGCGGTGAACGACGCTCGCCGCATGGGGCGGGAGATCGCCGCGGATCTGCGGTCGAACGGCATCGACGCGGTCATCCTCACCGCGACCTGAGGGACCTGCAATCGCTGCGGTGCAGCGATCAGCGCGGAGCTCGAGCGAGCCGGCCTGCCGACGGCGATGATCACCGCGCTCGGACCGGTCGCGTCGGAGCTCGGCGCGAATCGCGTCGTGCGCGGGGTGAAGATCCCGCACCCCTGCGGCGATCCGACGCTCGACCCCTCGCGCGACCGCGCGCTCCGCGTCGGCCTCGTGCGTGGCGCGCTGCACGCGCTCGGCACGAAGATCGATCAGCCCGCGATGTTCGACGCGGTGACGGCCTAGATGGCGCGACTCGAGCTGCGGACGTTCGAGGTCGACACGGTCGCGTTCGGCGAGCGGACCGCGCTCCGTGGGCGCGCGCTTGCGATCGCGAAGGACGAGATCGCCGCTCTCGTCGCGGCCGATCCCGCCTTCAGCGCCGTCGACGTGCAGCTCGTGAAGCCGGGCGAGGCGGCCCGCATCACCCAGATCACCGACGTCGTCGAGCCTCGCGCGAAGTCGGGCGGCCCCGGCGGCATCTTCCCGGGTCTCCGGTGCCCGGTCGAGACCGCCGGTAACGGCCGCACCGATCGGCTCGCCGGCGTGGCCGTCGTGACGACCGGTGAAGTCCCCTGGCTCGGCGCGAAGGGCCTCTTCGTCGCGCACGACAGCGTCCTTGACACGTCCGGGCCGGGCGCGGACCTGCAGCCGTACGCGGGCCTGCATCTCCTCGTGCTGCGTTTCTCCTTCGCGGCGAGCGTCGACCACGAGGGCTACGAGCGCGCGGTCCTCCTCGCGGGCGAGAAGGTCGCACGGGCGCTCGCGCTCGCCGCGGCGAACGAGCCGCCGACGCGTGTCGACGTCCGCGAGCTGACGCGCCTGGCTTCGGCGCTGCCGCGGGTGGCCTACGCGTACCAGGTGCAATCGCAGGGCGTGTTCATGCGCACCCGGCTCTATGGGCGGGTCCTCGACGAGCTCCTGCCGACGCTGGTCCATCCGAACGAGCTCGCGGACGGCGCGCTCACGGCCGGCGGCCTCGGGGGGCACGGCGTGAAGATGCACACCTGGATGCACCAGAACAACGCGGTGGTCGAGGGTCTCTACGCCGGCCACGGCACGAGGTGGGACTTCGCCGGGATCATCCTGAACCGCGGGCACTTCTACCTCTACGAGGACAAGCAGCGCGTCGGCATGCGCATCGCCGAGAGCGCCGCGCTCCTGGGCGCGCAGGGCGTCGTCTTCACCCTCGGCGGCGCCGGGAACAACGTCACCGAGGTCATGCTCGCGATCCAGGAGTGCGAGCGCCGCGGGATCCGCACCGTGCTCATCACCTGGGAGCACGCCGGCCCCGACGGCGCGGACTACCCGCTCCCGTTCGCGGTGCCCGAGGCCGTCGCGATCGTGAGCACCGGGAACCTCGACGAGCCGTTGCCGCTTCCGGCGATGCGGCGCGTCGTCGGCGATCCCGCGATACGCGTGCGCCCCGAGATCGGCGGCGTCCCGCTCCCGGTCGATCGCCCGATCGAGCTAGAGCGCCGCACCCTCTACGCGGGCGCCGCGAATCCGCTCGGCTTCGGCAGGTCCGGAGCGGTGGCCGACTAGGGGACGGGAGGCCGCCGCCTCTTGGCGGCGCGCCGTCGCGCCGTCCGGGAACCCTCCGCGCCGGCGGCGCGTTCGGCGATCCGCAGCAGCATCTGGAGGTCGCGCTCGGGGAGCGCCGCGAGCGGACCCGGAGCCGTGACGATGTCGCGCAGCTGGCTCACGAGCCGGGTGCCCGCGGGCGTGATCTCGATCAGGCGGATGCGGCGGTCGGTGTCCGAGGCCCGCCGCCTGACGGCCCCCCGCTCCTCGAGCTTGTCGACGATGTTCGTCGCCCAACCGGGGTCGACGTCGAGCTTCTCCGCGAGCTGGCCGATCGGGCCGGGAGGCAGCTCGCTCAGCGCGTAGAGCGCATACGCCGAGACCTGGGTCAGGCCCAATCGCTCGGCCTGACCGCCGAGGCTTCGCTTCTGCGCCTCGAGCAGGCTCGTGAGGAGCGTCCACGCGCGCCGGGCGGCCTCCTGTTTCTTCATACGGACGTAGCGTAGCGAGCGATATGTTTGTGTTCCACAAATATCGTTATACCCAAGCATCGCGATGATCGACGGAGGGAGCCAGGTGCGCGCGATGCCAGAAAGACCACGTGCGGCTCGGTCCTTGATCCTCGCGACGGTCTTCATCGACTTCCTCGGGATCGGGCTCGCGTACCCGGTCATCCCGCGGCTCGTCCAGGAGCTGATGGGCAGCGGGATCGGCGAGGCCTCGGTCATCTATGCGCTCCTGCTGTCGGTCTATGCGATCACGCAGTTCCTCTGCGCGCCCGTGGTCGGCGGTCTCTCCGATCGCTACGGACGGCGGCCGGTCATCCTCGGCGCACTCTTCGGCCTCGCCGTCGACTACGTGCTGCTGAGCGTCGCGCCGACCGTGTGGTGGCTGGTGCTGGGACGGGTGGCCGCCGGGATCTTCGGCGCCACGTACACGTCCGCGAACGCGTATGTCGCGGACATCACGCCGCCGGAAAGACGGGCCGCGAGCTTCGGCGTCCTCGGCGTGACCGTCGGTCTCGGGTTCATCGCGGGTCCCGCTCTCGGCGGGCTCCTCGGAGCGATCGACCTGCGGCTCCCGTTCATGACGGCCGCCGCGATCACCCTCCTCAATCTCACGCTCGGCATCTTGCTCCTGCCCGAATCGCTGGCCCCAGAGCATCGCCGCCCGCTCCGTTTCAGCAGGATGAATCCGGTCGGCGCGATCCGCGCGGTCGCGCGCTTCGACGTCGTGCTCCGACTCCTCCCGCTGTTCCTCACGGCGCAGCTCGTCCAGCAGGCGGTCCAGGCCCTGTGGGTGCCCTACACGACGTACCGCTTCGGTTGGAGCACCGCCGAGGTCGGAGTGTCGTTCACTGTCTTCGCGGTCGGCTTGATCCTCACGCAGGCCGGCGCGGTGCGGCCCGTCGTGAAGCGACTCGGTGAGCGGCGCACCCTGAGCGTCGCGCTCGTCGTGATGGTCGCCGGGATGGTGATCATGGGCGTCGCGCCCACCGGCGCGGTGATGTACGCGGGCATCCTTCCGTACTGCGCGGGGCTCGGGCTCCTTGGACCCGCGGTTCAGTCCTCGATGTCGCGGGCGCTTCCGCGGGACGAGCAAGGCCTGCTCATGGGCACGATCACCAGTCTCATCGCGCCCACGGCCATCGTGGCGCCGCCGATCGCGAATGGGATCTTCGCCCTGTTCATCCGACCGGATGCGGGCCTGCTCGTTCCCGGGGCGCCCTTCTTCGTCGCGAGCGTCCTGGCGCTCCTGTCGTTCGCGTACGCCGTCTCGCGAAGCGAATCGACTGAGCGCAGCTCCCCGTCTCGCCTGGCGTGACAGCGGCTCACCATGCGAACTGCGATACTCAAGCGAATGGACCGCCAGCTCGCGGGCGACGCCGGGAGCGAGGCAGGTCGCAGGGGAAACCCCTGCGAGAGGAAGGGAGGTGGTGCGCGTGGATCTGCAGGGCAAGAAGGTCATCGCCATCGGCGAACGCGACGGCGTTCAGGCCACCGCGATCGCGTCAGTGGCGCGCAGCGGCGGGGCCGAGGTTCTGCTCGAGCTGAATCAGTGCTTTGTCTGAACGTCGGCCGGTGCCTCGGACCTGGATGAGCAGACCGAGATCAAGCGCATCTTCGACGAGCAAGGCAAAGAGGGGCTCCTGGTGATCCTGGGAGCGGCAGAGCCGGCGTACGTCGAATTGATGGCTGAGACGGTCACCGCGGGCGATCCCACATACACAGGTCCGCTGGCCGGAGTCTCGTTGGGACTCCCCGTCTATCACGTGACCGAGCCCGAGATCCGGGAGCATGCCGACGCGTCCACCTACCAGGAGCAGATCGGCCTCTCGGAGGTGGCGATGGAGACCGACAAGATCTGGGACGCGATCCGGACGGTGCGCAGCCGCAGCCCCGAATCGCCCTCATGACGGGCGACGCCGCGGGGCCGCTTCCGACCGTCCGCGGCGTCGCGTGCGTGCTCGCGCACACCCCCGGGCTCCTGCGCTTCGGCTCCAAGCCGACGCGCGAGCTCGCGAAGGACGAGGCCGCGCTCCTTCCGCGCATTCGCGAGCACCTGCGACCCTTCGCCGACGCGGTCGCCTACGCCCCGAATCAGGTGTTCATCGGCAACCGCACTCCCGAGTCGCTGTGGGACGTTCCCGAGCCCTGGTGGCGGAACGGAATCGCGGGAGCGCCGGTGCGCGGACCGTTCGGACAGATCGTCTCGGAGGACGCGTTCTGGGGACTCCTGCGCATGGCCGACGAGTTCGGGATCGTCGACATCGCGCGCGAGCGTCTCGATGCGGCGACGTCTCTCCTCCGCGAGACGGGCGTGTTCACCGACGTCGAGCTCGAGCGCGTCACGAAGGCGCGCGCCGGCGCGGCCGTCGGACGCGCGCTGGACCTGACCGCGGCGGACGGCGCGAGAGTCGGCCACATCGCCGGCGGGCACGCCGAAGACACGAGCCAGACCCCGGACATCCTCCTCGAGAACCTCGCGTGCAAGGCGTCCGGCGCGCTCGCCATCAAGCAGCTCCTCTGTCAGATGGCGATGGATCCGACGGAGGTCGACTACGTCCTCGGATGCGGCGAGGAGGCCGTCGGCGATCGCTATCAGCGCGGCGGCGGGAGCCTCTCCAAGGCGATGGCCGAGATGGCCGGATGCGCCCAGGCCACCGGCTCGGACGTGAAGGCGTTCTGCTGCGCGCCGGTCCATGCCCTGGTCCTCGCGGGCGCCCTCGTGCAGAGCGGCGTCTACCGCAACGTGATCGTCGTCGGCGGCGGATCGCTCGCGAAGCTCGGGATGAAGATGGCGGGACACCTCCAGAAGGACATGCCGCTCCTCGAGGACACGCTCGCGGCCGTCGCGATCCTCGTCG
>DATBKH010000133.1:0-2484 GCA_036555955.1 Candidatus Limnocylindria bacterium | reverse complement strand
ACTCGCTCCTCGTCATCGCGCACGACGTCGCGGGCGACCGCGAAACCGCGGCGAGCCGCATCGATCGCGTCTTCGCGGCGCTCGACGCCCCGCTCGCGCTGCCCTCGCAGCCGCAGCGCGTCGTTCGCTCCGTCACGGCGAACGGCACGCCCGAGGAGTACCGCGAACGCGTGCGGAGAGCCCGTGAGCTCATCGGCGAGGGCGACTGCATCCAGATCGTCGTCGCGCAGCGGTTCGATGTTCGACCCGCGCCCGATCCGCTCGCGCTCTACCGCGCCCTGCGCCATGTGAATCCGTCCCCGTACATGTTCCTCATCGAGGCGGGCGGCGCGACGCTCGTCGGCGCCTCTCCCGAGCCCTTCGTCCGCGTGGAGAACGGCCGCGTCGTCATGCATCCGATCGCCGGAACGCGGCCACGCGGACGCGACGAGGCCCAGGACCTCGCGAACGAAGCGGAGCTTCGCGCCTCGGAGAAGGAGCGCGCGGAGCACGTCATGCTCGTGGATCTGACGCGAAACGACATCGGCCGCGTCTCGCGCCCCGGCACGGTCAAGGTCCGTGAGCTCATGCGCGTCGACCGCTTCTCCCACGTCATGCATCTCACCTCGGTGGTCGATGGCGAGCTCTCGCCCGGCCTCGATGCGCTGGATGCGTTCCGCGCGTGCTTTCCCGCGGGGACCGTCTCCGGCGCGCCGAAGATCCGGGCGATGGAGCGCATCGCCGAGCTCGAGCCCGATCGCCGCGGGCCGTACGCCGGAGCGGTGGGATACCTCGGGTTCGATGGGCGGATGGACACCTGCATCGGCATCCGCACCGCCGTGATCGCCGACGGGGTCTGCCGCATCCAGGCCGGTGCGGGCATCGTCGCGGACTCGGATCCCGCGGCCGAGGAGCTCGAGACGCGAGCGAAAGCGCGCGCGCTCCTGCGTGCGATCGAGATCGTCGACGGCGAGGCGACCCGATGACACGGGTGCTGCTCGTCGATAACTACGACTCCTTCACGTACAACCTCGCGCAGGCGTTCGGCGCGCTCGGCGCCGAGGTCGCGGTCGTGCGCGCGGACGACGCATCACTCGATGCCGCGCTCGATGCGCGACCCGATCGTCTTGTGATCTCGCCCGGACCAGGCCGGCCGGAGGCCGCGGGCCGCTCGCCGCGCCTCATCCGCGAGGGGCCCGAGCGCGGCATACCCACGCTCGGCGTCTGCCTCGGGCTCCAGTGCGCCGCGGTCGCCTTCGGCGCGGCGGTCGTGCGCGCTCCGGAGCCGCGGCACGGCAAGACTTCGCTCGTGCGGCACGACGGGACGGGCGTCTTCACGGGCGTGCCGGATCCGACCGAGGCGACGAGGTACCACTCGCTCATGGTCGACGAGAGCACGCTTCCCCCCGAGCTCGTCGTGACCGCGAGGAGCGACGATGGCGTGGTCATGGGTCTTCGCCATCGTTCGCTGCCGCTCGAGGCGGTGCAGTTCCACCCGGAGTCGGTCATGACCGCGGACGGTATGCGGATGTTGGAGAACTTCCTTGGACGCGCGTGAAGCCCTCGTGGCGATCGCGTCCGGCCGCACGCTCACCCGCGCTGAAGCACGCTCGGCGATGGGCTCGGTCATGGCCGGGGAGGCGACGCCGGCGCAGCTCGGAGCGCTCCTTGCCGCATTGCACATCCGTGGCGAGACCGTGGACGAGATCGCCGGATGCGCCGCGGCCCTGCGCGACGTCGCGGTCCGAGTGAATCTGCGCCACGACGCCGTCGACATCGTCGGTACGGGCGGCGATCGCTCGAACAGCTTCAACATCTCGACCGTCAGCGCCCTCGTCGTCGCGGCGGCCGGCGGTCGGGTCGCGAAGCACGGAAACCGCGCCGCGACGAGCGCGTGCGGCAGCGCCGACGTGCTCGAGGCACTCGGGGTGAGGATCGATCTCGGGCCGGAAGGCGTGGCGCGCTGCGTCGACGAAGCCGGGGTCGGTTTCATGTTCGCGCCCCGGTACCACCCGGCGATGCGGCACGCCGGTCCGGTGCGGCGCGAGATCGGCATCCGCACCGTCTTCAACGTCCTCGGCCCGCTCGCCAATCCCGCCGGCGTTCGGCGCATCCTCCTCGGCGTGCCGTCTCCCGCGCTCGGCGAGAAGGTCGCGCGCGTGCTTCTGGAGCTCGACACCGAACGTGCGCTCGTGGTGCACGGCGAGGACGGCCTCGACGAGATCAGCCCGAGCGACCCGACACGCACCTGGGAAGTGCGCGACGGCGAAGTGCGTGAGGGCCGCATCGATCCCCGCGAGGTCGGCCTGGCGGCCGCGAGCCGCGCCGAGATCACCGGCGGTGACGCGGCGAAGAACGCGGCGATGGCGCGGCGGGTCCTCGACGGGGCCGGCGACGGGACGCGCACCGCGATCCTCCTCAACGCCGGTGCGGCGTGCTACGTGGCCGGCCTCGCGAGCGACCTGCGCGAGGGCGTGCGCGCCGCCGCGCGGGCCATCGACAGCG
>DATBKH010000132.1:0-2931 GCA_036555955.1 Candidatus Limnocylindria bacterium | reverse complement strand
GTCGCGGAAGATGGCGCCACCCGCAGGCGCCGCGGTGTCGCTCGTGATCCCCGCCGCGCGCAGCGCCGCCGTGTTCAGCCAGCGCGAGTGACCGTCCCGGCTGCGCATGACCGCGGGTCGCCCGGCGGTGACCCGGTCGAGCTCCAGCGCCGTCGGCCAGCGGCCCCAGCTGTTCTTGTCGAACCGGCCGCCGGTCAGCCACGCGCCCGCTGGGAGCTCGCGCGCGCGTCCCGCGATGAGTCCGAGAGCTTCGTCGAGGGAGCTCGTCGCACGAAGGTCGAGCTCGGCCATCTGGAAGCCCCACCACATGAAGTGGACGTGCGCGTCGAACCATCCGGGTGTCATGAGCCCGCCCTGCAGGTCGACGTGCTCGGCCCCGCCGTTCCGTCTCGCGAGCTCCGCCGCATCGCCGACGGCGGCGACGACCCCGTCGCGCGCGAGCAGCGCCTCGGCGGAGACACCCGGGCGAAGGTGGATACGACCGCCCCGGTAGAGCGTGTCGGTCACTGGCGGAACCCGGCCTCGCCGCGCAACGGAACGAACTTCACCGCGCCGTGTCGTGTCTCTGAGCCGTCGGCGTGGTGGACGACGAGGTGCTGCATCTCCTGGTCCCCCACCGGTGCGACGATGCGGCCGCTGGGAGCGCACTGACGGACGAGCTCAGACGATATCCCGGGCGATGCCGCCGTCACGAGGATGCGGTCGTAGGGCGCGGCGCTCGGATAGCCCGTCGATGCGTCGCCCGCCACCACCATCACGTTCCGATAACCGAGCTCGAGGAGCGTCTGGCCCGCGCGATCGGCGAGCGACGCGAACCGTTCGACCGTCACGACATCGGCCGAAAGCTCCGCCAGGACGGCAGCTTGATATCCCGATCCCGTCCCCACTTCGAGGACGTGGTGCGTCCCCTCGACCGCGAGCAGCTCCGTCATGCGCGCCACGACGTAGGGCTGCGAGATCGTCTGGCCCTCGGCGATACCGAGCGCGTGGTCGCCGTACGCGACGTCGACGTCCTCCTCGCGAACGAAACGCTCGCGCGGGACTCGGCTCATGGCCGCCAACACGCGCTCGTCGCGTATCCCCATGCGCCGAAGATCACGGACCATCTGCTCGCGTTCAGAACGAGGATCCAACGAGCGAATCATGGACCGAACAAAGGGACGGCAAGGAAGGCGTGTCCCCGACGAGAGGGCTGATGAGCGCGGACCCGACCGAGGGGTCCCCGCGCGGTGGGGAGCCGGCCGCCAGTCCCCGAAGCGCAAAGAGGTTCCGGTCGGGTCCGCGCGATCGCGCGCGGTCAACGCCGCCTAGGCTGCGGCGCCCTTCTCGATCGGTACACCGATCAGCGAGCCCCACTCCGTCCAGCTTCCGTCGTAGTTACGGACGCGCTCTTGACCGAGCAGGTACTTGAGGACGAACCAGGTGTGCGCGCTGCGCTCGCCGATGCGACAGTACGCGATCGTCTCGCCCTTTCCGTCGATGCCCTTCCCGCCGTAGATGGAACGCAGCTCGTCGACGCTCTTGAAGCTCCCGTCCTCGGCGACCGCCGTCGCCCACGGAATGTTCTGCGCGCCGGGAATGTGGCCGCCGCGCTGCGCACCTTCCTGCGGCAGGTTCTCCGGCGCGAGGAGCTCGCCCGCGTACTCCTTCGGAGACCGCACGTCCACGATCTTCGCGTTGCCGGACAGCACGCGCTCGAGAACGTGGTCGCGGAGAGCGCGGATCGACGCGTCGGGCGTCGCGGCGCGGTACTCGCTCCGCGGATACGTCGGAGTCGTCGTCCCGAGCGCCCTTTTCTCGGCGATCCATTTCGCGCGACCGCCGTTCACCAGACGCACGTCCTTGTGGCCGTAGTACTTCAGCAACCAGAAGAACCAGGCGGCGAACCAGTTGTTGTTGTCGCCGTAGGCCACGATCGTGGTCTCCGGCGTGACGCCGTGCTTGCCGAGGAGATCCTCGAGCTGTCTCTTTTCGATGAGGTCGCGCACGGGATGCTGCTGGAGATCCGTCTTCCAGTTCAGGCCGATCGCGCCTTCGACGTGGCCCTGGTCGTACGCGCTCGTGTCGACGTCTACCTCGAAGACCCGCACGTTCTGATCCTTGGCGTGCTGCGCGAGCCAATCGGTCTCGACGAGCACGTTCGAAGTTGAAGTAGGCATGCCGGAGTCCTCCAAAACCCATCTCGTGGAAGCGCTCGTGGCTTGGGGCGGCTCCGGTCGGCGCGAGCGCGCCGCTACGGTCCGCCTACGGACAGACGCAGGTCAGCCGGCACGAGCGGAAGCGACTTCGCGGCGAATTTCCGACCTGCTGGGTCAAGATTCGTTTTGTAGCACGCCGAAGCGAGGATCGGCAACGCTTGCGCCGCTACATCCAGCGCTCGAGGACCGCCGGGAGCTCGGTGAGATCGTCGATCGTCGCGTCGGGCGTCGTGTCGACGTCGCCCTGCGGGGCACCGGCGAGGGGCCGCCGCCAGATCCCACGGATCCCCATGCGCTTCGCGCCCCACACGTCCTGGAGGAGCCGGTCGCCGACCATGACCGCCTCGGCTGCATGGGCTCCCGAGATGTCGAGCGCGCGGGCGAAGATGCGCTCGTGCGGCTTCTGCCAGCCGAGACTGTGCGAGCTCACGACGTGATCGATCGCGTCCGAAAGTCCGAAGCGCGCCCAATCCTCGCGGACCTCGTCGTCGCCGCGCGAAAGCGTGTTCGTGACGAGCGTGACGGTGAGCTCCCGCGCCTTGCACCAGCGCAGGGTCTCGGGCGTTCCCGGCACCAGCGAGCCGACGAGATCGAGCGGCACGGTGGTCGCGATCCGGAACCGGTCGATGTCGATGTCGTCGATCCCGATGCGGCTGTTGCGGAACCAGTCCTCGTACCAGCGGTTCGTCTCCTGCCGCAGCTCCTCGTCAGGATCGGTCGGACGCTCGGGAAC
>DATBKH010000131.1:0-4283 GCA_036555955.1 Candidatus Limnocylindria bacterium | reverse complement strand
ACCGAGGCGCATGAAGCGATAGAGCCGCCACGCACGCCAGAAGAACGCGCCGAATCCCGCGAGCGCCAGGACGAGGAGGATCGCCCCTCCGACGACGAACCCGCCGGTCGGCGCTGTCACGTCGTCACTCTTTGAGGATCTCCTCGGCGATGACGAGCTTCATGATCTCGCTGGTCCCTTCGTAGATCTCGGTGATCTTCGCGTCACGGTAGTGCCGCTCCGCGGGAAAGTCCTTGAGATAGCCATAGCCGCCGAAGATCTGCACGCAATCGCGCGCGGCACGAACGGCGACATCGCTCGCGAACAGCTTCGCCTCCGCGGCGGCCAGGATGTGGTCCTCGCCCGCGTCTTTCAGCGCCGCGGCCCGCCAGGTGAGGAGACGGGCCGCGTCGATCTCGGTCGCCATGTCCGCGAGCATCCACTGGATCGCCTGGAAGTCGGCGATCCTCTGCCCGAACGCCTCGCGCTGCTTCGCATAGGCGAGGGAATCCTCGAGGCACGCGCGCGCGATCCCCACGGCCTGCGCGGCGATGGATATCCGGCCGCCGTCGAGCGTCGACAGCGCGATGCGGAACCCGGCGTCAGCCTCGCCGAGCAGACCGGACGACGGCACGCGGCAGTCCTGGAAGACGAGCTGCGCGGTGTCCGAGCCGCGGATCCCGAGCTTCTTCTCGAGCTTGCCCACGCTGAAGCCGGGGGTCTTCGTCTCGACGATGAACGCGGCGATGCCCTTGTGCTTCTTCGCCGGATCGGTCTGCGCGAAGACGACCGCCACGTCGGCGATGGACCCGTTCGTGATGAAGTTCTTCGTTCCGTTCAGGACCCACGCGTCGCCATCGCGCCGCGCGCTCGTTCGCATCGCCGCTGCGTCGCTCCCCGACGCCGGCTCCGAGAGAGCGAAACAGCCGATCCACTCGCCGCGCGCGAGCTTCGGGAGGTACCTCTCCTTCTGCGCGTCGCTGCCGTGACGGAGGATCGGATCGACCACGAGCGAGGTGTGCGAGCAGAGGACGACTCCGGTGGAGGCGCAGGCCCGATTGATCTCCTCGACGACGAGCGCGTACGCGACGGCGTCGAGGCCGGCCCCGCCGTAGCGCTCGGGAACGTACGTCCCCATGAAGCCGAGCGAGCCCATCTCGCGTATGAGCTCGGGTGGGATCTTCCCGGCCTCGTCGATCGCGGCGGCACGCGGAAGCACCTTCTCGGCTGCGAACTCACGCGCCGCCCGCTGCGTGAGCTCCTGCTCCTCCGTGAGCGCCAGGTCGAAGCCGGTCTCGGCCGCGGTCGTCGTCACGGCAGGCGCTCGATGGCAAGGGCGACGGCTTCGCCGCCGCCCAGACAGAGCGAGGCTATGCCGCGCGTCTTCGAACGAGCCGCGAGCGCGTAGAGGAGCGTCACCAGGAGCCGCGCGCCGGAAGCGCCGATGGGATGACCGAGCGCGACGGCGCCGCCGTTCACGTTGAACCTCTCCTCGGGGAGATCCAGCTCGCGGCGCACGCACTCGATGCCGCTGAACGCCTCGTTCACCTCGAAAAGGTCGACGTCCTCCACGCGCCAGCCCGCCTTCTCGAGGCAACGCTCGATCGCGCCTTTCGGCGCGGCGAGGAACCGCTCCGGCTCGTGCGCGAACTGCGCCTGCGCGACGATGCGCGCGAGCGGCTTCGCGCCGAGCTCGGTCGCGCGCTCGGCGGACGCCACGACGAGCGCCGCCGCGCCGTCGTTCAGCTTCGAGGCGTTCCCGGCGGTGATCGTGCCGCCGGGCTTGAACGCGGGCTGTAGCTTCGCGAGCGCCTCGAGGCTCGTCTCGCGCGGGGTCTCGTCGCGATCGACGACGGTGACCGCGCCCTTCCGTCCGGGGACCTCGACCGGCACGATCTCCTGCGCGAACGCGCCCTCGCGCTGGGCGCGGAGGGCCTTCTCGTACGACGCGAGCGCGAAGCGGTCCTGATCTTCGCGCGACAGGCCGCATTCCTCGGCGACGATCTCGCCGCCGAGGCCCATGTGCCCGTGACCGTACGCGTCCCTGAGGCCGTCGACGAGGTTCGCGTCCTCGAGCACGTGCTCCCCGAGAGACAACCCCGAGCGCATGCCGCGCGCCAGGTACGGAGCGTTCGACATGGACTCCATGCCGCCGGCGACCACGAGCCTCGCCTCGCCCGCCGCGATCTGCGTGGCCGCGAGCATCACGGCCTTCAGCCCCGATCCGCACACCTTGTTCACCGTCGTGCACGGCACCGTGTTCGGCAGCCCCGCGCCGAGCGCGGCCTGCCGCGCGGGCGCCTGTCCGACCCCGGCCTGGACGACGTTGCCCATGAAGACCTCGTCGACGTTGTCGGCCGTCACGTGAGCACGCTCGAGCGCACAGCGGATCGCGATGGAGCCGAGCTTCGGGGCGGGGAGCGCTGCGAGCCCGCCGAGGAACGCGCCGATCGGTGTCCGCGCCGCACCGAGGAGAACCGCGCTCACTTCGCCTCCTGCATGCGCTTCATCACGTGCTGGCGGTACGAGCGGATCTCGTCGCGGAGCGCCGTGAGCTCGGCGAGGCGCTCGCCGACCGTTTCCAGGTGCGCGTCGAGCAGCTCGACAAGCCGCGGCAGCACTTTCGCATTCGTGTGATGACGACCGTAGATCCCTTCGAGCTCCTGCATCTCGGCGAGGGAAAGCCCCAGGACCTTCAGCTTCTGGATGAACTTCAAGCGACGCACGTCGTCGTCGGTGTACACGCGCTGGCCGCCGTCGAGGCGCTTCACCGACTCGAGCAGGCCGCGCTCCTCGTAATAGCGGATCGTCCGCTCGGTGAGCCCGACCTTCGCGGCCAGCTCCCCGATGCGATAGGCCGTCGGCGCCGCGGTCGCCATGTTCGCCAGTTTACGTCAACTGGCAGAGAGGCGCTTCCGCAGCTTCGCCGCCGTCTTGTCGAGCTCCTCGCGCGGGGCGGCCGCGCCGTAGTGCGTCGGGAAGCGGATCCCGAACCCGTCGCCCCGCCAGCGCGGGATGACATGGAGGTGCGCGTGGAAGACCTCCTGCCCCGCCGACGAACCGTTCGCCAGGAAGAGGTTGAAGCCCTCCGACCGCAGACCGGAGCCGTCCAGGGCCTTCGCGACGCGCCGCGCGAGCGACCACATCGCGACGGCCGCGATCTCGTCGACGTCGGCGATCGACGCGGTGTGCTTCCGCGGGACCACGAGGGTGTGGCCCTCGTTGATCGGGTGCACGTCGAGGAACGCGACCGCGTCGGATCCCTGCGCGACGAAGCTCGCCTTCTCCGCGCCCGTGACGATCCGGCAGAAGACGCAGGCCGATGGATCGATCACTCGGCGAGCTCCCGGATCGCGCTCGCGAGCGCACGGGCGCCGAGCTCGGCGTCGTCGAACGACGCGAACTCGCGAGGGGTGTGCGATCCGCCTGTCGAGCGCACGAAGATCATCCCGGTCGGCACGCCGGCAAGCGCGGGATTCTGGGCGTCATGCCCGGCCCCGCTCACGAGCTCGGGCGCGTTCACGCCGACGCTCGCGGACGCACGCCGCAGCACGTCTCGCAGGCGAGGGTCGAGGGGCGTCACCGGCACCCGCGCGAGCTCGTCCACGTCGATCGCCACGCCCCGCGCCGACGCGATCCCGTTCGCCTCGTCGTGCACCGCGCGCACGAGACCATCGTGATCTTCCGCGGCGCGGAGGTCGAGCGAGAAGATGCACGCCCCGGGCACGACGTTCTTCGCGCCGGGCCGAACGGCGATCTCCCCCACCGTACCGACGGCGCTCTGCCTCGACCGCGCGATCCGCTCCACCGCGAGCACGACCTCCGACGCGGCCGCGAGGGCGTCGGCGCGTGCCGTCATCACGGTCGCCCCTGCGTGATCGGCGCGGCCGGTCAGCGTCACGCGGGCGTGGTAGATGCCGACGATGTCGCTGACGACGCCGAGCCCGCGATCGGCGCGCTCCAGGCGCGGGCCCTGCTCGATGTGCAGCTCGAGATACGCCGCCAGCTCCGCCGGATCACGTCGCGCGGCCGCCGGGTCGCCCCGCTCACCCAGGGCCCGCAGCGCGTCGGCGATGCTCACTCCGTCACGGTCGGTCCGCTGCGCGACGTTCGGCCCGAGGCGGCCGAACGCGGCCGTCGAGCCGAACAGCCCGACGCCGAACCGGGCGCCCTCCTCGTCGGCCCATGCGACGACCTCGACGGGCCGGCTGAGCGGCGACTTCGCATCGAGAAGCGACTCGACCGCCTCGATCGCGCAGAGGACGCCCAGCGCCCCGTCGAACCGACCGCCCTCGGGCACCGAG
>DATBKH010000130.1:0-13262 GCA_036555955.1 Candidatus Limnocylindria bacterium | reverse complement strand
GCCGAGCGAGTGGCCCACGATCACCGCCGGCTCCTTGGTTATCTCGCGGAGCACGCGGATGAGGTCGTCGGCGAACGCGCGGATCGAGTAGTCGTCCGCGCGACCGCTCTTGCCGTGCCCGCGCGCGTCATAGGCAACGGTCCGGTACCTCGTCGCGAGCCGCGGAAAGATGTTCTCCCAGTCCTCGGATCGGGCGAGGCTCTGGTGCAGCAGCAGGATCGGCGGCTCGCCGGCCACGCCTCCGCCGGAGTCGTAGTACGCGAGCTTCGGCTCGCCCTTGAGGGTCCGCGAGCGTGGCAGCCGCTTCGGCATTGCCGCGCAGTATCGCGAACACGATCAGGAGGCGGCTTACGCCGCCGACGGAGAGGGGTTCGGGGATACCTCCCCGAGATGATCAGGAGGCGGCTTACGCCGCCGACGGAGAGGGGTTCGGGGATACCTCCCCGAGATGATCAGAGGCGGCTTACGCCGCCGACGGAGAGGGGCTCGGGGATACCTCCCCGAGATGACGTGCGCGAGAATCCGCGATGGTGGCAAAGCGCGTGCGTCTGGACCAGCTGCTCGTGCAGCGCGAGCTCGCACCGAGCCGCGAGCGCGCCCAGGCGCTCATCATGGCGGGCGCTGTTCGCGTCGATGGCGACCGGGCGGATCGCGCGGCGGCACCGGTCTCCGAGGACGCCGCGGTCGCCGTCGACCCCGGGCCGCGGTACGTCTCGCGAGGGGGCGACAAGCTGGCGGGAGCGCTCGACGCGTTCGGTCTCTCGGTCGCCGGCGCCGTGGCGATCGACGTCGGGTCATCGACCGGAGGCTTCACGGATGTGCTCCTCCAGCGCGGCGCCGCGCGCGTGCACGCGGTGGACGTCGGGAAGGGCCAGCTCGACTGGCGCCTGCGTCAGGATCCGCGCGTCGTCGTGCACGAGGGCGTCAACGCGCGCGAAGACGTGCCGGTGGACGAGCCGGTCGACCTCGTCGTGGCGGACGTCTCGTTCATCTCGCTGCGGCTGGCGCTTGCGCCGGCGCTCGCGCGTCTACGCGACGGCGGCGACGTCGTGGCGCTCGTGAAGCCCCAGTTCGAGGCGGGCCGCGACGCCGTCGGAAAGGGCGGGGTGGTGCGCGATCCGGCGGCCCGCGCCGCCGCGGTCATCGCGGTCGCGAACGACCTCGCGGGGCGCGGCGTGGGCGCCATCGCCGTCGCGCCGTCGCCCATCGCCGGGCGCGAGGGCAACCGCGAGATCTTCCTGCACGCGCGCAAGGGCGCTGCGGCGCTCGGCCCGGCCGCGCTGACGGCCGCGGCATCCGAGGCGGCACGGTGAAGATCGCGATCGGCACGCGTCCCGACTGGCCGGCTTCGCTCGACGCGGCGAAGGGGGTCGCGGCCAAGCTGCGCCATGCCGGTCACGAGGCCGTCGACCTGCCGCTGGACTCGCGCCCGCTCGATCGAGCCGTCGAGAAGGCGGACATCGCCTTCGTGTTCGGTGGGGACGGCACCGTCCTCCGCGCGGCGCGCGTCCTCGCTCCGCTCGACATCCCGATCCTCGGCGTGAACCTCGGGCGGCTTGGCTTCCTGACGGCTTCGACGATCGACCAGTTCGACGCCGCGATGGCCGACGTCCTGGGCGGCCGCTTCACCATCGAGGAGCGCGCGCTGCTCGACGCGCGCCTCTCCCGTGCCGGGCGGGAAGTCGTGCGCGCTCTGGCGCTGAACGACGTCGTCGTCGCGCGCGGGAAGCAGGTCCGCTCGATCAACGTCGCCGTCCGTGTCGACGGCGAGCCGCTCATCGTGTACTGGGCCGACGGCCTCATCGTGGCGACGGCGACCGGCAGCACGGCGTACGGCTTCTCCGTCGGCGGTCCGCTCATCCTGCCCGCCTCGCGCGCGATCACCTTGGTGCCGATCGCGCCACATCTCTCGTTCGGGAACGCCGTCGTCTTCGACCCCGACCAGGTCCTCGAGCTCGAGACGCAGGACGAGCCGTCGGTCCTCTCGCTCGACGGCCAGGAGGAGCACGATCTCCGCGCCGGAGACCGCATCACCGTGCGGCGCGCTGACAGCGTCGCGCGTTTCGCGCGCACCGCGCACGCACGACCGTTCGTCGAGCTCTTGCGCGAAAAGATCCTGAAGGAGCCGGGCACATGACGTTGGACACCGCCACCGCGGTCAGCGCGATCACGGCGAAGACGAAGCGGCGCCCGACGATCGCCGTGGTCCTGGGCAGCGGGCTCGGAGGTCTCGCGACCGAGGTGCAGGACGCGTCTCGGATTTCCTACGGGGACATCCCTGGATTCCGTCGGAGCACCGCGCCGGGCCACGCCGGCGAGCTCGTCGTGGGCATGCTGTCCGGCAAGGACGTCGCGGTCATGAACGGCCGCATGCACTACTACGAGGGATACGAGATCTCCGAGGTCGCCTTCCCGATGCGCGTCTTCCGAGCGTGGGGCGTCCGCACGGTGATCCTCACGAACGCCTGCGGGGGCCTCAATCCCGCCTACAAGGCGGGCGACCTCATGGTGCTGAGCGACCACATCAACTTCATGGGCGTGAACCCGCTGCGAGGTCCCAACGACGACGCCCTCGGACCGCGGTTTCCGGACATGGTCGGCACGTACACCGAGGAGCTGCGCAAGCTGGCCCACAGCGTCGACGCGGATCTGCGCGAGGGGATCTACGTCGCGGTCGCGGGTCCGAACTTCGAGACGCCGGCCGAGCTCCGGATGCTCCGCGGACTGGGGGCTGACGCCGTCGGGATGAGCACCGTTCCGGAGGTGCTCGTCGCGCGGCACATGGGCATGGACATCCTCGCGATCAGCACCGTGACCGACATGGCGACGGGAATACCCGGCCAGATCGAGCATGTGACCCACGAGGCGGTGCTCGAAGTCGCGAACCGCGCCGGCAAGCGACTCGCGAACGTCGTCAAGGGCGTCATCGCGAAGCTGTGAGGCACGCTCACGGGTAGCGGCGTCCGCGTCGTCGAGCTCATCGAGCGCAAGCGCGACGGCGGCAGGCTGAACGCCGACGAGATCGGCGCGATCGTGCAGGGCTACACGGCCGGCGACGTGCCGGACTACCAGATGTCCGCGTTCCTGATGGCCGTCGTCTGGCGCGGGATGGACGCGACCGAAACGGCGGACCTCACCGCGGCGATGGTGCGATCGGGCGAGCGGCTCGACCTCTCCCGTTTCGGCCGCGTCGTCGACAAGCACTCGACCGGCGGCGTCGGCGACAAGACCACCCTCGTCGTCGCTCCGCTCGTGGCCGCCTGCGGCGCGCCCGTGGCGAAGATGAGCGGCCGCGGGCTCGGCTTCTCCGGGGGGACGCTCGACAAGCTCGAGTCGATCCGGGGCTACCGCGTGGACCTCTCAACCGCCGAGTTCCTCGCGCAGCTGGAGCGGATCGGCATCGTCGTGAGCGGACAGACCGCGGACCTCGCGCCGGCCGACGGGAAGATGTACGCGCTCCGCGACACGACCGGAACGGTGCCGGCGATCCCGCTCATCGCGTCGAGCGTTATGTCGAAGAAGATCGCCGCCGGGGCGCACGCCGTCGTGCTCGACGTGAAGGTCGGCAGCGGCGCGTTCATGAAGGACCTGCCCTCAGCGCGCCGGCTCGCGAAGGCGATGGTGGCCATCGGAGCGGCGCACGGCCTCGCCGTCACCTGCGAGCTGACGGACATGGATCAGCCGCTCGGCAACGCGGTCGGGAACAGTCTCGAGATCTCCGAGGCGATCGCCACGCTCCATGGTCGCGGTCCCGACGATCTCGTGCAGCTCACGCGCATCGCCGGCGCGGAGATGCTCGTGCGCGCGCGTCGGGCGCGCGACACGAAGAGCGCGCTCGCGCGGATCGATCGCGCGCTCCAAGATGGGAGCGGCTTCGCGAAGTTTCGCGAGCTCGTCGACGCGCAGGGTGGCGACGTCGGCATGGTCGACGACCCGTCCAGGCTGCCGCGCGCCCCCAAGGTCGAGACCCTCACGGCGACGCGGACCGCACACGTGTCGGCCATCGCGGCGGACGCGATCGGCATCGCCTCGGTCCGCCTGGGCGCCGGCCGCGAGAAGAAGGGGGAGGCGATCGATCACCGGCCGGGCATCGTGCTGCGCGCGAAGGTCGGCGACCGCGTCGAGCGTGGGCAGCCCTACGCGGAGGTGCACCTCGCCGGACGGCCCGCCGACGCCGGCGCGATCGAGCTCATCCGTGGCGCGTTCCGCTGGAGCCAGCGCCGCGTGCCGAAGCGTCGTCTCGTGCTCGGGCGGATCGCGAGCGGCTAGCTATCCCGCGCGCTTCGAGCCTTTCTTCGCCGACTTGCGCTTCGCCGCTTCGACGCTCGCGCGCAGGACATCCATCAGGTCGGCCACCGGATTCGGTGCCGCGACCTCGGCGTCATCGGCGGGCGCGGCGGCCGGCTTCGCGCGGAGCATCTCGAGGAGCTGCTCGCGGTACTCGTCGGCGTGCTTCTCCGGGATCCACGTGGCGGCGAGGGCCCTGATGAGCTGCTGCGCCGTCTCGAGCTCGCGATCGCTGATGACCACGTTGGCGAGTCCTGCGGTGAGGTCCGCCGCGCTCCGCACCTCGTCGCCGAAGAACAGGGTCTCCAGCGCGATCGCGTTCTCCAGCGCACGGATCGCGACGAGATGCGGCTTCGTCCGCAGCACGAACCGCCCGATCCCCACCATGCCGGCCCGCTGCATCGCGCGGAGGAGAAGCGCGTACGGCTTTTCCGCGCCCGATCCGCGCACCGGAGCGACGTGATAGCTCTTCTCGAAGAAGATCGGATCGATCTCCGCGAGGTCCACGAACTCCTCGATGTCGATCGTGCGACTGCGCTCGGGCGCGATGGACACGAGCTCGTCATCGGTGACCGTCACCAGGTCGCCGGTGGGGAGGTCGAACCCGCGCACGACGTCGTGGCGCTCGATGGTGCGAGACGGCGGTGCCGGCGGGTCGTAGAGCGGCGTATCGGTGTCGGACGCGCCGGCCGACGGATGGAGCTCGGGCTCCGCGAACGGCTCCGGGAGCGGATCGGGCTCGAACCGTGGCGCCTCGTCGTCCCGGACGACGCGCTCGTAGTGCAGCCGCTTTCCGGTGCGCCGGTCGTAGAGATGGAAGCGCACGTCCTTCGGTTCCGTCGCGGGGTAGAGCTTCACGGGAATGCTCACGAGCCCGAAGCTGATGCTGCCCGTCCAGACCGCCTGACCCATTGGCCCCCCGCGCTCCTCAGCGGAGCGCACGCGCTGATTCTCTCAGGAACCGCTGCCCGCACCTAGACTCGTCACGCAAGTGATCGCACGAGGCCTCCGCGGGCCCGGACCCAGCTCCACGAACGGTCTCCTCATCATCGGCCTCCTGCTCCTCGCGTACGCCTTCGTTCGCGGCGGTCTCGTTGCACCGGTGCAGAGAGCGGTCGACGATCCGGTCCGATTCGTCGCGTTCGTCATCGCCATCGTTCTCGGGATCACCGTGCACGAGTTCATGCACGCGTATGCCGCGACGCGACTGGGTGACGACACGGCGCGCCTCATGGGCCGCCTCAGCCTCAACCCGATGGCCCATCTTGATCCGTTCGGCACGCTGCTCATCGTCCTCGCCGGCTTCGGCTACGGAAAGCCGGTGCCGTTCAACGAGTCGCGGCTTCGGTCGGCGCTCGGCGTGAGCGGCGTCGCGCTGGCGGGCCCGCTCGCGAACGTGGTGCTCGCGTTCATCTGCGCGTTGCCCTTGCGGTTCGGCGACGTCGATCTGCTCGGTGGGACCTACGGCGTGATCCTCGGGCAGATCGTCGTGTGGAACTGCATCCTTGCGGTCTTCAACCTTCTTCCGATCCCGCCGCTCGACGGCGCGAACGTGGTCTACGGCCTCCTGCCGCCACAGCAGAAGTACACCTGGCGGACCTTTCAGCAGTACGGGCCGATCGTGCTCCTGCTCCTCCTCTTTTTCGGCGCGCGACTCCTCAACGTCATCGTGTTCGGCCCGGCGGAATTCCTGATCTCTCTGTTCCTCGGAACGCCGGCATTCTGATGCTCCATCGCGTGCAGCAGACGCTCCGTTACTTCGCCGCGACCGGTGCCGACGAGCGTCACGGAAGCGAGACGGCGCGCATCCTGCGCGAGCTGGGCGCCGACGCCGAGCTCGTCATGGCCGGCATGGTCCACGACCGCGCGAAGCCGGTCGACACGCGGATCTGGCACCGTGTCGCGGGAGTGCTCCTCGACCTCACGCCGCGCGTCCGGTCTCGGCTCGCATCAGGCGAGTCGACGTTGGCGCGCTACCTCGATCACGCCAGGCGCGGTGCCGAGCTCGCCCGCCGTGAGGGAGCCTCGGATCGCGTCGTCTCGCTCGTCGCTCGTCACCATGAGCGGCCGCGGACTCCCGACGAGCGCCTGCTCGCGCGCGCCGATCGCGAGGCGCTGCCGTGATGGAGTCGCAGGCCCCGCGCGTGACGGTCGAAGGATTCGACGGCCCGCTCGACCTCCTCATCGAGCTGGTCGAAGAACGCAAGCTCGACATCCTCACGGTGCGTCTCGGCGATCTCGCCGACGCCTACCTCGTACGGGTTCGTGCGATGGCCGAGCTGCCGGCGGACGAGGTGTCCGCCTTCCTCGCGCTCGCGTCGCGGCTCGTGCTGCTCAAGGCACGAAGTCTCCTTCCGAGCCTCGAGCCGCTCCCCGAGGAGGAGGGCGAGTCGGAGGAGGAGCTTCGCGCGCGACTCCTCGAATACGCGCTCGTGCGGGAGCGTGCCGGTCAGCTCGGTGCGCGGCTGCGCGCCGGCGAACGCGCCTTCCACCGCGAGGGCGGCACGGTCGAGCTGCCACCGCGCGGCGGCGAGGTCGACGCGCTCGCCCTCGCCTGGTCGCGTGTGCTCGCGCTCGCCTCGCGCCAGCGCGAGGAGGAGATCGTCGCGCCCGGCGAGCGCTACTCGGTGGAGCAGCGCACGACCGAGATCGAGGAGCTCGTGATGACGCAGGGCCGGGTGAGCTTCGCTACGCTCCTCGGCGAGTCACCGACCGTCGGCTTCGCTGTCGTGACGTTCATCGCGCTCCTTGATCTGTACCGACGCGGCGTCATCGACCTCGCGCAGGACGAGCTCTTCGCCGACATCCTCATCATCAGGAGGGAATCGAGATCCGCTCCGAGCTAACGAACGCGATCGAGGCGGTCCTCTTCGTCGCCGAGAAGCCGGTCACGCGCGGCGAGCTCGTGCGCATCGCCGGTGGCACCCCGCGCACCGTGGATGCGGCGCTCGCCGAGCTGTCGTCGGCCTACGAGGGGACGGGCCTGCGGCTACAGCATTCGGGCGACGAATGGCAGATCGTGACGGCGCCGCAGCACGCGCCACAGGTCGCCGCTTATCTCGGCGCGGATCGTCTGCGACTCTCGCCCGCATCGCTCGAGACCCTGTCCGTTGTCGCGTACCGGCAGCCGGTGACCCGCGCCGAGGTCGAGGCGATCCGCGGCGTGAACTGCGATCAGACGATCTACACGCTGGCTTCCCGCCGGCTCATCGAAGAGCGGGGTCGCAAAGAGGCCCCCGGTCGGCCCATCCTGTACGGCACGACGTGGGAATTCCTCGAGTGCTTCGGGCTGCAAAGTCTCGACGACCTTCCTCGCGCGCTCAGCCCGGAGGGAGCGCTCGTTCAGGACGGAGCCTGACCCCCGAAAAGAGCGGCGCGGTCCGCCTGCAGAAGGTCCTGGCCGATCGTGGGGTGACGTCGCGCCGGAACGCCGAAGCGCTCATGCGCGAGGGCCGGGTAAAGGTCGCCGGCGAGGTCGTTCGCGAGCTCGGCACGCGCGTGCCGCCGGACGCGCCGATCGAGGTGGACGGCCGGTCCATCGCGAAGCAGCCCCAGCGTCGCTACGTCGTCCTGAACAAGCCGCGGGGCATCGTGTCCACCGCGCATGACGAGCGCGGCCGGCCGAACGTGGTCGAGCTGCTCGGCGCGCGCGAGCGCCTCTACCCGGTCGGGCGCCTCGACGAGGACTCCGAGGGGCTCCTCCTGTTGACGAACGACGGCGCCTGGGCGGAGCGCGTGCTGCATCCGCGCAACGGTCACGAACGCGAATACGAGGTCGCCATCGCCGGCCACATCGCGCCCGGCGCGGTGGCCGCGCTGCGCCGCGGCGTGCCGCTGGAGGAGGGGATCGCGCGCGCTTCGCGCGTGTCCGTCTTCGGCGGGGCGCGCGGCTCCAGCCTTCGTCTGGTCGTGCACACGGGTTGGAAGCGGCAGGTGCGCCGGATGTGCGGCGCGGTGGGTCTCCGCGTGGTGCGGTTGCGCCGCGTACGTCTCGGGCCGCTCGAGCTGGGACGGCTCCGCCCCGGCACGTGGCGCGAGCTCACGACCCGCGAAGTCCGGGCGCTGGGCGGCGGGTAGTGCCGCGACCGCGCACCGTCGCCATCGATGGCCCCGCCGGCGCGGGGAAGAGCACGATCGGCGCGCTCGTCGCGGAGCGGCTCGGCTATCTCTTCCTCGACACGGGCGCGATGTATCGCGCGATCGCGCTGGCCGCTCTGCGGCGCGGCATCGATCCCGATGACGGTGAGCGTCTCGCCAAGCTCGCGCGCGAGGTGCGCATCGCCATCGGACCGCCGACGGTTCGCGACGGTCGTGCCTACACGGTCCTCCTCGACGGCGCGGACGTGACGTGGGCGATCCGCGGCGAGGACGTCGACAGGATCGTGTCGCAGGTCGCGCGCATCGCCAAGGTCCGCGACACGATGGTCGAGCAGCAGCGCGGGATGGCGGAAGCCGGGCGTGTCGTCATGGTCGGTCGCGACATCGGCACCGTCGTCTTGCCCAACGCCGAGCGGAAGATCTTCCTGACCGCGTCCGCCGCCGAGCGCGCCCGCCGTCGCGAGGAGGAGCTCGCCGCGCGTGGCGAGAAGCGATCGCGCCAGGATCTGCTCGCGGAGATCCTCCGACGCGACGAGCTGGACAGCAAGAGAGCGGTCGCGCCGCTCAAGGCGGCGCCCGACGCGATCGTCGTCGAGACCGACGGTCTGTCGGTCCGCCAGGCGCTCGATCGCGTGCACACGGTCGTCGATCGCGGGATGCGTTGATGGCCACCTCCGCGGAATCGCCGGTCCTGCCGGAGGAGCGTCTCTGGCTGTGGCGGATCGGCTTTCCCGTGGTACGCGCGCTCGCATCGATCCTCGTTCCGTGGCGGATCGACGGGGCCGAGCGGATCCCGCGGACGGGCGGCTACGTCCTGGTCGCCAATCACATCAATTGGAAGGACCCACCGTGGATCGAGTTCGCGATCGGTCACGCGATCCGCTACATGGGCAAGCGCGAGCTCTTCGACAAGCCGGTCGTCGGCTACATCCTTCGCGCGATCGGTACCTTTCCGGTACGCCGCGGCGAGGCCGACCGCGGGGCGCTGCAGATGGCGCTCAAAGTGCTCGCCGCGGGTCAGCCGCTCGGCTTTTTCCCGGAAGGCCACCGCAGCGAGAGCGGGCAGCTCATCCGCGCGCGGCCCGGCGTCGCGTACATCGCGCAGCGCTCCGACGCGCCGGTCGTTCCCCTTGCGGTCATGGGAACGAGGCGCGCGCGCATCGGCGCGTTCTGGCGGCGCGACGTGCGGTTCAGGGTGGGGGAGCCGTTCCGCGCGTCCGACATCGGCCTGTCGGACGCCGATCCGCAAGAGGTCGCCGACGCGATCATGCGCCGCGTGGCCGCGCTTTTGCCACCCGAACAGCGGGGTGTGTATCGATAGGCGAGCCCTAGAATCGATCGTGGTGGAAGTGCTCCTCGCGCGCGAGAACGGGTTCTGTTTCGGCGTCAAGAAGGCGGTCGAGCTGACCGAGGCGGCCGCCGAATCGGGCCGTCCGGTGCACAACCTGGGGCAGGTCGTTCACAACCCGAAGATCAGCGAGCGGCTCGCGGCGCGGGGCGTGAAGGTCATCAAAGATCCCGCCGAGGCGAGCGAAGGGATCGTCGTCATCCGCGCTCACGGCATCCCGCCGGAGACCCGAGCGAAGATCGAATCGCAGGGCCTCGAGTGCATCGACGCGACGTGCTCGCTCGTCCTCCGCGCGCAGCGCTTCACGAAGCAGCTCGCCGACGAGGGCTACACGGTGATCATCCTCGGCACGCCGGAGCATCCCGAGGTGGTCGGTCTGCGCGGCTTCGCGCCGGCCGCGACCGTCGTCGAGACGGAGGAGGAGTGGTCGAAGCTGCCGCGGATGAAGAAAGCGGGCGTGGTCTCGCAGTCGACGCAGCCGCCCTGGGCTTTCAAGGCGCTCGTCGCCCACGTGAGCGAGATCGCCCAGGAGACGAAGGTCTTCAACACCGTATGTCCCGTCACGGTGAAGCGGCAGCACGCCGCGTCCGAGCTCGCCGAGCAGGTGAAGACGATCATCGTGGTCGGCGGAAAGAACTCCGCGAACACGCGCGAGCTCGTGAACCTGGCGAAGATGCAGGGCCGCAACGCGTACCACATCGAAAGCGCCGACGAGCTCCAGCCCGAGTGGCTGCGCGGTGAGGACCGCGTGGGCCTGATCGGCGGCTGCTCGACCCCGATGGACACGCTCCTGGACGTGAAGGAGCGCGCGGAGACGCTGGCGGCGTAGACACCGCCCGAGCGTGGTCTGGCGGCCACTTCGCGCCGTAGGGTATGCGCGTGTCTCGTGGCCTCGTCGCCGTGGTCGGCCGTCCGAACGTCGGAAAGTCGACGCTGTTCAATCGCCTGGTCGGGGACCGTCTCGCCATCGTGGAGGACGAGCCGGGAACGACGCGCGATCGGGTGTACGCGACGGTCGAGTGGCGCGGCCGCGACTTCACCCTCGTCGACACGGGCGGCCTCGACGACGGTGCCGGTGAGGTGGAGAGCGCCGTCCGGCGTCAGGCGGAGGCGGCGATCGACGAGGCCGACGTCGTCATGTTCGTCGTCGATGCGCAGACGGGAATCCTGCCGGTGGAGCACGACGTCGCCGATCGGCTGCGGCGGAGCCGCAAACCGGTCGTGATGGCCGCGAACAAGTCCGAATCGTGGCGCAGCGAGGCGCAGGCGGCCGAGTTCTACGAGCTCGGCCTCGGCGAGCTGTACACCGTGTCTGCCCTGCAGGGAGTCGGGACCGGCGATCTCCTCGACGCGGTCGTCGCGAAGCTGCCGCCGCCGACCGAAGAGGAGCCCGACACGGCCGACGCGCGCATCGCCATCGTGGGCCGGCCGAACGTGGGGAAATCCAGCTTCCTGAACCGCCTCGCGGGCGCGGAGCGAGCGGTCGTCAGCGAGATCCCGGGCACCACGCGCGATGCCATCGACACGGTCATCGAACGCGATGGACGGCGAATTCGGCTCGTCGATACCGCGGGCATCCGGCGGCGTGGTCATATCGACGAGGGCATCGAGAAGTTCGCGCTGCTGCGCACCGTCCGCGCGATCGAGCGCGCCGACGCGGCCATCCTCATGACGGACGCGACGGAGGGCATCGCCGCCCAGGATCTGCACATTGCGGGGTACGCCCTCGAGGCGTATATCGGCCTCGTGCTCGCGGTGAACAAATGGGATCTCGTCGCGCGCAGCCCGGAGACGACCGCGGCGGTCGAGAGCGAGATCGCGCGCGAGTTTCATTTCGCGCCGTGGATGGATCACCGGCTGGTCTCGGCAAAGACCGGTCGCGGCGTCGAGGAGGCGCTCGCGGCGGCGGTAGCGGTGGTCGAGGAGCGCAAGAAGCGCATCCCCACCGCGGACCTCCATCGTCTGCTTGTCGAGGCGGTCGCCGCGCATCCGCCGCCGAGTGATCGGAACGGCAAGGAGGTCCGTTTTCATCACGTGACCCAGGCGAAAGGGCCCGCGCCCACGTTCGTGTTCTTCGTGGACCGCCCGTCGGCGGTGCACTTCTCGTACACGCGATACCTCGAGAATCGGATCCGCGACGCCTACGGCTTCCACGGCACGCCGCTGAAGATCGAGCTGCGCGGAGCGCGCGAGTGATCGACTCGCCGACGACGGTGTTCGCGCTGCTGCTCGTCGGGCTCGTCGGCTACCTGGTCGGCTCGATCTCGAGCGGGTACATCGTCGGGCGGATCTACCGCAACGTCGATCTCCGCAAGATGGGGTCGGGCTCGACGGGAGCCACGAATACGTTCCGGACGCTCGGCACCGGCGCGGGTCTCCTCGTCGCGATCTTCGACATCCTCAAAGGCTCCCTCGCCGTGGTCTTCGCGCAGCTCATGTTCCCCGAAGGCTCGGCGGGCCGTCCGCTCGCGGAAGCCGTCGCGGCGGTCTGCGCGGTGAGCGGCCACTGCTGGCCGGTGACGCTCCGCGGCCGCGGCGGTCGCGGCGTCGCGACCGGCTTCGGCGCGCTCCTGTTCGTCGCCACTCCCGCCTGGGCCAGCGCGGTGGCGTTCTTCGCGATCGCCCTCGCGCTGACGCGCATGGTCTCCGTCGGATCGCTCGCCGCGGTCTTCGGCGCGCTCGTCGGCTACCTGTTGTTCTCGGCGACCGGCTGGCTGCACTTCAACTGGTGGACGCTCGCGTTCATCGTCGTCGCCGGCGCCGTGGTCATCTTCCGGCACCGCGCGAACATCGAGCGGATCGTCCGCGGGGTCGAGCCGCGCGTCGGAACGCCGTGAGCGTCACCGTGCTCCAGGCCGGATCCTGGGGCACGACGCTCGCGACGATCCTCGCACGCGACGGTCACAAACAGGTCCTCCTCTGGGCGCGCGACCCCCGCCAGGCGCAGGAGATCGCGGCGCGGCGCGAGAACCGCCGCTACCTGCCGGGCATCCGCGTGCCCGACAGCGTCGAGGTCACCGCGGACCTCGAGAGCGCGCTCGCGGCGGACGACCTCATCGTCGCCGCCCCCAGCCGCGGCGTCCGCGAGCTTCGCGACCGCGTGGCGCCGCTGCTCCGCTCCACGCATCGCGTGCTCTCGGCGACGAAAGGACTTGCCGAGGACGGACGCCGCATGAGCCAGCTCTGGGCCGAGGTCGTGGCGCCCGAACGCGTCGCCGTGCTGTCGGGCCCGAACATCAGCCGCGAGATCGCCGCCGGCCTGCCCGCTCCGACCGTCGTCGCGTCCGTCGACCCCTCGACGGCGCGGCACTTCCAGGATCTCGTCGGCACGCCGATGTTCCGGGTGTACACGAATGCCGACGTCGTCGGGGTGGAGCTGTGCGGCGCTCTGAAGAACATCATCGCGCTCGGGGCGGGCGCCATCGACGGGATGGGATACGGCGAGAACGCCAAAGCCGGCTTCGTCACGCGCGGATTGGCCGAGATCGCGCGGTACGGGTTTGCCGAGGGCGCGAATCCCCTCACCGTC
>DATBKH010000129.1:0-6311 GCA_036555955.1 Candidatus Limnocylindria bacterium | reverse complement strand
GTCGGCGGCTCGCACTGTACGGAACCAGCGTCGCCGCGGCCGGCATGTTCGTCTTCATCGTGCTGCTTTCCGGTCTCGGCGCGAACGGGATCCGTGAGGATCAGGACCGCGCGCTGTCCGCGATGGTCGACGCGGCCACGTCGGTCCTGCAAACGGGCCTCGATCCGGGCGCGACCCGGCCGCTCGTCGTGACAGATCTTTCTACGAGTGCGGAGCCGTTCCTGCTCGTCCTCGCCGCCGACGGCACCGTCCGCTACTCATCGGGTCGCGTCGGCGGAGGGCCGCCGAGGATCCCGGCGGCCGTCGTCGTGGAGGCGAGCGAGCAGGGCCGCTCCGTCGCGACGATCTCCTCTCCGGGTGGACCCGAGGCCGGATTCCGGGTCGTGGCCCGGAAGTGGAGCGGCGGCGGGGAAGGTGGCGTCGTCGTCGCGGGCCAGACCGCGGCGCTTCCCACGACCCAGCTCGCCGGGTTCCGGCTCTTTCTCATCATCGCGGCGATCGTCACCCTCATCGTCGTGGCCATCGTCTCGTGGCTCGTCGCGGGCCGCGCGGTGCGGCCGCTCGTGATGCTCGCGCGGACGACGGAAGCCGTCGGAACGACCGGAGACCTGTCGCAGCGGCTGGCGCTCAGCTCGAGCCGCGATGAAGTCGGACGCCTCACCACGAGCTTCAACGCGATGCTCGCGCGACTCGAGTCGTCGCGCGCGGAGCAGCAGCGCTTCGTCGCGGACGCCTCGCACGAGCTGCGCACGCCGCTCTCGACCATCAGGAACAACGCCGAATTCCTTCGCGAGCAGCCCGCCGCGGCCGCCGCGGATCGCGACTCGGCCATCGCCGACATCGTGAGTGAGGCCGAACGCATGACGCGGCTGGTCGACGGTCTCCTCGTGCTCGCGCGTGCGGACGCCGGCGTCGCCATCGAACGGCGCCCGGTCGACCTTAGAGCCGTCGCCACCGAAGAAGCGCGGCGCGTTCGGCCGCCGGGACGTGCCCGCGAGGGCGATGGGGTACAGGTGCGCGCCGAGGGAGCGGCGCTCGTCTCCGGTGACGCCGACGCGCTGGGGCGCGTCGTCCGCGCGCTGCTCGACAACGCGTTCCGTCACGGCGCGCCGCCGGTCGCGATCACGATCGCCCGGCCGGCGGGGAAGGTGCGGCTCGAGGTGAGCGACGGCGGGCCGGGACTCGTGAAGGGCGGCGAGGAGCGCGTTTTCGAGCGCTTCTATCGCGCCGATCCGTCGCGGAGCGGCGAGGGGACCGGACTCGGCCTCTCGATCGCACGCGCGATCGTCGAGGCGCACGGCGGGACGATCCGCGCCGCGACCGCTGAGGGCGTCGGCGCCGTCGTCACTGTGGAGCTGCCAGCGCTCTAGAGCGTTGCGACGCGCGTGCGACCGAACGCTCACGAAGGCCTCATCTTCGGACAACGTTCGGCTCATCTGGCGGTCCGAGGATGCGCGTGTGAACACCACCCGACGCTCCGACGACCTGCTCGACCTGGCCCGCGTCCTTCTGCTGTTTCAGGGAGCGATCCTCGTCGCGACCACGCTCGAGGCGCTCATCTGGGCGGCGGTGTTCCCCGGACCGGGCGGCGCACCGGTCCTGCTCAGCGCGGCATCCGCCGCCGCCGTCCTCGTCGGTCGAGCGCGGCTGCGTGCGGATCGGCGCGGGACCCGCCGGCTCCTCTACGCGATCGAGGGCTTCATCCTCGGCACGCAGCTCATCGACGTCGGCTTGTCCATCGCGCTCGCGCACTCCATTCCCCCGCTGGTGGCGCTCCTCACGCAGGTCGCGCTTCCGCTGGCCGTCGCGACCACGCTTCGTCGTGCCGCTCTGGCGGCCGGCGGGTCCGCGCCGGCAATGACCGTCGCGGTGGAGAACGCCGCGTGAGTCCGCTCATCGCCCACATCGGGCACGTCACCGGTGGCAACCCGCTCTATCAGATCGGGGCAGAGCACGTCGCCGGCCTCCTCGCGCTCGTCGCCGTGCCGGTCGCCTGGTGGCAGATCCGCCGGCGTGGTGTGCCGCCGCTCGCGCCCGTCGACTGGCTGCTCGTCGCGCTGCTGCTCGGATCGGCGGCCGTCCACGCCGGTCTTGCGCTCGTCGCGGATCACGGCCCCGCGCTCAGCGTCCTCTTCGCGCTCGACGCGATCCTGCTGGTCGTCGTCGCGCGCCGCGTGCTCCGCGGGTCACCGCCGGACCGGCTCGCGGTCGCCGTGCTCGTCGGCTCGATCGTGGCGTATTGGGGCTCGTCGCTGAGCGGCGAGGCGCCCGATCAGGTTGGGCTCGCGACGAAGCTCTGCGAGATCCTCGCGCTGGTGGTCGTCGTCCGCGAAAGCACGCCACGCCGTGTCATTGGCTCTCTCGCTCGGGCGTTCGTCATCGTGGTCCTCGTGATCGGCACGGGGGCGACGTCGTGGATCGGAGCGTTTCGCGCGTCGGCGGCTGAGCCGGGCGCGGTCGCGGGACATCACATCCACGGCGGGACCGTCGCGCCGCCGGGCATGGTCATGCCGGCCGTGCCGCAGCGCGAACCGACTCCGAACGAGCGAGCGGCCGCGGATGCGCTCGTCATCGAAGCGCGCGCCGCGCTCGCGAAGTACGCGGACCCCGCCGTGGCCGCCGCCGACGGATATCGCGTCGCGGGCATGGCGGGCATCGACTTCCATGCCGGGAATCCCGCGAATGAGAACGATGGCCGCGTCCTCGATCCCGCGCATCCGGAAACGCTCGTCTACGGGGTCGCGCCGAACGGAGAGCCGGTCTTGCTCGGCGCGATGTTCCTCATGCCCAAGATCGGAGAGCCGGGACCGACGGTCGGTGGCCCGCTGACGGTCTGGCATGCGCACGAGCACATCTGCGTCGCCCTGACGCCGCCGGGGCTCGCGGGCCTGCTCAGCCCGCTCGGCGGATGCCCGGTCGGAACGATCGACCTCCCGCTGACCGCGGAGATGATCCACATCTGGATCGTGCCGGGCGCGCCGGACCCGATCGGCGATCTCGACGACGCCTGGAAGCGCGCGTACCTGGCCGGAGTGGCCGCCGCGCGCTAGGCCCCTACACGCTCTCCGCGGTCGGCCGGAGCGACTGCGCGATGACGATCCCGATCAACACGACGAAGCCGCCGGCGATCTGGAGCGGGTCGAGGTGCTCGCCGAGCGCGATCCACGCCGCAGCGGCGGCGACGACCGGCTCGAGCGTGGCCGCGAGACCGACGCGCGCGGCGGGGATGAGCCGCACCGCCGCGAGCGTGAGGCCGAACGGGATCAGCGTCGCGATGACGACGACCGCGGCGATCTGCGCGGCGATCTGGGGTGTCACGTCGGACCAGGGCAGCAGCCACGGCGGCCGGGCGACGCTCCAGCCGACGAGCGCGAACCCGAAGCCCCACACCAGGAGCGCCGGCGTGCCGTACGTCCTCCCGAGCCGCTCGCCCAGCGCGAAGTAGAGGGCGAAGATGAACGCGTCGGCGGCGGCGAGCGCGAGACCGACCGCGTTCAGGTCGCGCAGCGCCGCGTCGTACGCGCCCGCGGCGAAGAAGCAGCCGACGACCGCGAGTGCGGCGGCGACCCACAGCCGGCCTCCGACCCTGCGTCCGCGCAGCCGCGCATAGATCAGGAGAAGGACCGGCCCGGTGTATTCGATGACGAGCGCCACACCGATCGGGATGCGCTTGATCGCCTCGTAATAGATGAGCGACACGCCGGCGAGTCCCACGACGCCGAAGACCACGAACCACGGAAGGTCCGATCGCCGGATGCGCAGATCCGTGCGAAGCGCGGCGAACACGGACAGGAACACCACGAAGGCGAAAAGGACGCGCCATTCCGCGAGCACCGACGGCGCGACACCGTTGTTGAACGCGGCCTTGGCGATGATGCCGCCGATCCCGAAGAACGCGGCCGCCGTCAGTGCGAATGAATAGCCGGCTGCGAGGCGAAGCTCCCTCGGGGCAGGCTCCGAGCTCAGTCCGCTTCCCAGTCGCGCGGATAGAGGAAGTCGTGTCCGACGGTGCGCAGGCTGAGCTTGGCGATGAGCGGCATGACCCGCTTGTAGTGGTTGCGCCGGACCATCTCGCGGATGCGCGTGACGAGCTGCGCGTCGAATCCGTGAGCGATCAGCTCGGCCGGACGCAGGCGGCGGTCGATCATGTGGTAGAGCACGAGGTCGGCATCGGCGTACGTGAAGCCGAGCTCGCCTTCGTCGGTCTGCCCGGCCCACAGCTCGGCCGTCGGCGGCTTGCGCACGATCGCCTCAGGAATACCGATGTGCGAGGCGAGCTCCCGCAGCTGGGTCTTGTACAGGTCGCCGACCGGGTTGATGCCGGAGGCCATGTCGCCGAACTGCGTGCCGTAACCGAGCAGGAGCTCGCTCTTGTTGCTCGTTCCGAGGACGATCCCGTCCGGCCACGAGCGGTCGTACTCGATGCTCTTCCGCTCGCGCGCCATCTTGTTGCCGATCCGCACCTTGTCCGCGCGCGAGCCGGGACCGAAGTACGCGTCGACCTGGGCGGTGATCGGGACCTCCTCGAGCGCGAACCCGTACTGCCGGGCGAGCTGACGCGCGTGCTCGCGCGACTCTTCCGACGAGACCCGGTACGGTGTGAACAGGCCGAGCACGCTCCGCGGGCCGAGCGCCTCGGTCGCGAGCGCGACGGTGACGGCGCTGTCCACGCCGCCGGAGACGCCCACGACCGCGCGTCGCAGCCGGGCCTTCGCGGTCTCGTCGCGAATGAACGAGACGAGCATGTTGCGGACGAGCACCTCGTCGATCCGCAGCGGCGACGGATCCTTCGGATCCGGACGGATGATCCCGGTCCGCGCGAGGCCGCTAGTCACGACGGTCGAAAGGCAGACCGAGGCGCCCCGCGATGTTGCGAAGAACGATGTCCTCGCGCTCGTCCCGCATGAGCGGGTTGCGCGCGCGCTCGCGCGCGACGAGATCGCTGTCGATCTCACCGACGAGCAGCGCCTCGTCGAATTCTGGCGCGCGGACGACCACCGTCCCGTCCGGCGCGACGATCTCAGACCCGCCCCAGAACGCGATCCCGTCCTCGTGACCGACGCGGTTCACGTAGACGACGTAGATCGTCAGATACGACGCGTAGAAACGGTCCATCAGCCGGCATGACTCCGCGGTACCGAGGTCTCCGCCCTCCGCCACCCCGCGGCCCGGGCTCGCGGACGGCGAGAGGACGAGCGGCGCGCCGGCCGCCGCGTACAGGTACGGCGTCGAGACGTGCCAGAGGTCCTCGCAGATCGCGACGCCCGTCGTCCCGCCCGCCCACGCGTACGTCTCGAAGCGGTCGCCCGGTCCGAAGTACCGGCCGTCGTCGAAGATGCCGTAGGTCGGCAGGTAGACCTTCCGGTGGACGTTCAGGAGCCTGCCATTCGACCAATGGCCCTGCGCGATGTGCAGCTTCGCGTCGCGCGACCGTTCGACGAAGCCCGCGCTCACATCGATGCCGCGCGAGGCGTCCGCGATCGCGGCAAGCTCCGGACCGTCGGGCGAGCACGCGACGTCGGCCGCGAGGTCCTTCAAGTAGTAGCCGGTGAGCGAGAGCTCCGGAAAGACCACGAGGTCGGCTCCCGCGCTCTTCGCGCGGCCGATCCACTCGAGGTGCATCGCGACGTTCCGCTTCATCGCGCCGAGCGCCGGCGCGCATTGCGCGATCGCGATCCGGACGCTCAACCCGCGCGCAGCCGCTCGAGACGGTCGGCGTACTCGTGAACGAGCATCCACGCGCGGTCGTCGTCCTTCGCTTCCGCGTAGACGTTGAACAGCGGTCGGTCCGCGTCGGGGAGGACCAACACCCACTCACCGTCGTTCTGGTGTTTCACGCCGTCGACCTGACGGGTCCGCTCCGTCTGCGGATCCTGGGCGAGCATCCGCATCACGCGCCCCTTCTGCTCCCAGGGGCACACGACCTGAAGCCGCGCCACGTGCACCGGAGGCGTCTGGTCCATGACCTCGCTGAGCGTCTGCTTCGCCGTCACGAGGAGCTCGAGGAGACGGACCACGGCGAAGAGGCCGTCGAACGAGGGATGGAAGCGCGGGAACACGAAGCCGCCGACCCCGTCGCCGACGAGCAGCGGATGCTCGCGCGCGGCGAGGCTCATCTGCGCCTCCGCCGATGCTCGCACGCGCTGCACCCGCCCGCCGCCGTCGGTCACGATCTGCTCGATCGACGACGGCGCGTACACCGGGACGGCCACCACACCCGGCGCGCTGCGCACGGTCAACCCCACGAAGGCCGCGAGGAAGTGCATGTCGTTCACGATCCGGCCACGGTCGTCGACGACGAAGACCTTCTC
>DATBKH010000128.1:0-2587 GCA_036555955.1 Candidatus Limnocylindria bacterium | reverse complement strand
CCCCGCGAGCTTCAAGAACTTGCGTCGGTCTAGCTCAGGTGTCATTCGACCCCTCCCCCGTTCTCGAAGGCGATAGTACGCCTGCGCCTGTCACCACTGAGCGAGCTTCCAGACCTCGGGTTCCGCCGTGCCTTCATCGCCGATCTCCGCGAAGAGGGTCACGGCGCGCTTCAGCTGGCGCATCGCATCCTCGGTGCGTCCGGCGGCTCTGAGCAGGTCGGCGAGGTTGTTGTGCAGCGCCGCGACACGATGGCGGTCACCGATCAAGCGCGCCGCCGCGAGGGCATCCTCGGTGAGGGTGATCGCGCGGCGGAACTCGCCGGCACGTGCGCACGCCACCGCGAGGTTGTTTAACGCCGCGACACGCATCTCCGGGTCGCCGATCCGTTCGGCGAGACGCAGAGCCCGCTCGTGGTGCGAGCGATCGCCCGTCAGGATGCCGAGGATGTTGTGGGCTTGCGCGAGCGCGCGGTCGTCGTGAGCTCCCTGCGCGAGGGCGAGCGCGCGCGTGGCGAGCCGCACGGCCCGGTCGGTGATTCCCCGGCGGTGCACCGCGAGGCTCCAGTCGGCCGTCGCGCGCGCTCGCAGCGCGGGGTCCTCGGTGTCGCGTACTGCCGCTTCGTAGAGGCGCTCGGCGTCGTCCCAGCGACCGCGACGGTGATGGACGTCGGCGAGCTTGTGCTCGACCGGGGCGCGGGCATGGACCGGAAGCGCCGCGATGGCGGTCTCGTAGCTCGCGGCGGCTTTCGTGTAGTCGCCGTGCAGCCGGTAAAGGTCGCCGACGCTCTCGTCCAGCACGCGCGGGGTGCTGCGCTCCTCGAGCTCATCGCCGCGCTCGATCGCGTCCCGTAGGGCGGTCGTCTCGGCCATCGGGCGGACGCCGAGCTCGCGGTCGAGGAGCGTCGCGCATTCGCGAAACTGCCGGAGCGCCGCTGCGCGATCTCCGGCGCGGAACAGGAGTCGCATGACGGCCCGGTGCGCCGGCTCGGCGAGCGGATCGGCATGCACCCACCGCCGCGCATAGGCGAGGGCCGCGCTCGGCTCGGACGATCGCGAGGCGAGCCGCTCGAGTGCCGCGGTGAGCTCGCCCCTGAGCGCGTCGGTCTGCTCGGCCTGCCAATCATCGAATTCCGGGCTGTCGCTCAGCGTGAACCCCGCGAGAAAGTCGCCGCCGTAGGCCGCGACGGCATCCTCGAGCCGATCGGCGCCGAGCAGCTGGCGGAAACGCGCGACGTCGACCTCGACGTCGTCGCCGATGGCGACGCTCTGCCCTTCGGTCCGCAATCCGCCCACGCCCAGGCCGGCGCGGAGGGTCGACAGCGTCCGCCGGAGCGCGCCGCGAGCGCGCTCGGTGCCGGCCTTCGGCCAGAACATCGCCGCCAACCGATCGCGGGCTTGCGCCTTCCCGCCAAGCGAGAGGTACGCGAGAAGCGCGGTCGCTTTGCGCGTATCCATCTCGACGGCGTGACCTTCGCGCTCCACGCGCGGCGGTCCGAGAAGCTGTACGCGCACCCGATTCCTCCGGCGTGTGCCGCTCATCGCCGCATAATGCGGCGCGCGAACCCTCGGCGACGCGGTCCTATCCGCGTTTGATGAGGCGAATGGGTGCCGAGAGACCCGAGCGGATCGCGGCGTTGTGCCAGATGTTCTTCGCGTTGCGCCACTGACGGCGGCCGTCCACGCACACGATCTGCGACTCGACGGCGGCGTCGACCCCGAAGTGCTTCGCGAGATTGCTCAGCGTGGAGCGCCAGATGTCGTTCTGCATGCGTTCTCCGAGGACCGGAACCATCATCGCCAGCTCCCAGAACGGGTCGCTCGCTCGGGTCAGCTCGTGGATCTGCGCGATCGTCGTACCGCCCTCGTCGCTCGCGCTGAACGTCAGCGGTCCGGCGAAGGGATGGCCTTCCGGCGACATGAAGCTGAAGGACTCGTCGTCGGCGTAGATGACGAGCACGCCGGTCGCCATGGTCGGCGCGCCGGGGACGCGCGCGTTGATGAGTCCCACCTCACCGGGCGCGATGCCGGTCGCCGGGAGGAACATGCGCTGGCCCTTCGGCCAGAACTCCGCGAAGTTGGCTTTCCACGCGCGGATCACCTCCGCAGGACCGACGGATGCGCCGGCGAGCGGCACGGAGAAGGTCTTCTGGAAGAGCCGGCCGAACCCGCCGTTCGCCGCGTTGAGCCGCCGGCCCCGCACGTTCGCGTTGATCGCGCCGGTGACGTCCTTCGTCTCGAGGCGCGAGATGGGCTTCGCCCAGTTCGCGGTATCCCTTCGCACCGTCCTACTCCTCTCTAGCCGCGTGCGGCCGCGATCGCGGCATCTTCGCTGTCGTAGACCGCGATGGCCTCGTCGAGCCGAGTGAGCTCGAGGATCTGCCGGTAGTGGGTGGTGAGACCCGTCGCGAGAAGCCGTTGCTTCTGGCGATTCGCGCGCACGAGCAGCGTCACGAGCAGGCCGATGCCGCCGCTGTTCATGTAGTCGAGCCCCGAGAAGTCGAGGATCACGAACTTCGCTTTGTCGCCCACCTGCGCGTATGCGTCCATGAGCGGCCTCTCGGACGCCGCGGTGACGTCGCCATGCACG
>DATBKH010000127.1:0-21318 GCA_036555955.1 Candidatus Limnocylindria bacterium | reverse complement strand
CATGCGGAGCGTCGCCTCGATGCGGTCGGCGATGCGCCGCGCCTCTTCGCGCACCCGCTGAGTCTGGGGGAACCGGAGCTCCGGGGGCGCTGTATAGGCTTGCGACATGCGGCCGCTCGTCGCACGACTCGGCGTGCTCGCGCTCGCCGCCGTCGTTGCTTGCCAGGCCGCCCAGACCCCGCCGCCGGCCTCGTCGGCGAGCGCGACACCGGCCGCGGCGGCGAGCCCCAGCCCGACCCCGGCGCCATCACCGACGGTGACTTACCCGGCCCGCGAGGGAACGTGCGCGATGCGTGTCAGCGAGAGCTTCACGCTCGCCAACGACATGACCTGTCAGGGCGACGGCATGGTGATCGTCGCCGACAACGTCACCGTCGATCTCGGCGGGCACACCCTCACCGGTCCCGGCATGGGGCCGCAGACCTGGCCGCTGCCGCAGCTCGACAGCGTCGGCGTGCGTGTGGGCGGCCACACCGGCGTCACGGTGCGGAACGGCAAGACGCAGATGTTCTCGACGGGCATCTACTTCATCGACATGGTCTCGAGCGAGATCGACAGCGTCACCACGCTGCGGAACCGGTTCGGCTTCTACATCCACGCGTCGGAGAAGATCACCGTGAAGAACTCCGACGTCGAATTCAACATCTACGGCCTGCACCTCCAGAGCTCCAACGACTGCGTCCTGCAGAACAACCTCCTCGCGCGTCAGACGTACAACAGCCCCGGCGGTTACGGCCTCTACCTGTACGCGAGCTCGCGAAACCGGGTGACCGACAACACGATCGACTCGAACATCAACTGGGGGATCTGGTTCAGCGACGCAAAGGAGAACGTGATCTTCCACAACAACGTCGTGGGCAACAACCCACCGGTCAGCGACAACACCGAGGCGTCGAACACCTGGTACGACCCACAGACGAAGGAAGGGAACTGGTGGGCCGACTACAAAGGCAAGGACTCGGACAACGACGGCATCGGCGACTCGCCGTACCCGATCCAGGGCCCGGGCGGAATGGTCGATCCGTATCCGTTCGCGGCGAAGGACGGCTGGAAGACGAAGCGCCGCTCGACCATCGATCACTACGAGCCGGCCGCGACGCGGGCGCCGCGCGGCGTGACCATCGTCGCCCTCGCCGGCGGCAGCGTGATGGCGATGCGTCCAGGAGACGCGAAGGCGCGCGACCTTCTCGCGCGCGCGCAGGCGAGCGTCCAGCAGATCGCGCTCGGGACCGACGAGCGAACCGTCTACTCGTACGCGGACCGCACCGTCGTCGCACAGGACGTCGTGACCGGTGAGGAGAAGAAGGTGCAGCCGGTCACCGTCGACGGCGTGGTCGCCGCCAATCGCGACGGCCACTCGGTCATGGTCGTGAGCAGTGCCGGTGTCGAGCAGGTCGACCTCGAGAGCGGGCAGGCCGAGTACTTCGACTACCACGGCTCGCCGGAGTCGCTCGCGCCGAGCTACAAGCACAACCACGTGTTCGTCGCGACCGAGCGTGGGATCGATCTGCTCTATCTCAACCTCGGCGGACGCACGCCGTACACGATCCCGCTCGACGGCAGGGCCACCGCGATGGCCATGAGCGGGTCGGGGACTCGGATCTACGTGACGCTCGAGGGTCAGCGGGTCATCGACGTGGTCGACACCGAGCAGTACGCCGTCGTGCAGCGGATCCCGACGGACACCGTCGGCACGTCGCTCGCCATCTCTCCGCGCGAGGACGTGCTGTACGTCGGCTCGGAGAGCGGCGCCGAGGCGATCCAGATCCGCGATCGCGCGGTGATCGCGTCGGCGAGCTTCCTCGGGTCGGTCGTCGATCTCGCGGTCTCGCCGAACGGCGACCAGCTCTATGTCGCGCTCGCCGGGCTCACCCACGGCGTCGCGGTGCTCGATGCGCCACGACTACGGATCGCGCACATCATCGAGCTCGAGGATGACCCGAGTCGCATCCTGGTGGCGAGCTACTAGAGCACCGCACGCATCGCGCGCCGCGCGCGTTATACCGGCGCAGTGGGGCGCACCGCCGTCGCTAACGAAGCACGCGCGCGCGCCCATCTGCTCATCCGGCTCGCGGCCATCGCCCTGGGCGGAACGCTCGTCCTCCTCGCCGCGGTCGGAGCCACCTCCACGGCGGCACTCGTCCTCGTCCTCTATCTCGCCGCCGCGGTAGCCGTCCGGTACCTCCCCGTACTTCAGAGGGTCCCCCTAATGGCGCCGGGTCTGGATCTGATCGCGATCACGGCCCTCGTCTTCGCGCTGCCGCTCGATCTCGGCACCTGGGTCCTCTACGTCTTTCCGGTCGGCGTAGCCGCGCTCGGCACGGGCCCGGTGGGGGCGATCGCGACGACGGCCATCGCGGTCGTCGGGTACGACGCGGCGCTCATCGTTCGGCTGGAACAGGCGCGGGCAACCGACCTCTGGCCGGTCCAGGCGTTGATCGCGATCGGCCTGGTCGTCGCCGAGATCGTGTGGGCGCTCGGACGTCGCGACGTCGACACGCTCTGGTCGCGCCTCCACGCCCGAGCGCTCAGCGGCCTGACGAGGCAACGCGAGCCGGACGAGGTCATGCGAACGCTCGTGCCCGAGCTCGCCCGACTGCAGGGCGTGCGCGGGGCGTGGATCTGGGCGCTCACACCCGACCGCCGGCTGCGGACGACCATCACGGCCGGAGCGACGCCGCCCCACGATGTGATCGTCGGTTCCGACACGATGCGTGCGCTCGCCGCACCGGTCCCGCTCCAACGGGTCGTGCCCGAAATGAACGGCATCGCGATCCCCTTGTCGCCGGACCCCGCGTTCACGGTCGGCGTGGCGCTCGAACAGCTCCCGGATGCGGACCGCGCCACCACCCACGGCGCGATCCACGATCTCGTCGGCGACGCCGCGTCGCTCTTGGCCGCCGCGCTCGAGCGTCAGCGCCTGCTCGACCTCGACCGCGCGCACCGCGAGCTGAACCGCTCCATCGCCGAGGTGGACGGCGAACGCACCCAAGCCGGCGCGCTTGCCTCGACGATCCTCGAGGCAGGGCGGCTGGCGGATGGCAGAGCGGCTGTCGTGCGGCTCGCCGACGGCGCCGTCGTCGTGGGCGACCTTCCCGGCGCGGCGATCGCGGAGCTCGCACGTGATCGCCGGTTGCCGGCGATCGTCTCCGCGAGCGTCGCGCCCGTCGCCACGCAGACGCTCGGTGCCGAAGCGACGGTCGGAATCGTTCCGCTCTCCGAAGGTCGCGTCCTCGCGGCGATCGGTCCCGGCCCCGCCCTGACGGCGCGCCTCCCGCTCATCGAACGGCTCGCCGAGGCGGCGCGGGACCGCCTCGCGCTGCTCGCGGAGCGCGACGCGCTTCAGGCCTCCGCGAACGAGCTCGGACGCGATGTCGAAAGCCTGGGCGGCGCCCTCCGCGCGAAGGAGGACGCGCTCGCGACCGCCGTACACGAGCTTCGCAACCCGCTCACCGCCGTCCACGGCTACGCGACGCTCATGTCGAAGAACCTGCAGGCGGTCCAGGGACAGCTCACACAGCTCGAGCGTCTCATGGCGGATCTGCTCAGTGCCGAGCGGCGCACCGAGGGCGGTGACGAGGGCGGTGAGGCGAGCGTCGATGCGGCCGCCGAGACCCGCGAGGCGATCGCCCGCGCGCGCGTCCGCGGGGCAAAGATCGATCTCGACGCGCCCGAGACGCCGATCCGTTTGGCGATCGGTCAGGCGCGCTTCGCGCAGCTCATGGACAACCTGATCTCCAACGCCATGAAGTACTCCCCGCCGGGCGCGCCCATCCTCGTCGACGTCGACCTCGAGAACGGCAACGGACGGATCCGCGTCGTCGATCAGGGGATCGGCATTCCGCAGCACGACCTCGCGCGCATCTTCGACCGCTTCTACCGGGCGGGTGCTGCCGGATCGGTCGCCGGACAGGGCCTCGGGCTCTCCATCTGCAAGGAGATCGTCCTCGCGCACGGCGGACGGATCTGGGCCGAGAGCGAAGGCACCGGACGCGGAAGCACGTTCGCGTTCACCCTGCCGCTCGCGGTCCCGGCCGCGGCGGCTTAGCCCGAGCCCAGGTAGCGCTCGAAGAAGCCGACGACCTTCGGCCACGCGTCGGCGCGGTTCTTCGCCTTCGCGAGGCCGTGACCCTCGTCCTCATATCTGAGGTACTCGACATCCCGTCCTCGCGCGCGAAGCTTCGCGACGATCTGCTCGGCCTCCTGCACCGGGACTCGCGGATCGTTCGCGCCGTGGATGACCATCAAGGGCGCCTCGATGCGGTCGATGAAATTGAGCGGCGAGATCGAGTCGAGGAAGTCGGCGTCGCGCTCGGGATCGCCATATTCGACGGCCCGCAGCGGTCGCCGCCACGGCGCGGTCTTCTCGAAGAACGTCTTCCATCGCGCGATCCCCACGATGTCGACGGCGGCCGCCCAACGCCGCTCCGCGCAGAACGTGATCGCGGCGAGGGTCATGAACCCGCCGTACGAGCCGCCGATCACGCCGATCCGATCCGCGGGCGCCACGCCGGACTCGGCGAGCCATGCGGCCGCGGCGTCGAGGTCCTTCACCGAGTCCATCCGCAGACGGACGTCGTCGAGTGACATGTACGCGCGGCCGTAACCGCTCGACCCGCGCACGTTCGGCTGCAGCACGTTGAATCCGGCGGCGACGAGCGCGACGGTGAGCGGATTCCAGAGCGGTCTGGCCTGGCCCTCCGGTCCCCCGTGCACCTGGACGACCGTCGGCCGAGACCCGTCCGGCGCGCCCGCTGGACGGAGGAGGAAGCCGGGTATGGCGCGGCCGTCGAACGTGCGCCACGACACGAGCGTCTCGTTCGGAAGCCCATCGCTCCCCAGGCCGGCCGTCTGCGGCGCCACGGCGAGCACCGCGTCCTTGCCCGGACGTGCGACGTAGACCGCCGATGGTGCGTCGAATCGCGACCACGCCGCCGCCACGGTGCCGTCGCGCGCGACGGCGAGGCTGTTGCCGATGAGATCCGTCGCGAGGGCGCCCGGCGGAAGTCCACGGATGGCCCGTTCAGACCGGCCCGTCCTGAGCACGATCTCGCTCCGCCCGTCGACGTTCCGCGCATATGCCACCTGGTCGCCGGCGACGTCGAGGTCGTCGATCTCCCTGTCGGCGGTCGCGAGGTACTCGAACGAACCGTCCGTGCCGACCCGCGCCAGCGCGGCGAGGTCGCGATCGCGATCCGAGAGCACGACGACTCCGTCTCCGAAGGCGTGGGCCGCCTCGTACTTCGCCATGGGCTCGTCGGGTGTGATCGTTCTCGTGCTGCCGTCCGCTTCGACGAGCGTCAGGTGATTCTGGTCGCGGCGTGCGCGATCGGTCGTGACGATGACCTGACCGTCGGCGAGGAGCGCGGCCGCGAAGCCGGTGCCATCGTGACGGAAGAGAACGCGTGGCGCGCCGCCGTCGACCGGGAACTCGTGTAGGTCGAAGAAGCGCTCGTCGCGGAGGTTCGCGAAGACCAGCACGGCATCTTCGCCACGCCAACCGACGACGTGGTGGATCCGCCCGGCGTCAGCGGTGACGCGCCGCGCAGCGGCGCCATTTGCGCGCATGACCCAGATCGCCCAGCGCTCATTGCCGCCCTCATCCGCGCCGTACGCGATCCATTCGCCACTCGGCGACACGCGATAGGCGCCCACCCGATCGGCCTCATACGACAACCGGGTCGGCGCGCCGCCATCCGTCGGGACGCTCCAGAGCTGCATCGTGCCGGTGAGGTCGGTGACGTAGTAGAGCGTGCGGCCATCCGGGGAAAGCGAGACGCGCGTTGCGCCGCGCGCGTCGAGGATCCGCGCGAGGGAGGGGGGCACGCGCCGAGTCTGTCACGGCCTCGCGGCTGCCGCCGCGGCGCTAACGCCGAACGAGCCGTCCGTCGGCGGCCGTGACGACCATGCCACGCATCAGGAGTCGCGCGACGTGCGCCGACAGGGCCGGGACGTTCATCCCCATCCGTCGCGCGAGACCGTCGGGGTCGGCCGGCGCGGCGGCCAGAGCCTCGAGAATGCGCGAGTCGACGTCGCTCGCGTCGTCCGCGGTTCGCCGATCGCTCGAGCCGGGCAGCTCATCGAGTCCGCCGCGGCCGACGAGCGCCCTCGCGCCCCCCGTCGCGATGAGCGCGTTCGTCCCCGCCGAAGCCGCGACGCCGATCGGACCGGGGACGGCATAGACCGGCCGGCGCAGCTTGCGCGCCTCGACGGCGGTGATGAGCGCGCCGGAACCGAGCGGTGCCTCGACGACGATGGTCGCCACCCCGAGCGCGGCGATCGTCGCGTCGCGCTGGGCGAAGGTCCACTTCTGAGGCGGCGCGTCCGGCGGAAACTCCGAGAGAAGCGCTCCGCGTTCGCGGATGCCGTGCGCAAGACGGCGCCTGCGGCCGCGGACCTCCGCCAGGTAACGCGCGACGCCCGCACCGAGAACGGCCACCGTCGAGCCGCCCGCCTCGAGCGCTCCGTCGTGCGCGGAGCTGTCGACGCCCTGCGCGAGCCCCGACACGACCACGAACCCGGCATCCACGCACCAGACCGCGATCTCTCGCGCGATGCGTGCGCCATACGGCGTCATCCGGCGCGTGCCGACGACCGCTAGAGCCCGACGCGCCAGGATCCGCGCGTCGCCGTCTACCCAGAGCGGATCCGGCGGCGCCGCCAGATCGAGAGGCGGGCGCGGGTAGCGCGGATCGGCCGGACCGATGCCGATCACTGGTCGCCCCGCATGAGCAGCGCGAGCGCCACGTCCTCCGGCCGGAGCGCGGCGCTCGCGCCGAGATCGGCCGCGGTCCGCGCGACGCGCAGGACGCGGTGGTACCCGCGAACGGAGAGGCGCCGCCCCCTCACCGCCTCGGCGAGCAGCTTCTCCGTCTGCGGATCGACTCGGGCATGCGAGCGGAGCTCGGAGACGGTGAGGTCGGCGTTCACGCGACGGGTCGACCCGCCGAAACGCGAGCGCATCCGCTCACGTGCCGCGGCGACACGATCGCGAACGCTGGCCGACGGCTCGCGTGCGTGGTCGCGCAGCCGCTCGAACGGCACGCGTGGAACGTGGACGCGGAGATCGATGCGGTCGAGGAGCGGCCCCGACAGGCGACCGCGGTAACGCTCGACCTGGTCCGGAAGGCATCGGCATTCGCGTTCAGCGTCGCCCCAGAAGCCACAGGGACACGGGTTCATCGCGGCGACGAGAATGAAGCGGGCTGGATACGTCGCCGCGCTCCCTGCGCGGGCCAGCGTGATGGACCGCTCCTCGAGTGGCTCGCGAAGCGTGTTCAGCACGCTTGGCGCGAACTCCGCGATCTCGTCCAAGAACAGGACGCCGCAATGCGCAAGGCTGATCTGGCCTGGCCGGGGCGGCGTTCCACCGCCGACGAGCGAGAGATGCGAGGCGGTGTGATGCGGTGCACGGAACGGCCGGGCCGTCAGGACCGGGTGCCGCGGGTCGACGAGCCCGGCGACGCTGTGCACCGCGCTCGCGGCAAGCGCCTCGTCGTCATCGAGCGGCGGGAGGATCGATTCGAGGGCGCGGGCGAGCATCGTCTTGCCCGTTCCCGGCGGGCCGACCAAGAGGAGGTTGTGGCCTCCCGCCGCGGCGATCTCGAGCGCGCGTTTGGGCGTCTCCTGCCCGGCGACGTCGGCGAGATCGACCGCGCTCGGCGGCCGGCCGGCGCGCGCCGGAACGGACGCCGGTGCCACACGCGCGCGACCCTCGATGTGTTCCACGACCTCGCGCAGCGAGCCGAAGCCATGAGCGGCTATCCCGCACGCCGCGGCCTCGGGGGCGTTGTCGCTCGCGACGAAGGCGTCGACGACGCCCGCCGCGGCCGCGTGGCGCGCACGCGGCATCGTGCCGCGGACCGGTCGGACAGCGCCGTCCAGCGCGAGCTCGCCGAGACACAACGCGGACACTTCGGCGGCCAGCTGGCCGCTCGCGCGGAGGATGGCGAGTGCCATCGCCAGCTCGAAGCCGGTGCCCTCCTTTTTCCGGCCGGCCGGAGCGAGGTTGACGGTCACCCGGCGCAGCGGGAAGTCGAAGCCGGAATTGCGGATCGCCGCGCGCACCCGCTCGCGCGCCTCCTGCACGGCCGCATCGGGCAGGCCGACGACGACGAACGCGGGCAGGCCGTTCGCGACGTCCGCCTCCACGGTGACGAGCGCGGTCTCGAGCCCCCAGAGAGCGCAGGCGGTGACGCGCGCGATGGTGCGCGCGGTCGCGGGCCGATCCGGCGCGGTGATCGCGATGACGCAGGAGCCTCGGCGTCCGGTTCGGGCCGGATCACAGGACTCCGGTCCGGTACCGCGGAGCCATCCCGCAAACTACGCGCTCGTGAGCTGGCGGGTGGCGGTCGGTCTCTTCGCGCTCGGCGTCATCACACGCATCCCGTTCGCGACGGATCACCTCTACGCGCCCGACTCCGTCCTCTACGCGAGAGCCATGGAGCGATTCGACCCTCTCGAGCACCGGCCCCAGCCGCCCGGCTATCTCTGGTACGTGCTGCTCCTCCGCGCGGTCGGCTTCATCACTCAGGACCCGAACCGCGCGATGACGATCGTGAGCGCCCTCGCGGGCGCGGCCGCGATCACGCTCGTCTATCTGCTCGCGACGCGTTTGTACGACGAGCGCACCGGTCGCGTGGCCGCGTTGTTCATGCTCACCGCGGCGACGTTCTGGGCCTACGGCGGCCTTGCGTACCCGTACACACTGCTCGCGGCGCTCACGACGATCACCGCGCTCGCCTTCTGGCTCGCGACGAGCTCAGACGGCCCGACGCGCACGAGATGGCTCCTCGGCGCGTCCGCGCTGTGGGGGATCGCGATCGGCTTCCGCTCCGATCTCGCGATCTTCATCGCCCCGGTCTGGCTCGTCGCGGCGCTGCGGAGTCGCCTGACCACTGTGGTCGCCTCGGCGGCGATCGTGGTCGCTCTCACGGGAGTGTGGCTGTTCGCAAGCGCCGCCGCGGACGGTGGGCTGGCCCGATTCGTCGAAGCGCTCCGCGAGCAGGGCCGGTTCGTCGACGAGCGGTACAGCGTGCTTGGCATCGGCCCGGTCGCGATCTATCGCAACGCGTACGAGCTCGCGCGGTTCCTCGGGCGCGGCCTCTACTTCCTCATCCCACTCGTCGCCGTCACGGTCCTTTCGGTCGAGGCGCGGCGCGTGGAGCTCCGCGACAGGTGGCGCACCGCGTTCATCGTCACCTGGACGTTCGCGCCGCTTCCGATCTATGTGCTCGTCCACGTCGGCGACTACGGCTACATCTTCAGCATGCTTCCGGGGATGACGATCCTGGCCGCGCGCGGCGCGATCGCGCTCGCGAAGGGCCTGCGAATGCCGCGAACGTTCAAGTGGATCGTGGCTGCGGTCGCGCTCGGCAACGCCGCGATATTCCTCATTAGCAACACGCCCATCTCCGCCCGGGACATCGCGCGCGAGGACCAGGGGATCGGTGAGAAGACGCGCTTCCTCGAAGCGAATCTCGCGCCCGATCGCACCGTGGTGGTCACCGCTTACGACGCGGTACTGCTGGAGCAATACCTTCCCAAGCCGTACGTCGCGCTCGCGTACGACCCGTCAGCGACTCCGAACTTCTCGCGTCCCTTGGCGTGCGCGAGTACCCAGGCGACGTGCGCCGGACCGGATGTGGCCGTCGTGCTCTGGGACGATCTGCTGCGGGCCGAGGGTGGCGGTTGGCAGGAGCAGCGCATGCCTCACGGCGGGCGCCTGCGGATGACCCGCGCCACGCGAGGCGACTCGCTTCGCGTGACGGACGGCCTTGGTGTCGCCATCGCGCGCTGATCAGGACGCCTCGATGAGCTCCACGCGCGTGCCGTCCGCGCCGACCGTGAGCGCGGCTACGAGAACACGCCAGCGCGCGCCGCGATCGCCGCGCATCGCGAGCCAGCCGGCTCCGAGACGCGCCAAGCGCTCGAGCTTGCGGCGGTCGACGGCCTCGGCGGCCGCCACGAAGGAGCCCGCGCGCCGCGTCTTCACCTCCACGAACACGTAGCCATCACGGTCCCGGCAGATGAGGTCGATCTCGCCGGAGCGCGTGCGCTGGTTGCGCGCCACGACGCGCAGGCCGGCCCGAAGGAGCTCCGCCTCCGCGGCCCGTTCGCCCGCGAGGCCGAGCGCACGCCGGTCCACACGGACGAGATCGGCAGGCTATTGCGTCGGGGTGATGCGGATGACGCGGTCGCCGGTCCCGTTGCTCGTCGTCAGGTAAAGCGAGCCGTCGGGACCCTGCCGGACCGTGCGGATGCGGCCGTACGTGCCGTTGAAGAAGACGTCCCGCTGCGTCGCCGTCGCGCCGCTGAAGGTGAATCGGCGCAGGTCCGACTCCTTCAGCTGTGCGACGAACAGTGAACCGTCGTACGCGCCCCACTGGACGCCGCGGGCGAAGTCGGCGCCGCTCGTCGCGAGGGTCACGTTGCCCGAGGACCACGCTGGATCGACGAAGCGCGGATCGCTACACGGCCCGCGACAGATCGCGTACCCGTAGTTCGCTCCGGCCCGGAGGACGTTGATCTCGTCGTGCGTCTCGTCGCCGTGCTCGACCTCGATGGCTCGCCCGGTCCCCGGCTCGAACGTGAGCCCCTGCGGATTCCGGTTCCCCATGGTGTAGACGGCCGTGCGCGCGGCGGCCCCGGGCATGATCGGGTTGTCCGCCGGGATCGAGCCGTCGCCGTTCACGCGCAAGACCTTCCCGTTGAGCACGTTCGGGTTTTGCGCGTTCGCCGTGTTGCCGGCGTCGCCCATCGTGACCCAGAGCTTCCCGTCCGGCCCGAACCGGATGCGGCAGCCGTCGTGATTCCCCGCCGCGCGCATCCCGGAGCGGATGACGTATCCGTCGAAGACCGGTGTGTTGCCGCTCATGCGGTAGCGCAGCACCTGGTTCAGCCATTGACCGCCGTCGGTGACCGACGCGCAGACGTAGAGGAGCCCGTTCGACGCGAATCCCGGGTCCAGCTCGATGCTCATCAGCCCGGCCTCGCCCGAGGGCGCGATGTTCGCGACACCGAAGTTCGCGAGCTGCGCCGCGCCGGGGGCGGCGCTCGCGTACACGAGGATGTTGCCGACGCGCTCCGTGACGAACATGCGCCCGTCCGGCGCGAACGCGACGTCCCACGGGATCGATAGCCCGGACCGCACGACCGTCGCGACGAGACGCGGGACGCTCCCCGCCGGCGGGGGCACGGTGATCGTCAGGAAGACGCCCTGATCCTCCATCCAGGCCGTCGCGTCGATCACCGGCCGCAGATGCAGCGAGTAGACGCCCGGCGACTGTGGCGCGCGGACCTGGAACGTGAAGGTGCCGGCCCCGCCCGGCGCGACACTCGACTCGGTCTGCGCGGCGACGCGGTTGGCGGAGAGCCAGTTCACGGCGAGCGGGGCCCACTGCGCGTCGTCCTGATTGATGGCAAGCCGCGCCTCCTGGCCGAGAACGCCCTTCGTCCAGGGCTGCGTGCCGCTGTTGCGGAAAACGACCGAGAGCTGCGCGCTCACCTGGCCGGGCTGCAAGGTCGGGTACGGCGACTGGCTGACCCAGGCGCTGTGGTACCCGGGGTCGCTGACGACCAGGACGAACACGCCTTCGTCCTCGAGGTGCTGGACGCCGTCGACGACCGGATGAAGCGGGAGGCGGTACGAGCCGGGCGTCGTCGGCGCGCGGAGCGTGAACGTGAAGGCCGCGAGCGCGTTCGGCGCGACGACGGCCTCGACCGTGGTCGCCACGCGGTTGGCGCTGAGCCAGCCGACGGCCATGCCGGCGTCGGCGAACGCGGTCGAGTCACCGCCGACCGCGAGATTGACCTGGCGTCCGGCGACGCCGCGCTGCCAGGTCTCGGTGCCGGTGTTCCGGAAATGGATCGTGTACGAAACGCTCGCACCGGGTCGCAGGACCGGCCAGGGTGCCTGGTCGACCCACGCGGCGTGGAAGCCGGTGGCGGCGAGAGCGGACGCGGGCGGGTGGATCGCGGCAGCGACGAGGAACGCGAGGGCTACAGCGCTACAGATCCTTCTCGTAGCTGATCCAAGCGGGCTGCTTTTCGAAGCCCATCGCTTCGTTGATGGAGAGCATGGGGCGATTGCGGATGTCATTCCAGGTCTTGATGTGCTCGATCCCGTGATCGAGCGCGTACCGCACGGTGCGCAGCTTGAGCGCCATCGCGACGCCCTTCCCACGGGCGTCGCGGCGGACACCTGTCAGTCCCTGCCACAGGAAGGTCGGGTCGTCGAGCGACCGGAACAGATTCGAGAGCCCGAGATAGCGCCCATCACCGTCGATCGCAAGGAAGAACGCATCCAGGAGGGCGTTCGGTGCGTCGATGTCCGCCTGGCGGAACTCCTCGAAGGTGTTCGGCGTCGCCGGGTCCACGGTCGGGACATCGCGACGGCAGTCCTCGTTCAGCTCGTATGCCTTGCGCAGCGCTTCCGGGTCGCGGTTCATCTCGTCTTCGAGCGTCGTGACGCGGATCCCCTGCTTCTCCACGCGCTCGTCGGCTGAGGCGAATCGCGCGAAGTCGAAGCCCTTCACGAAGAGACGAGACTCCCAGTCGCGCTTCACCTCTCGGAACCCGCGCTTGGCGAGGAAGCGAACGCCATCGGCCATCGACTCCTTCGCCTGCGACGCGAGCGACTTGGCGCCGCGCTGCGCCACCGTCTCCACCAGCGCGTCGTACAACGCGGCGCCGTGCCCCCGGCCGCGATGATTCGGATGGACGGTGACATCGATCCGGTACTTCGTCGGCACGAACGCCCAGCGCATGTGGTTCACCTGACCGAATCCCACGACGCTCCCAGCGTCCTCGGCGACGAGCCGGTGCTTGAAGTACTTGTCGTGGTCCCACGTCTCGTCCCAGTGATGCCACTCCTCGACGGTCTCGGCGTAGTCGGGGTAGGACGCCTTGTTCAGCGCGACGAGCGCCGGATAGTCGGCGGGCGTGCTGACACGAACGGTGGTCGTAGGGGTTGTCTTCACTGGACCGCGAACTCTATCCGAGCGCGCTTCGCGCGCGAACGTCAACTCGGTGACACTCCGGCGGGCTCGAGCTCGAGCGCGATCTGGTTCTCCGCCGACAACATCATGCGAACCGTGCCGAAGTCCTGCCGGTGGAACGGCGTCACGCCGAGCTCGCGCAGCGCCTTCCGGTGATCGATCGTCGGATAGCCGCAGTTGTGCTCCCACCCGTAGCCCGGATATCTCGTCGCGAGCTTCTGCATGAGGCGATCACGGGTGACCTTCGCCACGATCGACGCGGACGCGATCGAGAAGGATTTCATGTCGCCCTTCACGATCTCGGTGTGCTTGCCGGGCGCGAATGCGGGATCGAGGATCCGCCGCCCGTCGACGAGGACCCAGTCGTACTCCCCGATCTGTCGCAGCGCGCGCAGCATCGCGACATGGCTCGCGTGATAGATGTTCAGCCGGTGGATCTCCGCGACCGAAGCGGCGCCGACGCCGATCTTCACCACCCGTCCCTTGATGGAATCGAGCAGCCCCTCACGTTGAAGACGGGTGAGCAGCTTGGAGTCGTTCACTTTGCGGATGAGCCGCGTATCCGGCGTCACGAGGCACGCCGCCGCGACGACCGGTCCCGCGAGCGCCGCCATGCCGACCTCGTCGACACCAACCACGCGCAGGAGCCCTTGCGCCCACAGGCGCTTCTCGTTGTTAAGAGAGGGCATGCGTCTCCTGCCGAAGGCAGAGCTCGATCAGGCCTCGCACGGGAAACAAGATTCGGTGACCGGCACAGGGCCGGTCAAGTCATCGCCGCTTTTCGCGGAGTGTGGCGGCCTTGCCGACGCGCTCGCGGAGGAAGTAAAGCGCCGCGCGGCGCGCGTGACCGTGGCGGATGAGCTCGATCTTCTCGACACGCGGCGAGTGGACCATGAAGGTGCGCTCGACGCCGACACCGCTCGCGATCCGGCGCACGGTGATCTGCCTGTCGACGCCGCCGTTACGAACGCGGAGCACGGTGCCCTCGAAGTTCTGGAGGCGCTCGCGGTTGCCCTCGACCACGCGCACGCTCACGCGCACGGTATCGCCCGGCCGGATCTCGGGGAGATCGGCCTTCAGCTGCTCCCGGGCAAGCGTGTTCAAGAGGTCATTCATAGGAATGGTGAGGGCACTCACGAAGTAGCGAGAGTCTAGCAGGACTAGCGTTTCGCCTTCTTCAGACGGTCGAGGATCGTCACGTGTGACACGCCGAAGTGACGCGCGAGCTCGCGCACGGTGAGACCGGTCGTTCGCATCTTCGAGACCTCCGCGACGGTCGGTCCGCGCTGGCTGCTTCGCGACGGCCGCAGGCGGACACCGGCCGCGCGAAGGCGGGCGCGCACGGTGGCGGGCGAGAGTCCGAAGCGCGCCGCGATGCGGTACGACCCGACACCCGACCCATACGCCGCGACGAGATCCGCGTCTGGAACGCGGCCTGCGGCGCTCGGTGCCCGCGGAAGGCGGGCTCGCTCGGCCGGCGTGAGCCCTGCGCGATCCAGAAGGTCCGGGCGCCGCTCCGCCGTCCGCCGCACGGACTCGGCGCGTCGCCATCGCGTGATCGCGGCATGGTCGCCTGAAAGCAGCACCGTCGGAACGCGCCGCCCCTCGTGCTCGACGGGACGCGTGTAGTGCGGACCCTCGAGCAGTCCTTCGGTGTGGGACTCGTTCGCAAGCGACTCGGCCTCGATCACGTCGGGAACGAGGCGCGTGACGGCGTCGATAACGACCATCGCCGCGAGCTCTCCGCCGGTGAGCACGTAGTCCCCTATGGATACTTCTTCGTCCACGTCGGCCTCGATCACGCGCTCGTCGACCCCCTCGTAGTGGCCGCAGACGATGACGAGGTGCGGCAGCTCCGCGAGGCGGCGGGCCGCGGCCTGATCGAACAGAGGGCCCTGCGCGCTCATCAGGACGACGTGGCCGCGCTCGCCTCGGGTCGCGCGGATCGCGCGCGTGAGCGGCTCCGGCTTCAGCACCATGCCCGCGCCGCCGCCGTAGGGCGCGTCGTCGACGACGCGATGCCGATCCGTCGCCCACGCGCGGATGTCGTGCACGGCAAGCTCGAGGTGTCGCGCGGCGCGGGCCCGAGCCACGATGCTCTCGGCGAACGGGCTCTCGAACATCTTCGGGAAGAGCGTGAGCACGTCGATGCGGAGCGTCACTCCAGCACGTCCTGCGGAACGACGACGAGGCGGCCGCCCGCGACGTCGACCTCGCGGATGACCGACGCGATCGCCGGGAAGAGCAGATCCGGCCGCCCCTCCATGTGGACCACCAGTACGTCGGTCTCGCCGGCGCGCAGCACCTCGCTCACGACGCCGAGCGGCTCGCCATCGGGCCGCTCCGCGCGGAGGCCCAGGAGATCCGCCCACAGGAATCCGCCTTTCGCGGCGCGACGGGCCTCGGCGCGCGGAACGCGGAGCAGGCGGCCGCGAACACGCTCCGCGTCTGTTCGTGTGACGTATCCGTCGAACCGGACGATCGGAGCGTCCGCCGGCCCGCGCGATGACGCGACGATGAGCTCCCCCACGCCGTCGCAGAGAAGGCGTGAGCCCTTGCGGAAGCGCGTGGCGACATCGGAGCGAGGGTGGATCTTCGCTTCGCCGCGTACCCCGTGCGGAGCGCCGACGACGCCGACGATCGGATCGTCGACCCGCCCGGCCTCAATCGATCTCGAGGTTGACCTTGGTCCCATCTCGCGTGGCCATCACCTTGAGCAGCGCACGGATGGCCTTCGCTATCCGGCCACCGCGGCCGATGACTTTCCCGACGTCAGGCTCGGCGACCTGCAGGTGCAGCTTCGTGAAATCGCCGTCCTGCTCTTCCGTGACGACGACCGCGGAGGGATCGTCGACGAGCGCTTTGGCGACGTGCTCGAGCAGCACACGCATCCGACCCTGGTCCGGCGCGGTAGTCACCGTACTGAAGCAGGAACCTCACCTTCGGGAATGCCGCTGCGGATGAGGAGCGAGCGCGTGGTCGCGGTCGGCTTCGCGCCGTTCTTGAACCAGTGCCGCGCGCGCTCGGCGTCCACGACGAGCTGCGCCGGCTCGGCGCGTGGGTCGTAGTGCCCGATGGACTCGATGAACTTGCCGTTCCGTGGCGCGCGCGAGTCCGCGATGACGACGCGGTACGTCGGCGCTTTTGTCTTGCCTACACGGCGCAGGCGGATGTGAACTGCCAACTCGGTCGGGATCCTCCCAGCGAAAGTGATGGTCGCGGACGCGTGAACACGTCGATGATATGGCAATCACACGCGCGGCATCCCAGGCATGCCGGGCAAACGAGGCAACCGCCCGCCCTTCGCCATGGACCCCATCTGCTTCATGAGCTTCCGCATCTCTCCGAACTGTTTGACGAGCTGGTTGACGTCCGCGACCGTGGTCCCGGAGCCCGCCGCGATGCGCTTCCGGCGCGAGCCGTTGATGAGGCTCGGGTCCGCGCGCTCCGCTCTCGTCATCGACGAGATGATGGCCTCGATCCGCCGCATTTCGCGCTCCGCTTCAGGGCCCTCCGGCAGCTGCTTCGCGATACCGCCCAGTCCCGGGATCATCTTCAGAAGATCCGCGATCGGACCCATCTTCTTCACCTGCTGCAGCTGCGCGTAGAAGTCCTCGAACGTGAACTGCGCCTCGAGGAACTTCTTGGCCTGCGCCTCGGCCGTCTTCTGGTCGATCTGTTCCTGCGCGCGCTCGACGAGCGTGAGGATGTCGCCCATACCGAGAATGCGCTGCGCGAGACGATCGGGGTGAAAGACCTCGATCGCGTCGAGCTTCTCGCCGGTGCCGATGAGCTTGACCGGGACTCCGGTGACGGCGCGCACCGACAGGGATGCGCCACCGCGTGCGTCGCCGTCGGCCTTCGCCAGCACGAGACCGGTGAGCGGCAGCCGCGCGTGAAAGACCGTCGCGCTCTCGACAGCGTCCTGACCGGCCATCGCATCGACGACGAGCAGGACCTCGTGGGGCTTGGCCGCGGCGACGACGTCCGCGATCTCGACCATCATCGCCTCGTCGATGTGCAGACGGCCGGCGGTGTCGACGATCACGGTATCGCGGCTCTCCGCGGGCGCGGCCGCGACGAACGACGCGACGTCGGCCGCGACGCGCTTCGCCCCGACGGCGCGCACGGGGATGCTGAGCTGTTTGCCGAGCGTGACGAGCTGATCGATCGCGGCCGGCCGGTGCACGTCCGCCGCGATCAGCACGGGGTGGCGCCCCTGCTTGCGGAGAAGGTTCGCGAGCTTCGCGGCCGTCGTGGTCTTGCCGGAGCCCTGCAGCCCCGCGAGCACGATGACCGTCGGCGGACGATCGGCCCGCGCGAGCGGCGTCGCCGCGCCGCCGAGCATCTCGACGATCGCGTCGTGGACGATCTTCACCACCTGCTGCGCGCCGGTGATGGACTCGAGCACGCGCTCGCCGACGGCCCGCTCGCGGACGGTGGCGATGAGCTGGCGCACCACCTTGAGGTTCACGTCGGCCTCGAGGAGCGCGACGCGCACGTCGCGCAGCGCCTCATCGAGATCGGCCTCGGTCACCCGCGGCCGGCCGCGCAGACGCTCGAAGGTCGTGGTCAGCCGGTCGGAGAGCTGCTCAAACACGGTGTTTCGACTCTAGATGCTGCGGGTGCCGGAGCAGGGAGGGGTCGGTCCGGGCTCCGCCTGGGCATTCCTCCCGCCCACGCGGACCCACCCACCCCACTGCTCACGCGACAACCCGACGCGGCTCGTGCGCGTCCCCCACCCCGAGCGATAGGAAGCCTCTTTGCGATCGCGAGCGCAAGGGCAATGGTCACCTCATACACACCATTGGTACTAGTCCCCGTGGGCGTCGGTGCGGCCGATCGACAGATGCGCAAGGCCGCGACAGAGCCGCCCTAGGACGCGGGCAAGAGCGCGTTCACGAACGCCGCCGGATCCATCGGCAGAAGGTCGTCCGCCTTCTCGCCGACCCCGATGAGCTTCACCGGGAGCTTGAGCTCGTGCGCGATCGCGAACACCGCGCCACCCTTCGCCGTCCCGTCTAGCTTCGTGACGACGAGACCGGTCACCGCCGCGGTCGTGGTGAACTGCCGCGCCTGCTGTATGGCGTTCTGGCCCGCGGTCCCGTCGAGCACCAGAAGGACCTCGTCAGGAGCGCCCTCGCGCGCGCGCCCGGTCACGCGGACGATCTTCCCGAGCTCGTCCATCAGATGACCCTTGGTGTGCAGCCGGCCGGCGGTGTCGGCGATGACCGTCGTGTTCCCGCGGGAGGCCGCCGCGTTCACGGCGTCGAAGACCACGGCCGCTGGGTCACCCTCCGGCTTGCCGGCGACGATCGGGACGTCGACCCGTTCCGCCCAGCGCTCGAGCTGCTCGATCGCGGCGGCCCGGAACGTGTCCGCGGCGGCGAGGAGCGGCCGCTCTCCGGCGTCCTTCAGACGCTTCGCCAGCTTGGCGGCCGTCGTCGTCTTTCCGCTGCCGTTCACGCCGACGACGAGGATGACGCGCGGTCTCCTCCCATCCCCGCGTAGGCGCAGGTCGCCGCCCAGCTGAGCCACCAGCGTCTCCCGCACGGCGGCGAGCGCCTTCGGCACGGACTTGAGCTCGCCGGTCGCGAGGAGGTCGCGGAGCTGCGCCATGAGCGGATCGACGAGCGAGACCGAGAGATCGGCGCGAAGAAGCCCCTCCTCCAGCGAGTCGAGCCACTCCGCGGTGAGCGGCGCATCGCCGCGCCCGAAGAGCCGCGCGAGGAATCCACCGCGCGTTTTCGCCAGGCCCTGCTCGATGCTCATGACCGAAGTGTGGCCGAGGCGACGCCGCGCCTGCGCCCCGCTAGGCTCGACGCGTGCGAGTCCGTCTGCGCGCCTTCGCCGCACGAGGTGCGCTCGCCATCGCGGTCCTCGCGGGCATCGCCTACATCGGCGGGGCTCGCTACACGCGCCAGTACGCCGAGCTTCGCTGTACCGAGGGCCAGACCGCACAGCCGGTATCGGTCGCTCCGGTCTATGTGTGCCGGGCCCAGCCCGCCACCGATCATCAGTGGCCTCGAGCCGTCGCCGTCGAGGACCGGGTCGCCCTGTATCTCGTCCACGTCCACATTCGGATCTTCGACGTCGACCGCGTTTGGGGCACGTCGCACTTCTTCGCGCTGAACGTCCCGTCTCTCTAGCCCGCGCGCTCCGCGTCAAGGTCCGCGAGACGGAGCGAGATGACCTTCGACACACCGCCGTCGTCCATCGAGACGCCGTACAGCATGTCGGCGGCTTCGATCGTCCCTCGGTTGTGCGTGATCACGACGAACTGGGTCCGGTCAGTGAGCTCGCGAAGGGCTTGCGTGAAGCGTCCCACGTTGCGCTCGTCGAGCGCGGCGTCGACCTCGTCGAGCACGCAGAACGGGGCCGGGCGTACGCGAAGGATCGCGAGCAGCAGCGCCGTCGCGGTCAGCGCGCGCTCTCCACCTGAGAGCTGCGCGAGGCTTCCGATGCGCTTCCCCGGCGGGCGCGCATAGATGTCGATGCCCGGCTCGTCGGGATCGTCGCTCGTACGGAGCGATGCCTGCCCGCCGTTGAAGAGCCGCTGGAAGAACACGCCGAACTCGCGATCCACCGCCTGCAGCGTCGTGCTGAATTGCTCGGCGATCGTCGTCGCGAGGTCGTCTGCGAGCGTCCGGAGGTCCGCCATCGCGCGCTCGAGATCGTTCTTCTGCGTGGAGAGGAACTCGTGACGCTGCCCGACCTCGGCGAGCTCGGTCGCGGCGAGCGGGTTCACCGGCTCGAGCCCGATGAGGCGGCGCCGGAGCCGCTGCAGCGCGGCGACCGTACTCGACTTCTCCTTCTCGTCCGGCTCCTCTTCGAGCTCGATGCTCGCCGGATCCGGGAGCGGCTCATCGTCGGGCAGCCCGAGCTCCGCGCGGACCTGCTCCTCGAGCAAGCGCATCGCACCGGACGCGCGCTCTTCCTCGACCGCGAGCTTGCCACGCTCGCCGCGCAGCTCGGCGAGGCGCTCGCGCGCCTTCGCGAGACGCTGCTCCGACTCGCGGCGCGAGCCTTCCGCCGCGAGGGCCCGCTCGCGCGCGAGCTCCGCCGAGCGTGCTGCTTCCTTCGCATCCGCGGTCACGCGTCCGAGGTCGGCTTGAGCCGCTTCGAGGCGCGCGCGTGAGTCGCGCTCCTGTGACGCCAGCGCGCGCAGCCGGTCCTCCTCGTCGGCGATGCGCCGCTCCGTGGCGCTCACCTGCTCGCTGAGCGCGTCGCGAAGCCGAACCGACGCGCTCCGTCGTTCCTCCATCGTCGCCGCCGCGAGTCGCGCCTCTTCCGCGCGGCGCGACGCGGCGTTGTGCGTGTCCGCCGCGCCCTGTTCTTCGCGCTCCGACTGTGTGAACGCCAGGCCCGCGCTCGTCCGTGCGACCGCAGCCGCCTCGATCTCGCGCGCGAGCTTGTCGCGACGACCGAGGAGCTCGGTGCGCTCGCGCTCGATCGACGCGGCACTCGCCTCGTGGATCCGGACGGCGTCGCGGACCGCGGCCTCGGACGCCGCCAGCTCGTCCGCGGCCGCCTCGGCCTCGGCGCGCGCCTGTTGCGCCTTCCCGAGCCTGCCCTCCGCGTCTTCGCGACGACGCTCCGCCTCGACACGCTGCGCCAGCACATCGCGCTGCGCGCGCTCCGCGGAGATGAGCTCCTCGTGAAGCCGAGCCGCCATCGCACCGAGCTGGGCGGTCGCGTCCCGCTCCGCGCGCTGCCGCGGTGCGACGAGCCGGGCGAGCCCTGGAAGGACGAGCAGGCCACTCGGCGCGACGACCGCACCCGCGCGCAGGGTCGACGCCGCGGCCAGAGCCGTCGCGTCGTCGGGCGCGACGAAGATCGCGACGCCGTCGGCCACACGACGGCATCCCTTCGGCACAGGTGCATCGGCGGCGGCCGTGCCTGCGAGGGCGACCGCACCACCCAGCGCGACCCGGACCGCGTCCGGCGAGGCGATGCGCTCGTGAAGCCACGCGAATCCCTTCGGCAGCGCCGGGAGGTCGTGTGCGGCCTCGCGTGCCGCAAGCTCCGAGTCGGCACGGTCGACCGCTTCGCGCAGCGCGGAGGTCTGACCGCGCACCAGCGCGAGGTCACCGTCGATGCGCTGGAGCTCGTTTCGTGCGGCGCCGGCGCGTTCCGCGGCGCTCTCGGCGAGGCGCGCGGCCTCGGCCGCCTTCTCGCGTGCGCGTTCGAGATCCGCTGCGATGGCGTTGCGCTCGCGCTCGCGGAGCGCCCGGGCGCGTGCATTCGTCGTCGCCGCGGCGGCGAGCTCCTCGTCCCGGCCGATCAGCGCGCGCGTTTCCTCCGACAGGCGCCGCTCGTC
>DATBKH010000126.1:0-3130 GCA_036555955.1 Candidatus Limnocylindria bacterium | reverse complement strand
GCGGGTTCGAGGACCGCTATCCGTATCAGCTCTCAGGCGGCATGCAGCAGCGCGCGAACCTCGCGCGGGCGCTCGCGGTCGATTCCGCGATCCTGCTGATGGACGAGCCGTTCGCGGCGCTCGACGCGCAGACGCGCGAGCTCATGCAGGCCGAGCTCCTGCGGATCTGGACCGCGGCGCGCAAGACCGTTCTGTTCGTCACGCATCAGATCGACGAGGCCGTGTTCCTCTCGGACCGGGTCGTGGTGATGGCGCGCCGGCCCGGCCGGATCATCGCCGACATCACGATCGACCTCGCGCGGCCGCGGGCGCTCGAGGTCAAGCGGACGCCGCGCTTCGTCGAGTACGAGGACCAGATCTGGCGCCTGATCGCCGGCGACGTCCAGAGCGCGGCCAAAGAGAACGCCGATGGCTAGCCGATTGCCACTGCTCGAGCCGATCTACGGACCGATCCGCATGCCCTTCGCGCGCGTGCAGGGATTGCTGGGCGAGCGGCTGTTCTACGGCCTCATCGGCTTCGTCGGACTCCTCGTCATCTGGGAGACGACGGCGCAGCTGGGCCTCTACCGCAAGTCGCTGCTCAGCTACCCGACCGCGATCTGGCGCGCCGCCGTCCAGGACGTCACGAGCGGCGAGATCTTCCCGCACCTCGCGGTGAGCTTCCAGGAGTTCGCCCTCGGATTCATCGTCGCGCTCGCCGTCGGCATCCCGCTTGGGATCGTCATCGGTCTGTTCCGTCGCGTCGACTACCTCTTCAACGGGCTGCTCGCGGGCCTCAACGCGACGCCGAACGTCGCGCTCATCCCGCTCATCATCCTGTTGTTCGGCCTCGGTATCCAGTCGAAGGTCGTCGTCGTCTTCCTGTCGACCTTCTTCGCCGTCGTCGTGACGACGTTCACCGGCGTCCAATCGACCGCGCGGCGGCATCTCGAGATCACGCGCTCGTTCGGCGGCTCGTCGTGGCTCGCGTTCCGCAGCGTGATCCTGCCGAGCACGCTGCCGTTCATCATCAGCGGCATCCGGATCGGGGCCGGCCGGGCGCTCGTCGGAGTCGTCAGCGCCGAGTTTCTATCGGCGAACCAGGGCCTCGGCTTCTACATCGGCCTGAAGGGCCAGTTCCTCGACACCGCGCGCGTCATGTTCGGGATCCTCATCTTCGGCATCTTCGGACTCTTCGTCGGCGAGGGCGTGCGCCTCATCGAGCGGCGGTTCGAGGCGTGGAGGCCCGACCTCCACCACTAGCGCCTAGTGGAACGCGCTCCCGCCGTCCACGAGGAAGGTCTGCCCGGTGATGAAGGCGGAATCGTCGCTCATGAGGAACGCGATCGTTCCGACGAGATCCGTGGGGATCTCGCGACGTTGGAGCGCGCGCGTCTTGATGACGTCGTCGCGCATGCGGATGGTCTCCTCGCTCGGGTTCTCCTCGGAGAGCGTGCTGCCGGGGCACACCAGGTTCACGCGGATGTTGTCCTTGCCGATCTCGCGCGCGACCGTGCGGTTGAAGCCGATGAGCGCCGACTTCGCGGCGACGTAGTGCGCGCGCGTCGGCACGCCGCGGAAGATGGTGCTCGAGCCGATGTTCACGATGCTGCCGCCACCGTTCGCGCGAAGGTGGGGGAGCGCCGCCTTCGAGCCGTACCAGGCGGACTTCGTGTTCAGCCGGAACGACTCGTCCCACTCGGCGTCGGGGATCTCCCAGAAGTTGCAGCGCGTGATCGGCACGACGTTCAGCATGCCGGCGTTGTTCACGATGCCGGTGAGACCGCCGAACGCCTTCGCGGCGCGGTCGACCGCGCTCGAGAACGACGCGAAATCGCGGACGTCGGCGGCGATGGCCATCGCCCTTCCGCCCTTTCGGCAGATCGCGTCCGCGACCTCTTCGTTGCGCTTGCCGTCGATGTCGAGGAGCGCGACGCTCGCGCCATCGGCGGCGAGGCGCTCGCTGTACGCGCGCCCGATGCCGTGCGCCGCGCCGGTGACGACGATGCGCTTCCCTTCAAGTGACATGCCCGCCTCCCTAGCGTCCCGCCGGCGCGCGCGTGCCGGTGTGGCCGTTGCCGTTGGCACGATCGCGCAGCCGTGAATTCTTCTGCGCCACCTGGGCGTCCCGAAGATACCGGCGGATGAGGATCGCGACGCGACGGTAGTGGCTCGCCAGCTGCGAAGCCGCGCCCTCCTGGTCGCCCGATTTGATCGCCTCGAAGAAGTGCTGGTGGTGCTCGGGCGCGTGCTGCAACGTCGGCCAGCGCAGGGCTCGCGCGACCTCCTGCCGCAGGCGCGCGATCAGAGCGACGAGCCGCGGCCGCCCGGCCATCGAGTAGAGGCGGATGTAGAAGCGCTCGCGCGCCGCGAGCTGCTCCTCACCGGGCTCGGCACGCACCATCTCGTCGTAGAGGCCCTCGAGCGTCGTCAGGTCCTCGTCGGTCATGAGCGGCACCGCGAGGCGCACGGCCTGACTTTCGAGCAGGATCCGCAGCTCGTAGACCTCCTCGATGTCGTCCGCGTTCAGCTCCGTCACGGTGAAGCCGCGGTAGGGCTCTGAAGTCACGATGCCCTCGTGCTCGAGCGCGCGGAGCGCCTCGCGCACCGGGATGCGGCTCGTGCCGAACTGGTCGGCGAGCCGCTCCTGCCGGAGTCGCGCGCCGGGCGGCAGCGCCCCGCTGAGGATCGCCTCGCGCAGCGACGAGAGCACGAGTTCCTGTGCCGTCACGTTGCGCGCGGCGGTATCCGCGATGATCTTCGCGAAGCGCGCCTCGAACGCGCCATCGACCTTCGGGCTCGCCGTGGTCATCCCGCCTCCTCCCGCGCGCGTGGCATGCGCCGCGGTCCGCACGTCGGATTGTATTCAGCGACGTCGATGTGCCTGCTCGTCGCGGTCGACAGGAGCGACAATGCGAGCGTGAGGCGCTTCGGTCCGTTCGGCGAGGTCCCGTTCACGGTCTACTGGGCGGGCGGTCTGCTCTCGAACATCGGCACCTGGTTACAGGCCGTCGTGGGCTCGGTCTTCGTGTACGACCGCACCGGCTCGGCGCTCGCCGTCGGGATCCTGAACTTCGCGGCGTTCCTGCCGATCCTCATCTTCTCGGTGTGGGGCGGCATGCTCTCCGACCGGTTCGACCGCCGTCACATC
>DATBKH010000125.1:0-14046 GCA_036555955.1 Candidatus Limnocylindria bacterium | reverse complement strand
GCTTCGTGCTGAGCTCGGTCCGCTGGCGCTCCGCCTCGACGAGGGTGCGCTCGAGCGACCGGTGAAGCTCGGAGAGATGTGCATCCGCGCGATCGAGGACGCCGCGCTGGAGGCCGAGGCGTTCCGCGATCGCGAACGCGTTGGACGCGCCCGGCAATCCGATCCGCAGACGGAACGTGGGACGGAGCGTCGCGGCGTCGAACTCCATGCTCGCGTTGCGCACGCCCTCGGTGTTCAGAGCGAACGCCTTCAGCTCGGGATAGTGCGTCGTCGCCGCGACGAGGACCTCGCGCTCGAGCAGCGTCTCGAGGACGGCCATCGCGAGGGCGGCGCCCTCGTCCGGGTCGGTGCCCGCGCCCACCTCGTCGAGCAGCGCGAGATCCCCCGTCTCGGCGTCGGCCAGCGTGGCGACGACGTTGCGAAGGTGCGACGAGAACGTCGAGAGCGACTGCGCGATGGACTGCTCGTCGCCGATGTCGGCGAAGATCCGTCGCACGACCGGCACGCGCGCTCGCTCCGCGGGCAGCGCGAGACCGCAGGCGGCCATCGCCGTGAGGAGGCCGATCGTCTTCAGGGTCACCGTCTTCCCACCGGTGTTCGGTCCGGTGATCACGAGGACGCGAAAGTTTTCGCCGAGACGGACGTCGATCCCCACGACCGCGCCCTGCTCGACGAGGAGAGGATGGCGTGCGTCGATGATGTCGAGCACTCCCTCGGCGTTCAGCTCCGGCCGTGTCGCCGCGAGCGCGTCGGCGTACAGCGCTTTCGCCAGGATGAGATCGAGCGCGGCGAGGGCGACCGTCGTCGCGTCGAGGTCTTCGCCCGCTCGTTCCACGCGACGCGAGAGCTCGTCGAGGATCCGCTCGACCTCCATCCGTTCGGCGAGCTCCGCCTCGCGCAGCGCGTTGTTCGCCTCGAGGATCTCCATCGGCTCGATGAAGACGGTCTGGCCGCTCGCGGATTGGTCGTGCACGATGCCCTTCACGGAGGCGCGGTGCTCGGCCTTCACGGGCACGACGTACCGTCCGCCGCGCTGCGTGACGATCGGATCCTGGAGGAGCCGCGCCAGCTCGGGCGAACGGACCAGCCCGTCGAGACGCTGTTGCAGCCGCGCCTGGGCCGCCCGGAGGTCCGCGCGCAGTCCGCCGAGACGCGCGCTCGCGCGGTCGAGTACCTCGCCGGTCCCGCCGATCGCGTGCTCGATCGCGCCGGCGACATCCGTCGGCGGGCGAACGAACTTCGTGCGCGCGGCGAGTGGCGCGTACGGCCGCACGTCCTCGAAGAGGCGCTCCGCGGCGCGAATGGTGTCCGCGACCGCGATGAGCTGATCCGGGTCGAGCGCGCCGCCGAGCCGCGCCCGGCGGAGCGCCTCGCGGATGTCGCGCGCGCCGCGGAGCCCGCTGGACGGACTGGCGCGGAGAAGCTCGCGCGCCGCGGCGGTCTCGGCCTGGAGCCGGTCCGCGTCCCGGAGGTCGCTCGTCGGCGTGAGGGCCTCGGCGAGCTCGCGGCCCGGCGCGAACGCGGTGCGCTCGGCGACGAGCCGCCGGATCGCGGGAAGCTCGAGCCGGGCGAGAGCGCCCTCGTTCACGGGCGCGAGACTCCGGGCGAGCCGCGAAGGTAGAAGCGCCAGGGCTTGAGCGTCGTCGCGTGATCGCGGAGCCCCACGCGCGGCGCGCGCACGATGGCTGACGCCGGCACCGGCGGCGCCTCCCGCACCGATAGTGGCGATCGCGTGAGGTCCAGATTTGTGTGCGCGGTCGTGAGCCCGAAGGCGCGCGCGAGCTTCCCCGGACCGGCCAGCGCGCGCGGCTCGTCGCCCACGCCCTCGAGCGGTTCGGCGCCGCGGAGGAGCACGGCGCCGGCGACGCCGTCGCGCTCCGTCACCAGGTTGAGGCAGTAGTACATCCCGTAGACGAAGTACACGTAGCTCCTCCCGGGCGGACCGAACATCGGCATCGTCCGCGGCGTCGGCCCGCGGTACGCGTGCGAGGCGGGATCCCGCGGGCCGAGATACGCCTCGACCTCGACGAGCCTCGCCGCGCGTCGGCCCGCCGGGCCATCGTAGACGAGCACCTTGCCGAGAAGGTCGCGCGCCACGGTCAGTGTCGGCCGCGCGTAGAAGGTCGGGCCGAGGCGTGGTCCGAGGCGGGTTGGCGGGGTCGTGTCTCCTAGGCCGTCTTGCGTGGGTCGAGGGCGTCGCGGAGACCGTCGCCGATGTAGTTGATCGACAGGACCGTGAGGAAGATGAGGAAGCCTGGGAAGAAGACCCAGTGCGGCGCGATCTCGATGTAGTTCTGCGCGTCGAACAGCAGCCGTCCCCACGTCGGAACGTCCGGCGGGAACCCGAGCCCGAGGAACGAGAGCGTCGACTCGGTGAGGATCGCACCGCCGACACCGATCGTCGCCGCGACGAGCACCGGCGAGAGCACGTTCGGCAGGATGTGCTTCCAGATGATCCGGCCATCGGGGTTGCCGACCGCGCGCGCGGCCTCGACGAACTCCTTCTGCTTCAGCGAGAGGAACTGCGCGCGGACGAGGCGCGCGACGGGCATCCAGTTCAGGATGCCGATGACGACGACGATCATGAAGAAGATCCCGACCTCTGGACCGAGCGCCTGCCGCAGCGGGTCGCGGAACAGGAAGATGATCACGAGCAGAAGGGGCAGGACGGGCAGGGAGAGGAAGAGGTCCGTGAGGCGCATGAGGGGGCTGTCGAGCTTTCCGAAGTAGCCGGCGATCGCGCCGATGCCCGTGCCCAGCGTGATCGCGAGCAGCACGGCGGTCAGTCCGACCGCGATCGAGACCCGGCCACCCCACAGCGCGCGGGCGAGAAGATCACGGCCCAAGTCATCGGTCCCGAACGGGTGCGCTGCCGACGGTCCCTCGAGCGACGCACCGAAATCGATGATGTTGATCGGGGTCGTGTAGATGAAGGGTCCGAGCATCGTCCCCGCGACCAGGATGGTGAGGACGATGAGACCCGCCATCGCGATGCGGTGACGGCGGAACTGGAACCATGCGTCGCGCCACAGCGACCGGGCCGGCCGCATGGCGTTGGCCTCCGCCGCAGCCGCCGCACCGAGCCGGACCTGGGTGGTCGCCATTACGTGTAGCGGATTCTCGGATCGAGGACCGCGTACATCAGGTCCGCGACGATGTTGAAGAAGACGACGAGCACGGCGAAGATGAAGACGACCGTGGCGACGACGGGGATGTCCCCGTTGAAGATCGACCCAACGAGCAGCGCGCCGATCCCCGGAACGCGGAAGACCTGCTCGGTCACGATCGCGCCGCCGAAGACCGTCGGGATGCTGAGCGCGACGAGGGTCACGACCGGGATGAGGCTGTTGCGGAGGACGTGACGGAGCACGACGAACCGCTCCATGAGTCCCTTGCTCCGTGCCGTGCGGACGTAGTCGAGCGGCAGGTGCTCGAGCATCTCGGAGCGCACGTATCGAGCGATGGTGGCGACGTTGAAGAGTCCCAGCACGGTGATCGGCATGATCGATTGCTTGATCTGCTGCACGAGCGAATCGAGATCCTTCACCTGGAGCGTCGAGCTGTAGATGAAGGGGAACCAGTGGAGCTTGATCCCGAAGACGATGATCAGGAGGAGCCCCGTGAAGAACGTCGGCACCGAAAAGCCGATGAAAGCGAAGCCCGTGGCGAGGTGGTCGAAGAGCGAGTATCGCTTCACCGAGGAGATGATCCCGATCGGGAGCCCGAGGAGGATCCCCACGATCTCGGCGACACCCACGACGGCGAGCGTGTTCGGAAGCCGCTGCTGGATGAGCTCGATGACCGGCGAGTGGCTCATGAACGACGTGCCGAAGTTGCCGGTGAACATGCCCTTCAGCCAGAGGACGTAGCGGATGTGCCAGGGCTGATTGAGGCCGAGCTGCTCGCGGATGCGCTCGCGCACCTCCGGCGGGACGCGTGGGTCAGCGCCGAACTGCGACAGCGGATCCGTGGGGGCGAGAGCGAGGATGCCGTAGATGACGAAGCTGATGACGATCAGCGTCGGGATCGCGATCAAAAGCCGACGGGCGATATAGCGACCCATCGCTAGTCCCTCACCCCTTCGGTGCGGGCAGTGCGGTGGAGGTCCTCCACCGCACAACCGTACACCTGCGCCTACTCGCTCGTTACTTGGACCAGTCGGCGATGTTGTACATCTCCGAGTCCCACGGGCTCGGGTCGACGCCCTTGAGGCTCTTCGACACGCCCGACGTTGCGAACGTCCGGTTGATGAGCGGGATGACCACGACGTCGGAGATCAGCAGGTCGTTCGCCTGGATGGCGAGCTGATTCCTCTTGGCCGGGTCCGACTCGGTGCGAAGGCTCGCGATGATCTTGTCGTAGTCCGCGTTGCAGTAGCGGCTGTAGTTCCCGAGCTGCCAGTTGTTCGCCTTGGCGGTCACCTGCGCGCACGTCCAGGCTGAGAGGTAGGACGTCGGGTCAGGGTCGCCGCTGTTGGTGAACATCTCGATGTCGGCGAAGAAGTGGTTCGCGCCACCGGGCGACGTGTTCGTGAAGAAGGTGTCGGCGATCTCAGATCGAAGCTCGACCTGGAAGCCAGCCTTCTCCCAACCAGCCTTCGCGATGTCCTGCTCCTTCTGGCGCAGGGCGTTCACGGTGGTCTGGTACAGGATCTTCAGCTTCACACCGTTCTTCGCGCGGATGCCGTCGGATCCCTTGACCCAGCCGGCGTCGTCGAGCGTCTTGTTGGCCGCGGCGATGTCGAACTTGCAGACATCCATTGACGCGGTGTTCTTCGAGTCCATCTCGGTCGGCGCGGTGAGGATGTTGCAGGTCGCCTTGCCGGCGAGACCGGCGCCGTAGAGCTGCTCCGCCATCGACCCGCGGTCGGTGGCCATCGCGAGCGCGCGGCGGACGGCCTTGTCCTGGAAGAACGGGTGCTTCGTGTCGGGCTCAGAGCGCTTGTCGCCGAGCGCCGGGTCCGGGTTCGCGAAGTTGACCATGAGCCGCTCGATGCTCGAGCCGTAGACCGTCACGAGATTGCCGGTCGAAGAGCTCTGGACCATGGGCTTGAGCACGTTCGCTTCGACCTGGAGGTTCCAGCCGTAGTCGTAGTCACCGGTCTGGAAGACCGCCCGTGCGGCGGACGCGGCGTCGCCACCGCCCTTGAAGGTCACCGTCTTGAAGTACGGCTTGTTCGGGTCGCGGAAGTTCGTGTTCATGTCGTACGTGACCACGTCGCCGGCCTTGAAGGTGTTGACCTTGTACGGGCCGGTCCCGATCGGCTTCTGGTCCGCGGGGCAGTTCGCGGCCGCGGCGCCGACGCACGATGCGTACTGCGCCTTCTGGAGGATGAGCGTGCTGCCGCCGACGCCCCACTGGAAGTAGAAGGGCTGCGCCTTTTCGTACGTGACGACGACCGTGTTCGGGTCCTTCGCGACGACCGACTTCACGCCGGTGCAGTAGTCGAAGGTCGAAGCCGCGGTCTTCTCGTCGCACTGGTACGTGTACGTGAACGCGACGTCGTCAGCGGTGAAGGGCGTGCCGTCCGACCACTTCACGTTCTGGCGAAGCTTCCAGGTCACCGAGGTGAAGTCCTTGGCCACCCCACCGTTCTCGATGGTCGGGATCTCCGCCGCGAGACCGTTCGCGAGCGCCTTGCCGTTCTTGTCCCACGACGCGAGCGGCTCGAGGACCAAGCGCGAGCCATCCGCGTCCTTCGTGCCAGTCGCCTGGTGTGCGTTGAGGATCGTCACAGCTTGCCAGTACAGGATCTTGAGATCCCCACCGGCACCCCGCGTGAGCTGCGCGCTCGCGCTCGCGCTCGCTCCGGGGCTCTGCGACGACCCCGCCGGGGGCTGCGTGCATGCCGCGAGTGCCATGATCGCTGTGGCCGCGAGGGCGAACCCTCTCCGTAAGTAACGCTTCTCCACTAGTAGAAACACCTCCCTAGCGCTAGGTCGCCGAGTCTATCTGGGTACCGCACCCGGCGTGCACTGGTTCAGTGGTGGTCTGACCAAAAATCGGGAGGCTCTAGTCGCGGATCACCGCCCCGAGAGCGTGCTGCAGGCGGCCGGTCACCCTCTTCACCGCACGCTCTACCTCCGCGTCGCCGAGGGTCCCCGCCGGCGAACGTAGGACCAGCCGCACGGCGAAGGACTTTCGCCCTGGGCCGAGCTGGTCGCCGCGGTACAGATCGACCAGCGCCACCGTCTCGAGCAGCGCTCCCGCGGCGGCGCGGATCTCCCGCTCGACGTCGCCGTACGGAGTCGCCTCCGCGACGGTGATCGCGACGTCGCGGAGTGCCGGCGGGAACCGTGGCGGGGCGCCGACGTGCGGGGTCGCCGCGGCCGCCTGCCACGTTGCGAGGTCGATCTCGGCGACGAACGTCTCCGCCGGGAGGTCCCACTTGGCGGCGACGCGCGGGTCAAGCTGTCCAGCCACGGAATACGTGCGGCCGTCCTTCGCGAAGGCCAGGCTTCGCCCGGGATGGAGCCCGGGCGCGGCGACCGGCTCTCCGCTCGTCCGGACATGAAGGAGCTCGGCCAGCCCGCTGACGATGCCCTGGAGATCGCGGAGGTCCCACTTGCGCTCGGGGGTCAGCCAGCTCTCGCCGTCCTTCACCGGCGTCGCGTTCCCCGCGAGCAGGATGCCGACGGTCCAGCGCTCGTCGGGGAGCTCGGCGCGCCGCGGCAGATAGATAGGTGCGATCTCGAACACGGCCACGGACTCGCGATGGCGGCGGTTCCGCCGCGCGGCGTCGAGCAGGCTCGCCCGGATCGTCGGGCGCGCGACCGACTGCGCGACCGTCGTGGGGTTCAGGACGCGAAGAGGCTCCGGCGCGATCGCGCAGCCGTCGGCGGTCAGCTCCTTCAGCCAGGCGGGATCGACGAGTGAGTACGAGACGATCTCCTGGAGCCCGAAGCCGGCGAGGCCGTCGCGGGCGCGCTCGCGGAACGTCTCGAGCGGATGCCGCTCCGGGAGCGGGAGCGGGCCGTCGGGAATCCGGGTCGGGAGCCTGTCGTAGCCGGCGATCCGTCCGACCTCCTCGACGATGTCCTCGGCGATCGCGATGTCCGTGCGCACCGCGGGTGGTGTCGCGACGAGGGTGTCGCCGTCCGCGGCGGCGGTGAACTGAAGGCGGCGCAGGATGTCGAGCGTCTCGCTCGGATCGATCTCGATCCCCAGCACGCGCGGCACGTCGGAAAAGCGCATACGTACGTTCACGCGCTCGCGCGGGTTGGGGTAACGGTCGATCACGCCCGCGAGCTCCGCTCCGGCGTGCTCGCGCAGCAGGCGGCAAGCCCGCGCCAGGGCGATCGGCACGAGCTCGGGCGACAGCTCCCACGAGAAACGGCGCGCGGCGGCGCTGCCATTCGACCCGCGAAGGTCGAGCTTCGTCGCCGTCCGCCCGATGGACCGCGGCTCGAAGGACGCGCACTCGAGCGCGACCGTCGTGGTCGTCTCCCGGATCTCCGAGTCCTCGCCGCCGAGGATCCCGGCGACGCCCAGTGCGCGCTCCTCGTCCGCGATGACGAGCGTCCCGTCCGGTAGCACGCGGTCCACGCCATCGAGCGTGCGGATGGTCTCGCCGCGCCGCGCCGGGCGCGCGACGAGCACGCCTCCGCGCAACCGGGTGTGGTCGTAGGCGTGCAGGGGTTGGCCGAGCTCGAGCATCACGTAGTTGGTGATGTCGACGACGTTGTCGATCGGCCGCATCCCCGCGGCGATGAGCCGCTCCTGCATCCACCTCGGCGACGGACCGATGCGGACGTTCGTGAGGAGCGCCGCGGCGAAACGCGGGCACGCGCGATCGTCCTCGATGCGCACATCGAGCGACGCGGGTCGCTTCTCGCCGAGGCGGTCGAGCGGAGGTTCGCGGAGGCTCGTGCTGAGGAGCGCCCCCACCTCCCGCGCGATGCCGACGACGCCGAGGCAATCGGGGCGGTTGGGCTGAAGCTCGAGCGCGAGGATCGTCTGGCCGAGGACCTCGCGCAGCGCCGCTCCGACCGGGAGCGTCTCGTCGAGGAGGTGTATCCCCTCGTGATCCTCGCCGAGGCCGAGCTCCTTCTGCGAGAGGACCATCCCCTCGCTGCGGATCCCGCGCATGGGCTTGCCACGGAGCGTCACCCGCTCGCCGGTGTGTCCGTCGACGATCGTCGCGCCCTCGTCGGCGTACGGGACGATCGCGCCCTCGGTCAGGTTCGTGGCCCCGGTGACCACGGTCTTCGTGGTGCCGGCGCCGTAGTCGACCGTGGCGAGCTGCAGCCGGTCGGCGTTCGGATGTTTCGCCAGCTTCTCCACGCGCGCCGTCCGGATCCTGTCGTCCCACCACGGCCGCTCGATGCCTTTCACCTCGGTGCTGGACATGTGCATCTTCAGGGCGAGGTCGTCGATCGGCACGTCGATGTCGACGTACTCGCGCAGCCACGAGACCGGGACTTTGATCAGCATCAGAACTGCTCCAGATACCGGAGGTCGTTCTGATAGAAGAGCCGGATGTCCGGCGCCCCGGTGCGCAGCATCGCGAGGCGCTCGATGCCGCCGCCGAAGGCGAAACCCTGATAGCGCGCCGGGTCGTAGCCCACCCGGCGCAGCACGTCGGGATGGACCATGCCGCAGCCGGCCGCCTCGATCCAGCCGTCTCCGCCGCACACGCGACAGTCGGGATCGCGCCCTTCGCAGGCGAAGCAGTCGAACGCGATCTCCGCCGACGGCTCGGTGAACGGGAAGTAGTCGACGCGGAAACGGATCTTGCGGTCGCTCCCGAATACCTGGCGCGCGAACGCGTAGAGCACTCCTTTGAGATCCGACATGGTGAGCTTCTCGTCGATCGCGAGACCCTCGTACTGGAAGAAGATGGATTCGCGGATCGCGTCCGTCGCCTCATACCGGTAGCAGCGGCCAGGGACCACGACGCGGATCGGCGGCTTGCGCTTCTCCATGACCCGCACCTGCATCGGCGACGTATGCGTCCGGCCGAGGATCGGCCGCGCCGGGTCGTCGCCGAGCGGATTCGAGATCCAGAGGGTGTCCCACTTCTCGCGCGCGGGATGGCCCGCGGGGATGTTCAGCGCCTCGAAGTTGTAGTAGTCCCACTCGATCTCGGGACCTTCGACCGTCTCGAATCCGAGCGACCCGAAGATCCGCGAGACTTCGCGCACCGTCTGCGTTATGGGATGGAGGCGCCCGACGCGCACGCGCCGCGGCGGCAGGGTCACGTCCTCGCGCTCGCCCTCGAGCTCGCGCGACATCGCCGTCTCTCGCAGCGCGGTCGCGCGATCGTCCAGGGCGGCCTCGATGCGCCGCTTGGCCTCGTTCACGGCTGCGCCGAAGGCCGGCTTGTCCGCCGCGGGAAGATCCGCGATCCGCTTCGTGGACTCGCTGAGCGCGCCGCCTTTGCGGCCGAGGTACCTCACGCGGACCGCTTCGAGCCCGGCCTCGTCGGGAGCCGCCGCGATCTCGGCGACCGCGCGGTCTGCCAGCGCTCTCAGGTCATCGCCCGCCATCGTTTTCGCTCCTCCCTCAGGAAACACAAGACCCGCCGTTCGTTCGGGACGAAGGCGGGCCTCCGCGGTACCACCCGTGTTTCTCTTGTCGCAGGGGAGCTTTCCCCTCAACCCTCTTCGGCCGCGGCGGTGGCCGCGTCCGAAGAGAGAGACTCTCGGTCGAAGCGCTATCGGGCTTCACCCGGACCGGCTTTCCTGCCGGTCGGCTCAGGAGCGAATTCCCGCGTCGTCGGCGTGACCGGCTCTCACCCCTCCCGGTCTCTCTTGTCGCCGCGTGTCGCGGTACTGCTCTCCGTCGGCGCCGCTATGACTTGTTCGCCTGGCTCGACTTTTCCTTGATGAGGTCGACGTAGTGCCGGAACACCTTCGGGTCGCGGATGGCCATGTCGGCGAGGACCTTCCGGTCGAGGTCGATGCCGGCGAGGCGGAGCGCCGCCATCAGCCGGCTGTAAGACACGCCGGCGTCGCGGGCGGCCGCGTTGATGCGCGCGATCCAGAGCGCCCGGAACTGGCCCTTGCGCGCGCGGCGGTCGCGATACGCGTACCGCATCGCGTGCATGGCCGCTTCACGGGCGGGACGGACGAGCTTGTGCTTCGAAGCGCGCCGGCCCTCGGCCTGCGAGAGCAGCTTCTTGTGTTTCTTGTGTGCGGCGACGCCGCGCTTTACCCGGGACATCCCTTAGCTCCTTACCTTCAGGTTCGGCAGCAGTTTGCGGACGAGCTGCAGGTCGCCCTTGGCGACGAGCGCCTTGCCGGCGTGCCGACGCTTCCGCGACGGTGACTTGTGCTGATTGAGATGGCCTTTGTAGGCCTTCGAGCGCCGGAGGCGGCCGCTCCCAGTGAACTCGAAGCGCTTCTTCGCGCCGCTATGGCTCTTGATCTTGGGCACGGCGAACGACCTCCGGTCTTTGCGCGAGTGAACGCCCAGTCTAATTGCTAGGCGGGGCGTTGTGCGCGAGGCGGCGGCGTCGGGCGCGCGACCGGCGGCCGAGCTGGCGCCACGGCGGGACGCGGCGCTGCCGGCGCGGGTCGAGGTCCCGCCGCGGCCGGTCGCGGTGCCGCCGCCGCGGCGGCCGGAGGCGGCGTCGCGGCCGCGGTCGGTGCGGGCGCGGGAGCGCCCGTCGCGTCGCGACGGACCGGGTTCATGATCATGTGCATCTGCCGTCCCTCGAGGAGCGGCGCGCGCTCGATGACGCCGTGCTCCTTGAGCTTGTCGCCGATCTGCAGCAGCAGGACGCGGCCGCGGTCGGGGTGCGCGAGCTCCCGCCCGCGGAAGCGGACGGTGACCTTCAGCTTGTCGCCTTCATCGAGGAACTTCGCGGCCGACCGGATCTTCGTGTCGATGTCGTGGTCGTCGATCTTCGGCGAGACGCGGATCTCTTTCCACGTGACGGCCTTCTGCTTCTTCTTCGCGTCCTTGGCCTTCTGCTGCAGGTCGTAGCGGTACTTTCCGAAGTCGCCCATGCGCGCCACCGGCGGCTGGACGTTGGGCGCGATCTCGATGAGGTCATAGCCCTCTTCCTGGGCCTTCGCGAGCGCGCGCGCGGTCGGCACGATGCCGAGCGATTCGCCGTTCGGGCCGATCAGCCGGACAGCCGGAACGCCGCGGATCTGTTCGTTGATCCGGAGCTCGGGCGCGGCTATAGGGAGACCTCGGTTATTGGCGTGCGAATGCCGCTAGCAGCGCGGCCGCTCCCCGTGAGAAGACTTCAACTGGCGACGAGCATATCACCGGGCCAGATACCCGAGGAGCCGTTCGCGGACCTCGGGCCAGTCCTCTTTCGTGATGCCGAAGACGACGCTCGTCCGCAAGCGGCCGTCTGGAAGGATGCGCTCGTTCCGGAGCTCGCCTTCGCGCACCGCGCCGAGTCGCGCGATCGCGTTTTGTGAGCGCTCGTTGCGTTTGTCGGTCTGCAGCCACACGCGGTTCGCATTGAGTGTCTCGAACGCGTGGCGGAGGAGTAGCAGCTTGCTTTCCGTGTTCACCGCCGTGCGTCGGGCTCCCTTGCCGTACAGCGTGTAGCCGATCTCGAGCGAGCGGTTCGGCGGATCGATGTGGGCGTAGCGCGTCGTTCCGACGAGAACGCCGTCGGCCATGCGGATGACGGCGAAGGGAAGCTGCGCGCCCTCGATCTGCTGATCGAGCGCCCAGCGAACGTAGCGCTCGTACCCCTCGAGGCCGCGCGGCCGCGGCTGCATCCACTGCCAGATGTCGTCCTCGTCCGCCGCCTCGAACAGCGCGGCGGCGTGCTCCATGCGCAGCGGCTCGAGGCGCACATGCGTGCCTTCGAGCGTTACCGGCCGTGGATCGAAGTCCGGCCGGCTCCGGCCCCTGACGAGCGCCATCTTCACGTCGTCGACGTAGCCGTCGCCCGTGCCGACCCCATCGCGCTCGATCCCCTCGACCTGAAAGCCCAGCGCCTTGTACATCCAGATCGCGCGGTCGTTGAACCCCACGACGGAAAGGCCGATGCGATGTAGGCCCATCTCCTCGAACAGGTAGCGGACGAGGGTCGCGAGCGCGTCGCGTCCGATGTGCTTGCCCCAGAGCGCCGTTTCGCCGATGCCGATCCCGATCTCGGCGCTCCGTCCTTTCGGGTGATGGTCGCGGTAGTTCGCGAAACCGATCGGACGGCCCTCGTGCTCGATCACCCAGCACGCCGACTCGCCGGGCCGCGACATCCGCTCGATCCACGTTCGCGCGTTCTGCTCTTCGAATCTTCCCGGACCCTGTGCCCACTGATATCGGCGGAAGTCCGGGTCGCTTCCCCACTGCATGAGCAGCGGGATGTCGTCGTACGACATCGGTCGCAGGACGACACGCTCGCCCTTCAGGGAGGGAACGCTCACGCGAGCGCGTCTGCGGCGGACGGCTGGTGCTGCGCGAAGTCGGCGGGAAGCGCCTTCGTTTCGCGCTCCTTACGGATGCGCTCGACGAACACGCCCAGGTCGACCCCGCGCTCCTCCTCGCGCGAGCCGCGGCGCCGAATGGAGACGGTCCGGGCGGTGGCCTCCTTGTCGCCGACGACGAGCATGTAGCTCGCCTTCCGCTGCTGCGCTTCCTTCACGCGATTCCGCAGATCGCCCGCCTGTTCGTCCAGATGAACTCTGAAGCCGTCGGCACGCAGCTTCGCCACGATCTCGTGCGCGTAATCGAGTGCGGACTCGCGCACCGGGATGACCGCGACCTGCTCCCAGTTCAGCCAGAGCGGGAAGTTGCCGGCGTAGTGCTCGATGAGCCCGCCGACGAACCGCTCGAGGCTGCCGAAGAGGACGCGGTGGATCATCACCGCGCGTTCGCGCTCGCCCTTGTCGTTCACGAACGTGACGTCGAAGCGCTCGGGCAGATTGAGGTCGATCTGCACCGTCGCGCCCTGCCACTCCCGGCCGATCGCGTCGTGCACCTTGATGTCGATCTTCGGCGCGTAGAAGACGCCGCCGCCCTCGTCGATCTTGTACGGGACCTCGCGGATGCCGAGCGCGGTCTTCAGCGCGGCCTCCGCCTTGTCCCAGAGCTCGTCGGAGCCGAGCCGCTTCTCGGGGCGCGTCGAGAGGTAGATCGACGGCTCCGTGTAGCCGAACACGCCCAGGAACTCGAGCGCGAGGTCGAAGACCTTCCCGATCTCGTCCTGCGCCTGGTCCCAGGAGCAGAAGATGTGCGAGTCGTCCTGGGTGAATCCGCGGACGCGCAGCATCCCGTGCAGCGTGCCGCCCCGCTCGTACCGGTAAACGGTGCCGAGCTCGCCGATGCGCAGGGGCAGCTCGCGGTACGAATGGACCTTCGACTGGTAGACCTTGATGTGGCCCGGGCAGTTCATGGGCTTGATCCAGAAACGCTGGGCCCTGCGGGCCTCGGGGGCCCCTCCCCCCGCCTCGTCGAGCAGCAGCGGGCCGTACATGTTCTCGCCGTATTTCTCGAGATGGCCCGAGCGCTGATAGATCTTCTCGTGCGCGATGTGCGGCGTGTAGACGAGCGTGTAGCCGCGATCGCGGTGGATCTTGCGCCACCACGCCTCGAGCTCCTCGCGCACGATGGAGAGGTTGGGAAGCCATAGCACGAGGCCCGAGCCGAGCTCCTCGTCGATGCGGAAGAGCTCGAGCTCCTTGCCGAGGACGCGGTGGTCGCGGCGCTCGATCTCCTGGAGCCGCTTCAGGTAGTCGTCGAGCTGCTTCTGGTCTGGCCAGACCGTGCCGTAGATGCGCTGAAGCTGCGGATTGCGCTCGTTGCCGCGCCAGTACGCGCCCGCGATCGAGAGCAGCTTGAACGGGCCGATCTTTCCGGTGCGCTCGACGTGGGGCCCGCGGCAAAGGTCGACGAAGCCGTTGTGCTCATAGACGCTCACGCGCCCGTCCTGGACCTCGTCGTCGCTGTCCTCGTCGGCGCCGTGCTCCGCGAGCTTGCGGATCTGGTCGACCTTGTAGTCCTGCCCGCGGTCGCCGAAGAACTTCAGCGCCTCCGGCACGCCCATCTCACGGTGCTCGAACGGGTTGTCCTGCTTCACCACGTCGCGCATCTTCGCCTCGATCTTCGCGAGGTCGTCCGGGGTCAGCGGGCGTG
>DATBKH010000124.1:0-24855 GCA_036555955.1 Candidatus Limnocylindria bacterium | reverse complement strand
CGGACGGGCTTCGGATAGAGCGTGGCACTGACGCCGAAGTCCTCCCCCACTCGGTAGAGCAGCCACCGCGCGATCCAGAGCTGGTCGCCGATCTCCGGCGCGTTCAGCGGTCCCACCTGGAACTCCCACTGGCCGGGCATGACCTCGGCGTTGATGCCCGAGATCTTCAGACCCGCGCGAAGGCATGCGTCCAGATGCGCCTCGACGACGTCGCGGCCGAACACTTCATCCGCGCCGACGCCGCAGTAGTAGCCGCCCTGTGGCGCCGGGAAGCCGGTGTCCGGGAAGCCGAGCGGACGGGAGCCTTCGAAGAACGTGTACTCCTGCTCGATACCAAACCAGGTATCGAACGTCTTGTACTGCTCGGCCATCGCGGCGTTCGCGCGCCGCGTGTTGCTCGGGTGTGGTGATCCGCTCACGTGCATGACCTCGCAGAGAACGAGCTTGTTGTCGCCTCCGCGGATCGGGTCCGGCACGACGTAGACCGGCTGCAGCACGCAGTCGGACTTGTCGCCTGTGGCCTGCTGGGTGCTCGATCCGTCGAAACCCCAGATCGGCGGCTTCTCGCCGTCGGGGACGATCTTGGTCTTGGAACGCAGCTTCTGCGTCGGGGTGGTGCCGTCTATCCAGATGTACTCAGCTCGATACACGCCCATGCTGACTCCCTTACCTGCGGTTTTGGAGACCTCTCCTACGGCCAGAAATGTATGGGCGCGACCGGTTTCCGGGGGGTGCTGAATAGGTTGTGAAACGGGTCCGCGGCGCTACGCGGACCGCGTCACCGTACGCATCGGGACGGTCGCCGTCCGTCCTCGGCGGCTCGTCACCAGGGAGCTGGGTACGCCGGGCCCAGGCGGGGCGGCGAAGTGGACGATGAGCTCGTACCCGCTCAGGTCGCTGAGCGGCTGGATCTCGATGGCATGGGCACCGAGGGCGGCGAGACGGTCCTGGTGCGTCTTTCGCGCGGCCTCGGCGTCTTCGAGCGTCGCCACTCCACTGGCTAGTACCGCCTGCAACCGAATACGGTTCCGTCCGGGACCGTGGCGGTCGACGGGAGCGTTGGGGACTTGGTCGGTGTCGTCTGGTCGCCGAGGACGCCGGTCGGCGCAGGCGACGGCGAAGCCGTCGCGCTCGCCGTGGCCGTGGCGCCCGGCGAGCTGGACGCTACAGGCGTGGACCCGGTGCTCGTCGCGACCGGCGTGGCGCTTTGGCCGGCGACGGATGGCGGCGGCGATGACGCCGCGGTGTTCCCGGGGGTCGGCGACGCGGCCACGCTCGCCGAGGGCGTCGATCCCGACGCAGCCGCGACGCTGGTCGCGGTCGCCGATGGCACGATCGTTCCGGACGGCGCGGCAAGCGGACCACCCATCTCCGCCGCGAGGACGATCGCCGCGAGCGCGAGCGCGCCGGCGGCCGTGAGGATCGGGACGAGCCCGAACCGCGGGTCGCTGGGTAGGTGCTCGAGACAGTTCGGACAGAAGCCCGACACCGGAGTGGTGACGAAGCCACAGTTCCGGCACCGGGCCGGCCGACGCTCCCGTGCCATAGCTTGGCTGGCTGCATTCCGCGTGCGCAACCGTTTCTAGCCTCGGGCGGCCACCGCCTTCCGCTTGGCCTCCCGCGCGACCCACGCCGCTTGCGCGGGGAGCCCGAGCGCTCTGCGCTGTGCCGCCGGTAGGTACTTTGCGCCTTCCTGCAGTGAAAGGTTAGAGACGCGTTCGCGGTGCTCTCGTAGGAATCGGTACGCGAGCTCGGGACGCTTCTTCGAAACCTCGCGCAGCACCCAGCCGATGGCTTTGCGGATGAAGAACTCGCGCTCTTCGAGCATCGGCGCGGCGAGCTTCGCCCAGAAGGGGAAGTCACCCTCGCCTCTGCGCAGCGCGTCGTGTTCGGCGAGGAGCGCCGTGCGACGGACCCAGAAGTCGTCGTCGCGAGCCCATGCGGCAAGACGGGCGCGCGTGCGCGGCTCGCGCGAGAGCACGTCGCCGATGACCTTCGGAGCGATCCAGTCGACGTACGCCCAGCTCCTCGAGCGCCGCACCAGGCCGATGATCCAGGCGAGGTCGGACTCGCGGATCGTCGCGCGGTTGCGCTCCAGCAGGCCGATCGCCGCCGCACGCAGCTCGTGCACGTCCTTCGCGTACAGCGTCTCCGCGATCCGGCGGAGGTCGGAGCGCGAGAGATCGGGATGCGCGGCGCAGTACTCGCGCACCGCATCGTGGATCGTGTCCTGCGTGACTCCCCAGAACTCGAGGTCGCTCTTGAGGTACGCCTTCGAGCCAACCGCGCGCGTCGCGGTGCCGGCGCGGCGAAGCCTGCGCGTGAAGAAGCGCGTCGCGTCGTCCGCGACCGTCATCCCCGAAGCCAGGCGCGGATCGCGCGATCGTCGAGACCCGCGACGTCGAGCTCGCGCTCCCCCACCCGCATCACGGGTATGCGGAGCGCGTAGCGATCGACGAGGTCCGGCCGCCCCGTGATGTCCACGCGGGTGATCTCGACCGGCAGATCCAGACCCACGCGTCGTAACGCGCGATAGGCCTCGGCGCAAAGGCCGCAATCGGGTTTCTCCAGAAGCTCGACGAGGAGCGGCGCTCCGTGATGCGTGCGGCGCCGGACGAGCGCGAGCGCGCGGCGCAGGTCGCCGCGCATCACCAGTTCGGCGGCAGGTCCGGCACGTTCGGCGGAAGCGCCTTCCCGCGCGGGTACATGACGTAGACGACGCCGCCCGACCCGCCGAGCCAGACCCGCTCGAAGTCGGCGCGCTTGTAGATCTTCCGGCCTTCCGCGGCAGTGCGGACCGCCGGGTCGTTCGTGATCACGTCGCCGTTCGGATCGATCCCGCGGATGACGAGGAGGTGTCCGTCGGTCTGGCCGAAGAGCATGCCGGGGAGGACGCCGGTGATGGACGCGACGAGAGGGATGCTCGCGGTGAGGAAACGCTGCGCCTCGTTCAGCGAGCGCAACCGGGTGACGAATCCGTCGAGCCCGAACCGCGCGGCGTACGCGACGTTCGCGGGCCAGTTGCCCGCGCCCTGGTAGTTCCAGTCGAAGGTATAGCGCGCCGCGTAGTCGACCTGGCCTTCGTCGTAGTCGGGACCGGGAAACTTCGCGAGCTCCTCGTCGCTCGGACCCGCGCCGTGCGCGGCCAGGACCATAGACGTGGACGTCGGGCTGCACCAGGCCTCACCGCCGCCGTCGTATTCGGGGAACTCCCCCGTGTGCTCCTCCTGCGAGAAGGTCGGGACCTGGAGGTCGATCGGGGTGCCGTCGAAGGGGCTCGGGATCCGGTGCTCGAACGGCACCGAGACCATGGCTGCGAGCGAGCGCAGCGACGGCGTCGCCGTGTTTCCAGCGGCCCGATAGAGCGTCGCGCGGAGGCGGTACGCGTCGAGTGGCCGTGCGCCGTTCGCGCGTTTGAACGTGTCGATGTCGACATCGCCGTCGGCGTCCTTCTGTCCGGCGACGGAGGTGCGATGGATGTCGCCGTCCCCCGCGGCCCACACCATCATCGTGAAGAGCTTCGTTTCGCGCCCCGCGCCCCGCGCCTGCATCTCGATCCGGATCCACGTTCCGGCCGGCGTGTCGGCGTTCCACGACGCGATGAGCTGGTCGAAGGGGAACGCGACCTGCACCCAGTCGCTCGTCCACACGCCGCTCTCGAACGCGATGCCCTTGCGACCGTAGGGGTCGTCGTACGAGCCCGTGGCGAGCCCGCTCGCCGCGAGCACGAGCGGTCCCGACCCGGTCACGCCGTCCGCCGCCCCTCGTCCGAAGTCGGCGCGGGCGAAGCTCACCGCGGGCGCGTTCGCGGGCTGGGGAATGAGCGTCGGCGTTGGGGCCGGGGTGCTCGTCTTCACGACCTGGCTGGGCTCAGGGCTCGACGACGGTGTCGGCGACGGCGCCGGCGCGGCGACGCACGACACGCATACCACGATCCCAGCCCAGGCAAGTGCCCATCGTCGCGCTCCACTCATGCGAGCGCGGACGTCACCAGTTGGCGGGGAGCCCGGGGACGTTCGCGGGCAGGGCGCGGCCGGTCGGAGCGATGACGTAGACGATGCCGCCGGACCCACCGAGCCAGACGTCCTCGAAATCGCGGCGGCCGTAGACCTTCGTGACGTCGGCATCGGTCGGCACCGCGGGATCGTTCGCGATGACGTCGCCGGACGGCGTGAACCCGCGGATGACCAGAAGATGTCCGTTCGTCTTCTTGAAGAAGAACCCGGGAAGCGATCCTTGGATCGAAGCCACGAGCGGGATCCCCGCGTCGATGAAACGCTGGGCCTCGCCGAGCGATCGCAGCCGGGTCACGAACGCCGTCATCCCGAAGCGCGCCGCGTACGCGGCGTTGTCCGGCCAGTTTCCGGCGCCCTGGTAGTTCCAGTCGTAGACGTAGCGCGCGGCGTGATCGACCTGCGGATCGGTGTAACCGGCACCCGGGAACGCCGCCAGCTCCGCGGCGGTCGGGCCCGCGTGCCAGTACGCGAGGATCATGGCGGTCGAGGTGGGACTGCACCAGGCTTCCCCGCCTCCGTCGTATTCGGGGAACTCGCCGGTGTGGACCTCCTGCGAGTAACGCGGCACCGCGTTGTCGGCGCCGGCGCCGCTGAACGGGCTTGGATTCTCGTACTTCGTGGCGGCCGAGACCATCGCCGCCAGGAGTCGCACGGTCGGGCTGGCGGTGCCGCTCGCGCGATAGAGCGCGACGCGCAGGCGATACGAATCGAGCGCCGGCGCCTTCTTCGCGCGAATGAACGTGTCGATCGCAATGCTTCCGTCGGCGTCGCCCTGGCCGCTGACCGAGGTGCGGTGAACGTCCGCGTCGCCGGCCGCCCAGATGCCCATCGTGTACCACTTCGTTTCGCGGCCGGTGCCCCGCGCCTGCATCTCGATGCGGATCCAGGTGCCGGCCGGCGTGTCCGCGTTCCACGAGGCGACGAGCTCGTCGATCGCGAAGGGAGCGGTCGCCCAGCCGGACGTCCACGAGCCGCTCGCATACGCGATCGGCCCGCGATCGGGCGAGTCATACGGGTCGTCGTAGGAGCCGGCGGCGAGGCCGCTCGCCGCGAGAACGATCGCGCCGCCCGAGCTTCGCGCGGTGCCGGCGGCGCCACCATCCGCGAGGTCCATGCGCGTGAACTGGACGGGCGCGGCGGGCGGGCTCTTGGCGGCCACGGCGGTGACGCTCAGCGACGTCACCAGAAGCGCGGCGACCGCGCCGGCGAGCGCAGCTCTCATCGGCCCCTCCTCGTGCCGCCAAAGCCTAGCGCGGATACAGTCGAATTCTGAGCAGGCTCACACGCGCGGATCTGTTCTGGTCGACCGATCGCGTGGCCGCGGCGCTCGGCGATCCCAGCGTCCGTATCGTCGACTGCCGGTTCAGCTTCGACGAGGACCTCCGGCAGCGGTACCGCGAGGGGCATCTGCCCGGCGCCGTCTACGTCAGCTGGGCCGAGGATCTCTCCGCGCCGGCACCGGCGACGGGCCATCCGCGCTGGATGCTTCAGGATGCCGCGACCTTCGCGCGCACGATGGAAGCGCTCGGCATCGGCGACGACACGATGGTGATCGGATACGACGCCGAAGGCGGGCATCACGCGGCTCGGCTGTGGCTTGCCCTGCGCCGATACGGCCACGATCGGATGGCGGTCATGGAGGGCGGCATCCAGAAATGGATCGCCGAGGGTCGGCCCCTCGAGACGGGCGCGCCTCCGCCGCCGAGGGCGGTGACGTTCACGTCGCGCCCGCGTGAAGGCGTCGTCGCGAACAGGGACGAGGTCCTCGCCGCGGTGCGCACCGGGGACCCATGGCTGCTCGACGTCCGCCGCGACAGCGAGTTCACCGGCGCGGAGAAGCGGGCCGCGCGCGGCGGCCACATACCCGGGGCCGTGAACATCCTCTGGCGCGAGGCGCTCCGCGACGACTGGACCCTCCGCGACGACGCGGAGCTGGAGGACCTCTACGCGGATGCCGGATTCGGCGCCGAGACCGACACGATCACGTACTGCCAGGCCGGAGTACGCGCGGCGTTCACGCATCTGGTGCTGGCCGCCCTCGGCCATGAGAAGGTGCGCACGTACGACGGATCGTGGGACGAATGGGGCAACGACCCCACCCTTCCCATCATCACCGGACGAAGCTGAGGCGGCAGCCGAGACGGAGCGGCGCGCGCACGTGGATGGTGAAGAAGATGCCGTCGTCCTCGAGCCAGGTGGCGTCCTCGATGACGCCGCGCACCATGAGCGTGTAGTCGCCGGCGGCTTCGGGCGCGCGGACGTTGAACGTGAACCACGCCACGTCGCCCGGGCCGACGTAGTCGGTGGTCGTCGTCGCGAGACGGTCCTGCGAGAGCCATCCGGTGCCGAGGGCGGTCCCGCCCGCGTCGACGAGGCCGAGGTTCGCCTGCTGCCCGTCCATGCCCCGGTACCAGCCTCGCGATCCGGTGTTCTTCATGGCGACGATCAGGCTCGCGAGCTCGCCCGGCGCGACGGTCGGATCGGCGCTCTGGCTCACCCATTTCGCGTGATACCCGAGGTCCGGCGGGATCTGGATCTTCGGCGCGGTCGACGTTGCGCGCGTCGCGACCACCGTGGCCGTGGCCGCGCGCGCGACGGGAGCCGCGCGCCCACCGTCAACGACGCCGCCGAAGTCGGCGGTCCAGTACCACCCGTACGTCGACCCGGGTGCGTAGCCGCGGCCGACGCCGATCGCGTGGTACTGCGGGTTCACGAGGACGGCGTAGTGCGCCGGGCTGTTGATCCAGCCGTTCAGGACATCGGTCGTCGTCGTGAATCCCGCCGCGAGATCCTCACCGGTCCACGTGCCGAACGCCGGATAGCCCGCGTCTGCCATCCGCTGGGTGGGCGAGCGTCCATCCAGGGACGTGTGCGCGAAGTAGTTTCGCGCGCCCATGTCGGTCGACATCCACTTCGCCGCCGCGGTCAGCGTGTCCGACACCGCGAGTACCGGCAGGCCGCGCGCGGAGCGGAACGCGTTGATGCGCGCGACGAGATCCTGCTCCAGGCTGTCGAGGTTGGCGGCGTCGGCGCGCGACGGCGCGCCGGCCGCGACGAGCATCGCCGCCGCGCACAGCGCGAGTGCGAAGAGGCGCGACACACGCATCGCCATTGGGTGCGGGCAATGCTTGGCGGCGGCATCTGCTCAGAGGTCGCGCTCCGGTCTCAGGAAGGCGTGGTGATGCGGCCTTGATCCGAGGCGCTCGCTTGGCTTCTCGCCAAGGTCAAAACGTTACTGCCGGCGTGTCGCCGACTCGATCTCCGCGGCGAGCTCCGGAGGGACCCGCGCTTCGATCCGAATGCCGGATTCCCCGTAGTCGACGCTCGCGAGCGCGCCACGTGTCCGAATCTGCTGCACCAGGCCGCCGGCGTGATATGGGAGGGTGGCCTTCACCCTCCGCCAGCTTGCCGCGGCCTCCTGCGCGAGGCGCGCGCGGAGCGTCGAGATTCCCTCGCCGTGGAGAGCCGATGTGAAGACCGCCGCGGGGAACTCGGCGCCGAGCGCCTCACGCAGCGCCTCGCCTTCCTCACCGCGCAGGCGATCGGCCTGATTCAGAACGAGCAGTCGCGGACGGTCCTGTAGCCGCAGCGATCGCAGGGTGTCGACGACCACACGCATGTGCTCGTGCAGATTCGGATGCGTGACGTCGGCAACGTGGACGAGAAGGTCGGCGTCGGCGAGCTCCTCGAGCGTCGCGCGGAACGCCGCGACGAGCGTCGGAGGCAGCTTGTTCACGAATCCGACGGTGTCGCTCACGAGGATGGTGCCGCCCGCACCGAGCGACGCACGACGCGTCGTCGGATCGAGCGTCGCGAACGGCTGATCCGCGACGAGCACGTCCGAGCCGGCGAGGGCGTTCATGAGGGTCGACTTGCCCGCGTTCGTGTATCCGACGAGCGCCGCGAGGAAGAGGCCCTCCACGGCGCGCGAGCCGCGCGCGCGCTCGCGTTGACGCGCGATCTCCTCGAGCTGCTTGCGAAGGTCCTGGATCCGTTTGCGGATGATCTGGCGGTCGCTCTCGAGCTTCGACTCGCCGGGGCCGCGCGTGCCGATGCCGCCACCGAGGCGCGACATCTCTTTCCCGCGGCCGGCCAGTCGCGGGAGGCGGTACTCGAGCTGCGCCAGCTCCACCTGGATGCGGCCCTCACGGGAGCGCGCGTGCCTCGCGAAGATGTCGAGGATCACCGCGGACCGATCCACCACCGTAGCGCCGGTGATCTCTTCGAGGGCGCGCTGCTGCGCCGGCTTCAGCTCGTCGTCGCACACCACCAGATCCGCACGCAGCTCCGTGACTTCGCGCCCGATCTCGGCCGCCTTGCCTTTCCCGACGTACGTGTTCGGGTCCGGCGTGCGCCGAGCCTGCACCGAGCCGCCCACGACGAGTCCGCCCGCGGCCTCGACGAGCGAGCCGAGCTCCGCAAGCGAATCCTCGCCCTCGATCCGGGCGCTCGGCACTTCGACGCCGACGAGGTACGCCCGTTCGGGCGGGGTCGCCGTCTCGATCACAGCGTGCCCTCGAACGCGTACTCCGCGGGACCCGCGAGCTCGTAGGTCGTCGCGCCGTGCCGGACCAGCAGGTCCCCGCCCGGAACACGCACGGTGACCGTCGGCGCCATGCGCCGCTCGCGGAGGGCGGCGGCCACGGTGGCGCACGCGCCGGTGCCGCAGGCGAGCGTCTCCCCGACCCCGCGTTCGTCCACGCGCAATCGGATGTGCTCCGCGTCGTCGATCCGCGCGAGCTCGACGTTGGCGTCGCCGCCTGCCGCGCGGACGCGCCTGGCGATCGCGGTGAGGTCGGACCGCTCCGGGTCCGCGTTCCACAGCACGATGTGCGGGTTCCCTACGCGCACGCGGTACGCGCCCGCGCCGTCGATCGTGATGGGCTCGGGGTTCGACGGCGACGCCAGGCTGATCGCGATCCCCGCGCCGTGACGCGTCCCGCGGACCTCGCCGCCCGCGAACCGGAGCGTGACGCTGTCCCCGCCGTGCCGGTCGAGGAGGTATCGCGCGACGCAGCGCGCGCCGTTTCCGCACGACTCGCCGATCGAGCCGTCGGCATTGTGGATCGCGACCGGCCACACCCGGCCGGCCTCGGGCGCGCCGATCACGAGAACGCCGTCGGCCCCGATGCCGCGGCGGCGGTCGCACAGCGCGCGCACGCGTGCCGCGTCGAGCGCGACGGGATCTTCGACGACGATGAAGTCGTTGCCGCAGCCTTGCATCTTCGTGAATCTCACGCCGCGGACTCCACGATGTCGCCGAGCGGATCCGCCACAGCCGGATCGAACCAGCGGATCGCGGCGTCTCGGCGGAACCAGGTCATCTGCCGGCGCGAGTACGCGCGGACGTCGCGGGCGGTCAGGAAGATCGCACGCTCGAGGTCGATCTCGCCACGCAGATGGGCCGCCCAGTGCACGTAGCCGTGGGCGCTCATGCTCGGCAGGCGCGGATCGACGCGGAGGTCTGTGAGGCGACGCGTCTCGTCGAGGACACCCGCGGCGACCATCTGGCGCACCCGTCGCTCGATCGCCGCGATGAGCGTCTCCCGCCGCGGCCGCAGTCCGATGCGAAGCGCGGGTACGCGAGGCCCGTGCTGGCGCTGGACGGGTCCGCCGAGGATCGTCGCGACCTCGAGGTACCGCGTCACGCGCCGGACGTTGCGGGCGTCGACGCGATCCGCGGTCGCCGGATCGAGCTCGCGAAGACGGCGGTACAGCGTGCCGGGATCCTGGCGCTCGAGCTCGGCGCGCACCTTTGGATCGTGGGGCAGCGACGCGAGGTCGAGACCGTCGAGAAGAGCACGCACGTACAGACCGGTCCCCCCGACGACGATCGCGACCCGGCCGCGGCGCCGGACCGACGCGAGCGCTTCGCGCGCGTCGCGCTGGTAGCGCAGCACGTCGTAGCGCTCACCGGGATCGACGACGTCGAGGAGGTGGTGCGGGATCCGTCGCCGGTCCTCGGACGACGGCTTGGCCGTTCCGATGTCCATGCCACGGTAGACCTGGCGCGAGTCCGCGGACACGATCTCACCGTCGAGGCGCTCGGCGACGCGCATGGCGAGCGCGCTCTTCCCGGACGCCGTCGGCCCAACGATCGCGATCACGTCCGTGTGGCCGCCTCCACCGCCCGGAGCGCTTCGCGCGCGCGCACCACGGTCGCACGGTCCGGCGCCTGCTCGCCGTAGCGAAGGTCCTCGAACGCGCTGACGATCGGTGCGCCACCGGCCCAGCGCGCATCCGCGGCCACGATGCGCCGGTGATGCTCGGCCGGCGTCTCCGCGACCTCGCGCCAGCCCACGCCCGCGCGGTCGGCGAGGGCGAGCAGCCGCCAGTACGAGGCGCGGATCGCCGCGGCGGGCGTCCCATCGTCGTGCGGAGCGCGCCGACGCGCGGTGCGACCGGGCAGCAGCGTGCGCAGCATCGAGCCGAGCGTCATCCCCGCCGTCGACGCGCGTTCGAGCTGCGCGCCGTCGGGCAAGGTCAGCCTCCGCTCGCGGACCACGCGGTCGAGGATCACGAGCGCGAACAAGAGCAGGAGGATCACGACCGCGATCTCGAAGCCGCCGATGAAGAGCGGTCGCGTTCGCTCGATCTCACGCAGCATGGCCTCGTCCTCTTCGGGGCTGCGGACGGGAGCCGTCGGTACGCGCGCGACGGCGGGCCGCAGGATCGGCTCGAGGATGGAGAAGATGAAGGCGGCGAGATATCCGAGCGGCAGCAGCAGGTAGAAGATCAGCTGATCCACACCGGGCGCGAGCGCCTCGCCCAGGTCGCGGAGAAGCTGGTCGACCACCGGCGCCGCCGCGGCGGCGATCAGCGCGGCGAGCCCGAGCGCGAACACGACGGAGTTCGCGGACGAGATCCGCGCCGGTCCGGCCTGTCCCGCCGTCAGCGACAGCTCCTCCGCCGAACGCGCGACCGACAGCGCGACCGCCGACGCCGCGACGAAGATGAGCGCGAAGGGAACGAGCGGGCCGCGGTCGACGGGTATCGGCGCGACAGCGGCGAGCGCGAGCGCGATCGCGCCGAAGGGGACCGCGTTCCGCGCGTCGCTCCAGCGGATCGCACCTCGCGCCAGCGAGACGACGCGCCAGAGGTAGACCTCGGCGACGATGACGAAACCGATGAGACGCCCGACGAAGGACAGCGTGTCCATCTGGCGCGTCGGCAGAACGATCGCCAGAAGAACGCCGCCGCCGAGCGTGGCGCCGACGATCGCGGTGCTCCGACCCTCCGAGCCGGTCTCGCGAAGGACGGCGAGCAGCACGAGCGTGACGCCGGTGAGACCGAGGACGGTCGGGGTCAGGCCGAGCGGTTCGAGACCGCCATCTGCGTGGACGATCGCGAAGAGGCACGCGAGGCCGATCGCCTCCATGAGCGCACGCGCGGCAAGGAGCGCGGCCAGCGCGCGCGAGCTAGACCGCGGCACGACGCTCCAGCGGCGCGAGCGCGCCGTACGCGACGCCGTTCGCGGCGAGATGGAGGCCGAGCGCGGCCGGGATCTCGCCCACCGAGACGATGAGCACCCGATGGTGCGCTCGGCGCAGGGCGACCGACGCGTTCGCGAGACCCTGGCCGAGGCGGGGCGTGACGATCACGAGCGTCGCGCCCCATGGCAGCCGGCCGCGCTCGCGCAGGAAGACCGTTTCCGGCGCGCCGACCGCGTACGGCCCCAGACGCGCGAGGATCTCGAGGCTTCGCGTGAGCGCGCGCGGACCGCGCGCGAGCGCCGACCGCGGCCGCTCGTGCGTGAGGTTGTCGATGCCGTTCGTGACCAGGCCGACCTGCCGGCCCGCGTTCGCGGCGTGGCGGATGAGCTCGGTCGCCGCCGACACCACGAGCTCGACGGCTTCGGGATCGGCCTGTATCCAGTACTGCTCGTACGACGCGACGTTGACCAGGAAGATCGAGTCGACGCTCGTCGCCGGCTCGTACAGCTTCGTCTGCAGCTCGCGCAGCCGCGCCGAGGCCTTCCAGTGGATCTCCTTGCGCGCGTCGCCGCGACGGTGCGGGCGGACGCCGCGGAAGCGCAGCGGGTCCGGCACGAGGCCGCGCCGCGTCGCGGTCTCGGAGAGCGGACGCAGCGACGGCATGACGCGATCGCGGACCGCGAGCGGTGCGGGGTACGCGATGACCTCGACGGAGGTTCGGACCGTGCGCTCGTCCTGGGTGAACCCGAGCCAATCGCCCGCGCGCAGTCGGAGCGGGCCGATGGCGTAAGCGCCGCGTCCGGGCACGCGCACCCGCAGCCGCACGACGACGCGCTCGCGACCGCGCAGCGGGAAGCCGCAATCGATCCAGCCGCGCGGCGTCGCCGGTGCCGGATTCGGCGGCTCTACGCCTTCGCCCAGGAAGAGCCTCGCCTCGAGCCAGGGCAGCGGGAGCGGCTTGCGATTGGCGATCTCGACCGTCGCGACCGCGAGCTCGCCCGCGACGAGCCGGTCGGGTGCGACCGTGACACGCGTCTCGATCGCCGAGAGCGCGAGGCGACCGGTGATCTCCACGATGAGCCAGGTCACCATCGCTCCGGCGCCGAGCACGATGAGCGCAGGCGCGCGGCTGAGCGCCGCGACGATGACGAACAGGACCGCGAGCTGCCACGGGAACCGGCCGGTGCGCGTGCCGAGAGGATGGCTTTCCATCTCAGCCCGCGCTCGCGGCCACGTCCTCCGCGGGCACCGGCGTGCGCGCGAGCACCTCGGACACGATCGCCGTGCTCGTTCGCCCGCGCATCTCGGCGTCGGCGTTCAGGAAGAGCCGGTGCCGGAGCACCGCGGTCGCCTGGGCTTTCACATCGTCCGGGAGCACGTAACGCCGCCCGCGGATCGCGGCGTGCGCCTGCGCCGCGCGGTAGAGCGCGAGCGCGGCGCGCGGGCTGGCGCCGAGCTCCACGCCCTCCACACGACGGGTGGCGCGGACGATCTCGACGGCGTACCGCCGCACCGCGTCGCCCACGCGGACGCCGCGCACCTCGTCACGCAGCGCGGCGATGTCCGCGGGACTCAAGATCGGCCGCAGACCTTCGGTACGCACGGTGCCGGGCCCATGGATCCGGAGGATGGCGTCCTCGTCGTCGGCGTCGGGATATCCGAGGTTCAGGAGGAAGAGGAAGCGGTCCAGCTGCGCCTCGGGAAGCGGGAACGTGCCTTCGAGCTCGACGGGGTTCTGCGTCGCGATCACGAGGAAGGGATCGGCGAGCGGGTGCGTCGTTTCGTCGACGGTGACCTGACGCTCCTGCATCGCTTCGAGCAGCGCCGATTGCGCGCGCGGCGTCGCGCGGTTGATCTCGTCGACGAGGACGACGTTCGCGGAGAGCGGCCCGGGGCGGTACTCGAAGGCGCCGGCATGCTGGTCGTAGATCGACACCCCCGTCACGTCGCTCGGGACGAGGTCGGGCGTGCACTGGATGCGTCGGAACGACAGATCGAGCGACCGGGCGACGGCGCGCGCCAGCGTGGTCTTCCCCACTCCGGGCACGTCGTCGAGGAGCACGTGGCCTTCGACCAGAAGCGCCGCGAGCAGCTGCTCGGTCACCTCGCGCTTCCCGATCACGACCGTCCCGACCTGCTCGACGAGGCGCTCGCTCGCGTCCCGCACGCTGATGGTCACGCCTGAACTATGCGGCCTCCAGCGTCCGGACGGAGGACCGCTCCCGCGGCGGACCGCCCCGGATCGCGTTCGCCGTCACGAGCGCGAGCGCCAGGCTGGTGAAGGCACCGAGCGCGTGCAGGGCGAGCACGATCGGATCCTGCTCGCGCATCGCGAACGGCGTGAACGAGCGCTCCAGGAAGAGGACGAGCGCGATCCCGATGAGCGCACGCAGGACCAGCCTTGCTCCGTTCATCGCGCGGACCGCGACGATCACGGCCACGCCCGCGAAGAAGTAGACGAGCCACCCGAAGCTGTTCGCGGCCCAGCCTCTGCCTCCAGGCACGTAACCTTCGTAGATACCGTCGGCCACGAGCACGAGAGCGAGCGCACCGGCGACGCCGACGATCGTCCACGCGTCCTTCGGCGAGATGGCGCTGTTGCGCGGCTGCTTCGGCGCGGCATCGCCCTCGCTCGCGGGCGGGACGGGTGCGTCGAGCTTGAAGAGCGTCTCGACGTCCGGCGCGGCGTGACCGAGGCGCCAGACGCGGAGCGCGGTGATGAGAATGACGAGCTCGATCGCGGCGGTGGCGAAATGCGTGACGACGGACTCGATCGGCTTCGGACCGAGCGCGAACGCGGTGATCGGCCGCTCGACGAGGAAGAACACCGAGAGGCCGATGCGCGATTGCAAGCTGCGCTCGCTTCCGCGCGCGACCATCACCGCGACGACGGTGTTCAGGATCGCGAAGAGGTAGGCGATCTCCGCGAGGTTGTCGTACTTGCCGGTGAACCACGCCGGACCGCCGGGATAGACGCCATCGAAGAAGCCGTCGACGAGGAACAGCAGCGAGGCCAGAAGCATGAGCAGGACGACCGGACGAAGCGCGCCTGCCACAGTTCCCCCTCTACCTACCGCGGCGGAATCTTAGTCCTTGGGCGCTCCACGGAGCGATTCGAGGCGCTCGATCGTCTCGGGCGGGACGAAGACGCCTCCAAGATCCGCGCCGTGCTCGCCGCGGCCGTGGAAGTCGCTCCCGCCCGTCGGGATCAGCGCCTGAGCGGCCGCGAGCGCGAGGCACGATGCCGTCATCTCCGGCGAATGCTCGCCGTAGTACGCCTCGATCCCGCGAAGCCCGGCCGCCACGAGCCGCGGCAGGAGCTCTGGAAGCCGGACGACCGTTCCCGGGTGCGCGAGCGAGGCGACGCCGCCGTGCTCGCGCACGAGCGCCACCGCCTCGACAGGCGTCAGCCCGACGCGCGCGACGTACGCAGGCGAGTCCTTCGCGATGAGCGTGTCGAAGGCTTCGTCGTACGTTCGCACGTAGCCCTTTTCGAAGAGCGCCTGCGCGAGGTGCGGCCGCCCGAGCGCGCCGCCCCTCGCGATCTCGAGGACTCGTGCGAGGTCGATGCGGTAACCGAGCGCGTTCAGCCTCTCGACCATGAGCTCCAGGCGGCGGCCGCGGTTCTCGCGGAGCCAGCGCAGGCGGTCTTCGAGCGCGGCGTCGCTTGGGTCGACGAAGTATCCAAGGATGTGCGCGTCGCCCCACTCCGATTCGGTGTTCAGCTCGGTCGCCGGAACGATCCGCACGCCGAGGTCGCGGCCGGTGGCCGCCGCCTCCGCGATACCGGCGAGCGTGTCGTGGTCGGAGAGCGCCAGCACCGTCACGCCGCGGTTCGCGGCGCGCCTGACCAGCTCCGCGGGCTGGAGCGCTCCGTCGGAGCGCAGCGAATGCGTGTGAAGATCGATCGCGTAGCCGCTCAGGGCCGATACTCCCGATCGAGCCTCTCGATCCCGGTCGCGCGTCCGGTCGCGTCAGCGATATCCACGACGACGCTGTTGAACTGCACCGGACCCGCGGCGAGCCCGAAGCGCCGCGGCAGGTGATCGAGGTAGCGCGAGACGATGATCGACGGCTCGATCCCGAGGACCGAATCGCGCGGACCCACCATCCCAGCGTCGGCGACGAGGGCCGTGCCGTTGGGGAGGACGCGCGCGTCGGCGGTGGGCACGTGGGTATGGCTGCCGAGGACCGCGGAGAAGCGCCCGTCGAGGTGCCAGCCCATCGCGAGCTTTTCGCTTGTGGCCTCCGCGTGCCAGTCGAGGATGCGGACTGCCGGTGCGCGATCGCCTAGATCGGCGAGGAGCGCGTCGACGCCGCGGAAGGGATCGTCCTGCTCGGCCATGAACACGCGGCCGATCGCGTTCGCGACGAGCGCTCCCTTCGCGATGACCCAGCCGCGCCCCGGATTGCCGGGCGGGAGGTTCAGCGGGCGGATGCAGAAGTCGAGAGCGTCGATCTCCTTCAGGAAGGACCGCTGGTCCCAGACGTGGTTGCCGTTCGTGACGACATCGGCGCCCGCGGCCTGGAGCTCGCGAGCGATCTCCGCGGTGAGGCCCGCGCCGCCCGCCGCGTTCTCGCCGTTCACGACGGCGAGATCGATCCCCTGCTCCGCGCGGAGGGTCGGGAGGAGCGCGGCCACGGCTTGGCGGCCGGGCTTTCCCACGACGTCGCCGACGAAGAGCACCCTCACCGCGCCGTCAGCAAGGGAGCGCGTTCAGCTGCGCGGTGAGTGCGTTCCGCTGGTCGACGGTCGAGTTGTAGGCGGCCACGCGGCCGCGGTAGTCGCGAAGCAGCGCGTTGTACTGGTCGACGAGCGAGGAGTACTGCGCGTACGCATCCGGCGGCATCCCGTTGGGGTACTGCCGCTCGAGCGACTTGATGCGGGCGTCGAGGCTCTCGAGCTGCGTCTCGTTCGCATCGATGATCGGAGCGGCCGCTCCCAGCTGCGCGTCGAGCGACTGCACGCGCGAGGCGAGCGGACCCTTCTGCGCGAGACACGGATCCGGCGGAGGTGCCGGGATGTTCGTGAATCCCATGGTCCGAAGCTCCCGGTCGGAGAAGCGGTTCGGACAGCTCTCGAAGCCGGGACCGACCAGGCACGTGACCGGATGCGTCATCAGCCCGTATTGATCGACACCTTGGAGGAGCGGGTCCGGAATCCGTTCGAGCCAGTGCCCGTCGCTGCCCGCATCCGCGCCGTAGCAGCACCAGATGTGTCCCAGCTCGTGGAGTGCGATCGCGACCGCGTTCTCCGCCGACACCGGGCCGAGGTCGCTGACGACGTAGACGACGATGCGCTTGCTGCCGTCGGCGGCCGTGCTGTGTATCGACGTGCCCTTCCCCGGCGCCACGTAGATCGCGATGTCCGAATTCGCCTTCACCAGTGAAACGTCGCCGAGGTCGCGAGTTGCGGCCCGCCACTCGCTCTCGAGCGTGCCGTTGATCTTGGCGACGGCGGCATCGCGAGCGGGCACGAGCGACGGATCGAGCCGCGTCGCGAGTCCGCTCAGACCGGCGATCGGATCGATCGGCTCCACGCGGGTGGTGAACCCTCTCGGGTCGAGCGTCTTCGTCGGCACGACGAACTCGGCGTACGTGCTGCGCGCGCCGGACTCGCCCGTGCAGGTGATGTCGTGGCGCCCGTGCCCGGGCGGGATGAACGGCGCCGGATAGCTGAGCGCGAGGAGACCTCCGGCATCCGCCCTTCCGGCCACCGTCTTGGGCGGGCCGTCGCCGAAGATCCCCGCGTCGACCTTGATCGCGACGTCGCAGCTGTCGAGGGGATGCGTGCGCAGAGCGATCGCCCCGTACGTCGAGGCCGTCACCGCAAGACCCTCGGACGTCGTCGTCGGCGGGGCGTGACTCGCGCTCGGCGCACCCGATTGGGTCGGACTGACCGTCGCGGCGGGAGCGCAGGCCGCGAGCAAGAGCGCCACACCCGTCCAGCGGATGGCCTTCACGCCGTCGATTGTCGTCCGGGCCTCTAGCCGGGGCTGTTTCCGTCTCGGAGCGTTTCGGGTGCGGACCCGCCGTTCACTACTTCGCGTACTCGACAGCGCGGGTCTCGCGGATGACGGTCACCTTGATCTGACCCGGGTACTGCAGCGTGTCCTGGATCTTCTGCGCGATGTCCCGAGAGAGCCGTGCGGTCTCGAGATCGTCGAGCTGATCCGGCTTGACGACGACGCGGACCTCGCGGCCGGCCTGGATCGCGAACGACTTCTCGACACCCGGGAAGCTGTTCGCGACGCTCTCGAGCTCCTGCAGACGCTGGATGTAGTTCGAGACGATCTCGCTGCGGGCGCCGGGACGCGCGGCGCTGATGGCGTCGGCGGCGGAGATGAGCGTGCCGACCATCGTCACCGGCTCGACGTCGCCGTGGTGGCCGACCACGCCGTCGATGACCGACTGCGGGAACCCGTAGCGCTTGAGGAGCTCACCGCCGATGACGGTGTGCGGACCCTCGACCTCGTGATCGATCGCCTTGCCGATGTCGTGCAGCAGTCCCGCGCGTTTCATCGTCTGCGGGTCGTAGCCGGTCTCGGCCGCGAGCATGCCCGCGACGTGGGCGACCTCGATCGAGTGACGCAGGACGTTCTGGCCGTACGACGTGCGGAAGTGCAGCCGGCCGAGGAGCTTCACGAGATCCGGGTTCAGCCCGCCGATGCCGACCTCGTAGATCGCGGCTTCGGCCGCCTCCTTCATGACCTGGTCGATCTCGCTCCGGGCCTTGCCGACCATCTCTTCGATGCGGGCCGGATGGATGCGCCCGTCGACGAGGAGACGTTCCAGCGCGCGCTTCGCGACCTCGCGGCGGATGGGATCGAAGCCCGAGACGACCACCGCCTCAGGCGTGTCGTCGATGATCAGGTCGACGCCGGTGAGCTGCTCGAGGGTCCGGATGTTCCGGCCCTCGCGGCCGATGATGCGGCCCTTCATGTCGTCGCTGGGGAGCGCCACGACGGTGACGCTGTGCTCCGCGGTGTGCTCGGCCGCGTAGCGCTGGAGGGCCATGGTGATGATGTCCCGGGCCCGCTCGTCCGCTCGCTCGCGCGCCTCGATCTCGAGCTCGCGGACCTTGCGGCCGGTGATGTCCCGCATCTCCTCCTCGACACGGTCGAGCAAGAGCTGGCGCGCTTCCTCCATCGTCAGCGAGGCGACCCGGGCCAGCTCCGTTCGCTGCTCGTCCTGGAGCTGTGCGATCTTCGCCCGCTCCGCGTCCAGCTCGGACTCCCGCTGCCCGAGCCGCCGGTCGCGCTCGTCGACCTGCGCGATCTTCTGGTCGAGCTGCTCGTCCTTCTTGTCGAGTCTGCCCTCGTAACGCTGGAGCTCGGCCCGGCGCTCCCGGTTCTCCGCTTCCGCGCTCTTGGCGACCTTCAGGGCTTCGTCCTTGGCCTCGAGGATGATCTGGTTCTGCCGGGCTCGCGCCTCCGCGAGCAGCCGGTCGGCGTTCGCTCGTGCGGTCGTCTCGCTCGCGAGCGCGAACGAACGCCGCAGGAGGAGCGCGATCCCGAAGCCGACGATGCCGGCGACGAGGGCAACAAGGCCCACGACGACGATGTCGGGCATGACGGCGATCCTTTCCGTGCCGCGTGTGCGGGGACGGTCGCTGTGACTACGCGCTCGCCCCCGTTTTCGCGTAAGTGACCGGTGGAACGGGGCGCTCCACCAGCCACGTCAGTTCACAAAGTTTTGGTACGCGTCAGGATAGCGCAGGTTTGCACGTCTCGTACGGAACGCGTACAGGCTAGGCTCGCGACATGGCGGTCCCCGAAAGAGAGACACGGCTCGACGCCGACCGGCTCGCCGCGCTCCTCGCCGCCGGAACCGGCTGGCGTCAGGAAGGACCCACCCTGACCAAGACCTACACGTTCAAGGGGTTCAAAGGGGCGGTCGCGTTCGCGAACCGGGTCGCGGAAGCCGCGAACGCGGCGAACCACCACCCCGACATCCACGTCGAGCGCTACAAGACGGTGCGCGTCGTCCTCACGACGCATGTGGCGCAGGGACTGACCGACGCCGACCTCGACCTCGCGGCCGCGATCGACGCGGCGGATAGGGACTCGTGACGAGGATCGGGGCGGAAGCTAGCCGACGGAATCCCGCTCCCGGTCGGCGATGATCTCGTCGATGACCTCGTAGTCGAATCCGCGCGACGCGAGGAACGCGTGGATCTTGCGCCTTCGTTCGGCGGGCTCGAGCGCCTGCCATCGCGTCACCGACCGCCCGATCGCACGACGTGCGCGATCCGCTTCCGTCTCGATGGGCCCCTCGCCGAGCGCGATCTCGATCGTCTCGCGTCCGACGCCCTTGTTCGTGAGCTCCGCGATGAGGGCACGATCGCCCTTCGGCCGGAACCTCGCGCGCTGCTCGACCCAATACTTCGCGAAGTCCAGGTCGTCGACGTATCGCTGAGCGCGCAGCTTGTCGATCGCGCCGTCGATGGCCTCGTCGTCGAAACGCTCAGACCGCAGGTGCCGGCGGATCTCGGCGACGCTCCGTGGACGCGTCGCGAGGAAGCGGACGGCAGCCTCGTACGGGCTGCCGTAGGCCTTCGCCTCGGACGTAGTCTTCCTCACCGTTCGGGCTTTCGTTGCCCGCCATGAGGCTCTTCTCGCGGACCTTCTGGTCCAGCTCCGCGGCGACCTCGGGGTTGTCGCGAAGGAACTGCTTCGCGTTCTCGCGACCCTGCCCGATGCGCTGCTTGCCGTAGTTGATCCACGCGCCGGACTTGTCGAGGATCCCGGTGGTGATGCCCATGTCGATGAGCCCGCCCTCGCGCGAGATGCCCTCGCTCGCGAGGATCTCTATCTCGGCGATGCGGAACGGCGGCGCGACCTTGTTCTTCACGACCTTCACCTTCACCCGCCGGCCGATGACCACGTCTCCCTGTTTTATCGGCTCGATCGGGCGGATGTCGATGCGGATCGAGGCGTAGAACTTCAACGCTCTGCCGCCAGAGGTCGTTTCGGGATTGCCGAACATGATTCCGATCTTCTCGCGGAGCTGGTTGATGAAGATGACGGTCGTCTTCGTCTTCGAGATGGTGCCGGTGAGCTTGCGCAGCGCCTGGCTCATGAGCCGAGCCTGGAGGCCGACGTGCGAATCGCCCATCTCGCCCTCGATCTCTTCACGCGGCACGAGCGCCGCGACCGAGTCGATGACGACGATGTCGACCGCGCCCGATCGAACGAGCGTGTCGGCGATCTCGAGCGCCTGCTGGCCGTTGTCGGGCTGGGAGATGAGGAGATCGTCGGTGCTCACGCCACAGGTGCGCGCCCACGACGCGTCCAAAGCATGCTCGGCGTCGATGAACGCGGCGGTGCCGCCAGAACGCTGCGCCGACGCGACCGCGTGGAGCGCGAGCGTGGTCTTGCCGGACGCCTCGGGACCGTAGATCTCGATCACGCGGCCACGCGGGAAACCGCCGACACCGAGCGCCATGTCCACCGCGAGCGAGCCGCTGGAGATCGCGTCGATCTTCTCGCCGGTCGCGCCGAGCTTCATGATCGAGCCCTTGCCGAACTGCTTTTCGATCTGCTGGATGGCCTGCTCGATCGCTCGCGACTTCTCTGTCACAGCCACTTTCTGCTCCTTAGCGCTCCCAAAAAGAGCGGCGCCGGCTTGCTTTACACCGGCGCCGCCCCGCTCCCCTCCGTTTTTTCCGGAGTTGCTCGTCACCAGGTCTCTTTTTCCTTCCGTTTCGGCTTCACGATCTCGAAGGTCATGGGCTGGACCGGCTGCGCCACGCCCTTCTTCTTCAGCTCGCGCTCGAGCTGCTCTTTGGACTTCTTCTTCTTGTTCTTGTCCTTGGCCTCGCCTCGACCCGTCGGCATCGGTCCCTCCCAAATCACCCCGCGGGAAGCTGCGCGGGACGGGTCGAGCATAGCCGACCGGCGCACACTGTCGGCCGTGGCTTCTCGCTCGCGCCCCTCGGCACGCGTCACCACGCGCACCGGCGACGGCGGCGAGACGTCCCTGTTCGGCAAAGACCGGGTCCGTAAGACGGACCCGCGGATCGAGGCGCTCGGGGACCTCGACGAAGCGCAGGCCGCGCTCGGTCTCGCGCGGTCGCTCGCCCCGCGGTCCGCGCTGGGCCGCGAGCTCCTCGAGCTGCAGCGCGGTCTGTACGTCGCGATGTCCGAGGTCGCCACGCCGCCGAGCGATCTCGCTCGATTGAAGGAGCGCATCGACGCGGACGCCGTCGCACGTCTGGAGGGCGCGCTGGAGAAGGTGAAGAAGGGGGTGCGGATCGAGGGACGGTTCGTCATCCCCGGCGACGACCGCGTCTCGGCGTCGCTGGACCACGCACGGACCGTCGTGCGGCGCGCGGAGCGCCGGGTGGTTGCCTGCGTAGAGGCCGGCCAGGTCGCAGGCGATGCGCTACTCCCCTGGTTGAATCGGCTTTCGGACCTCGTGTTCGTGCTCGCCCGCGCGTCGGAGCGTCCGTCCCGCTCGAGGCGGTGACCGATCCGGAAGGCGCGTGGCTGGACGAGGCGCCCTGGGGCATCACGCCGCGCGTCGCCGAACGTCTGCGCCTCGTTGCGGAGGAGGTAGCCCGCGAATGGGGTGTGCCGATCGGCGAGCGGATCAGCGCCGGCCGTTTCTCCTATGTCGCGTTCGCCGGACGGGACAGCGTGATAAAGGTCGTGCCGGCCGAGGACGACGAGGGCGATCACGAGGCCGACGCGCTCGGGCTCGTCGGCGGAGACGGCGCGGTGCGGCTGCTCCGCCACGATGCGAGGCGGCGCGCGATGCTCCTCGAGCGCGCGCGGCCCGGCGACGACGCCTCGACGCTCGGCGACGACGACGCGATCGCGGTCACCGTCGCCGCGGCGCGGCGCTTCTGGCGACCCGCGCAACGCGGTCGTCCGTTCCGTTGGATCGGCGACCACATCCCGTGGTGGCTGGATCACGCGGGGGATCACGAGCTCGTTCCGATCGCGAAGCGCATCTACGCTGAAATGACGCCGCCGGGCGATGCCACTCTGGTCCACGGCGACTTCCACCATCACAACATCCTTCGTCACCGCGATGGATGGGTCGTCATCGACCCGAAGCCGTTCGTCGGCGAGCCGGAGTTCGACGTACCCACCTTCATGTGGAATCCCCTCGGGCGAATGCCGACGCGCGGCTACGTGGAGCGCTGGATCGACGCGTTTGCGAACGTGGGACTCGACCCGGTCCGCGTGCGGCAGTGGGCCATCGTGCGGGGGACGTACCTGGGATTACCGCTCGCCCCGGGCCAGAGCGAATCGGAGTCGCGCCAGCTGCGTGCGGTGCGCCTTCTGCTCTAGCGGCTCAGCGAAGCCAGGGCGGAGCTTCCCAGCGGTCGGGAAGCACGGTGACCTTGACGGGCATCTCGGCCGCGGTCTCGGATACGGATTGGATCTGGTTGATGAGCATCGGTCCGTACGGGCAGAACGGCGTCGTGAGGACCATCTTGATCTCGGCCACTTCCGGCGTGAATTGGACCTCGCGAATGAGGTCGAGGTCGATCACCGACAGGCCGATCTCGGGGTCCAGCACGGACTGAAGCGCGTTCAGGATCTTCTCCTGCTTCTCGGCCTCGGCAACGACGGGGGTCTTCTTCTGTTCTTCGGTCACTTGGGTCTCCTTATCGCCGTAGCCAGGCCACGAGGCTCAGGCCCAGGGTCAGTAGGACGCTCAGCACGATCGAGGTCGCGAGCGGCGCGTACACGGTCCAGCCATCACCACGCACCGCGATGTCCCCGGGAAGGCGCCCGATGAACGGGATCCGGTCCGAGAACATGAAGACCGCGCCCAGGACGAGCAGGATCGCGCCCATCAGCGCGAGCACTCGACCCAGCTGAGCGATCTCCATGACACGTCAATTGTCTCACCCGCGCACGCTGAAACGGCCGCTGCGGGACCAACGCAGCTAGCGGAGCGTCACGAGCAGCACGCGATCGTCGTCCGCGGTCGGCTGGCCACGCCCGTCACGGTTCGACGTGAGCACGAGGAACTCGCCGCTCGCGATCTCGAACACGTCACGCAGACGGCCGTATTGGTTGACGAGGAGCTTTTCGTGGAACACGACGGTGCGTCCATCGGCGCCGAAAACGACCCGGTGCAGATGCTGGCCACGGAGCGCCGCGAAGACGAGCGAGCCGCGCAGCGGACCGGGGCGCGTGGCGAACGCCGCGCCCGAGGGCGCCCACGTCTCGACGCGACCGCTGTCGAGGAGCGGATCGCGGAATCGCGCGTCGCCGGGTGCGCCACGTACGGTCGGCCAGCCGTAGTTCGCGCCGGCGACGATGAGGTTCACCTCGTCGTTGCAGCAGTCCGGGAAGGGATTCGACGGGCCGTGCTCCGTCTCGTACAGCGCGCCGGTGTCGGGATGCCACGCGATGCCCTGCACGTTGCGGTGACCGAGCGAATACACCGGCGACCCCGGGAGTGGATTGTCCGCAGGGATCGTCCCGTCCCTGTTCAGCCGCAGGACCTTGCCCGCGAGCGACGAGGGGTTCTGAGCGTTCGCGCCGTTCTCGGCGTCGCCCGTGGTGACGTAGAGCTTTCCGTCCGGACCGAACTTCACGCGGCCGCCGTCGTGATTGTCATTGCCGGGGATGCCGTCGAGCAGCACCGTCTCTTCGGTCCCGCGTCCGCCCTGATCGCGCATGCGCACGAGCTTGTTCCGCGAAGCGCCGCCAGAGGCGTACGTGTAGTAGAGATAGACGAAGCCGGTCCGCGCGAAGTCGGGATCCAGCGCGAGTCCGAGCAGGCCCTTCTCGCCGTCGCGCGAGGTGCTCGCCGGCAGGGTTGCCCACGGATCCGGCCGCAGCCCGCCGCCCGGCCCGAGCTGGACGATCCGTACCCGACCGCCGCGCTCCGTGACGAAGAGCCGCCCGTCCGGCGCCAGATCGATCGCCCAGGGAGCTGTGAGTCCCGTTGCCACGAGCTGCACGTTCTCGACGACCGCCGGCCCGACACGCGGCGACGGCGTGGCCGTCGGGCTCGCCGACGAAGGTGGCGGTGTCGTCGGTATGGGGATCACCGTCGTGCGCGCTGGCGAGCCGGCCGCTGGAGGCGCGGAGCACGAGATGACACGGAGAGCGAGGGCGATGGTCGCGGGCGCCCGGCGGGATTCCAAGCCGCGGCCCCGAGCCCGCTTCGCGGACAGGGGCCCCCGCCCCTGCGGCAGGACCCGCGGCGTCACGCGAGCCCCCGCGCGAGCGATGCGGCGGCGCTCACACGCGAGCCGCGCGCCACTCCGCGAGCTGCGCCGGCGGCATCGGCGCCGCGATGAGGTAGCCCTGCGCCGACGAGAATCCGATCCCGGCGAGAAGCTGCCACGTCGCCTCGTCCTCGACGCCCACGGCGGTGGCGTGCATCCCGCGGCCGCGCGCCGCGCTGACGACGGCGCGCACGTACTCGAGCGC
>DATBKH010000123.1:0-7977 GCA_036555955.1 Candidatus Limnocylindria bacterium | reverse complement strand
AACGACTACGTCTCGGGTTCGCGAGCGCTCGCCGACGTGCGGCCGATCGCCGTCCATGCCGGAGACCGAGCGGAGCTCGACTACCCGCACCGCTCGCATCCGGACGGCGACGTCGTCATGGTTGGCGCGCTCTCGGTACGTTGCGTTCCGACGCCGGGGCACACGCCGGAGCACGTCGCCTACCTCGTCGCCGACCTCCGGCGCAGCGATGATCCGCAGTTCCTCTTCTCCGGCGGCGCGCTCCTCGTCGGACAGATAGCGCGCGTCGATCTGCTCGGCGGCGAACGCGTCGAGGAGCTCTCGCGCGCCGCCTACGACACGCTGCGCGAGCGCGTGCTCCCGCTCCCCGACTACGTCGCCGTCTTCCCGACGCATGGAGGCGGCAGCGCCTGCGCGGCGGACGTGGCCGGATCGCGCTGGACGACCCTCGGTTTCGAGCGGCTTCACAACCGCATCGCGCATGCGGCCATCGGCGCGTATGCGGCGTTCCGCGACGCGATCGCCGAGGATCTCCCGGTCGCGCCGGCGTACTACCGACACGTCCGCGCGCTGAACGCGAAAGGCGCGGCCCTCGCCTCGCGCGGACCGCTGCCGTACCTGCGTGACATCCCCGCGGAGGCGGTGCGCGTCGACCCGCGGCCGCCGCATCTCTTCGGAGCGCGGCACCGCCCGCGTGCGCTCAACGTCGTCGCGAACGACTCGTTCGCCGCACGTGTCGGTGCGAGCGTCCCGTTCGGCGCGCCGATCGTCATCTTGACGCCGGACGCCGAGCAGGCCGAACGGCTACGGGCGCAGCTCGCCATCATCGGCTACGACAACGTCCTCGGATACGCGTCATCCGAGCCGAACGCGGACGAGTCTCCGCTCGCGATCGAGCAGCTCGATCCGCGGTCGGCGGCCGAGCGTGCCGCCGGCGGCGCGCTCCTCGTCGACGTGCGCGACCACTCGGAGTGGCGTGCCGGGCACGCCCCCGGCGCGATCCACATCCCGTTCGAGCAGATCGGCGCGCGACAGGACGAGCTGCCCGGCACGCGTCCGCTCGTCTTCTACTGCGGCGGCGGCAATCGCTCGAGCCTCGCGGCGAGCATCGTCGAGCAGTCCGGTCGTGAGGTGACGAACCTGCGCGGTGGATTCACGGCGTGGCGGAACGCGAGCCTTCCCGAATCGCGAGAAGACTGAATTTGGAGGGCACGCCTTCTGCTCCGGACCGCGGCGTGGCCTCGAAGATCCCCCTGTGGCCGGCCTCCGCCCTGCGTCCGGACGAGCAAGCGCTGATACAGCAAGATGGTCATATGCGGATCGCTTTTGTCGCCTCAGCCGTACCCCGGCGCTGCGGCATCGCCACCTTCACGGCCGACCTCATCGCCGCTGTAAAGGCGGCCGACCCAGAGCTTCGTTGTGTGGCTGCCGCGATCGACGAGCCGAACGCGGCCCGCGCGTACGGACCCGACGTGAAGTGGCGCATCCGGCAGGGCGACGTCGAGAGCTACCGCGCCGTCGGTCGGGCGATCGACCAGTCGAACGTCGACGTCGTGAACCTCCAGCACGAGTTCGGGCTGTACGGCGTCTGGCCGGAGGGGCGGTACGAGGACCACGCCGTCGCCCTCCTGAACGAGCTGCACAAGCCGGTGATCACCACGCTGCACACGGTCCTTCCGCAGCCCGATCCGTGGATGCGGGAGTCGGTGCGTCAGATCGCCGAGCGCAGCACGGTCATCGTCGTCATGGCGGAGACGGCCGCGCGGCTGCTCCGCGACGTATACGGCGTCGCGAAGCGACCCGAGGTCATCCAGCACGGCATGCCCGCGATCGTGCCGCGCGGACGGCACCGTTTGAAGCGGCAGCTCGGCATGGAGCAGCGGACGATCATCTCGACGTTCGGTCTCGTCGATCCGCGCAAGGGACTGGAGCACATGATCGCCGCGATGCCGTCCATCGTGGCGCGGCATCCGAACGCGCTGTACCTCATCGTCGGGCAGACGCACCCCGAGCTCTTGCGCAAAGAGGGCGAGCGCTACCGCAACGAGCTCGCGAGCTCGATCGCGGGTCTCGGTATGGCCGAGCACGTCCAATTCGTCAACCAGTACCTGACGCAGCGCGAGATCGTCGATTACCTTCTCGCGACGGATGTGTACGTGACGCCCTACCTCGACTTGAACCAGATCACGAGCGGCACGCTCGCGTACGCGCTCGGTGCGGGCAAGGCGATCGTGTCGACGCGCTACCTGCATGCGGCCGAGGCGCTCGCCGACGGCCGCGGTCTTCTCGTCGACGTCCGGGATCCGGAGGGTCTCGCGCGCGCCGTGCTCGCGATCCTCGGCGACGCCGCGCTGAAGCGCGAGCTCGAGGCGCGAGCGTACGAGTACGGCAAGGAAATGGCCTGGCCGAACGTCGGCCGGCGCGTGCTCGCGCTCACTCGCGAGGTCCTCGAAGCGGCGAAGGCTGAGCCCGCGCCGGAGCCGGAAGCAGCGGAAGAGACCGAAGCCGAGAGCCCCCTGCACAGCGCATGACGACGGCACGGATAGATCGCACCGCCGCACTCGGCCAGCGTCTCCGCGAAAACCCTCTCATCACCGCCCGCGACGTCAAGCCGTCGCAGCCGGAGCTCGAGGTCGTCTCCGTCTTCAACGCCGCGACGGCTCAGCTCAACGGCGAGACGATCCTGCTGTTGCGCGTCGCCGAGCGGCCGCGGAGCGATATCGATCCGCCGTCCGACGCAATGACGCTCGATCTCGACGGGCCGCACCCGGAGCTCCGTCCGCTCCCGCCCGGCTATACGAAGCACGACGTCATCGGCATGTGCTTCCTCGACACGGCGGGCGACCGTCCGCGCGTGGTCGTCGCGTACATCCCGAAGAACCTTCCCGGCCTCGACCTCCGGGATCCGCGCTCGATCCGCTACCGCAACACCACCGGCATCCTCGGCGTCACGAACGAGGGCTACACCGATTACCTCGCGCAGATGAGCCACCTGCGCGTGGCCCGGAGCCGCGATGGGGTGCGGTTCGAGATCGACAAGGTGCCGTCGATCTCGCCGGAGAAGGCCGTGGAGGAATACGGGGTCGAGGACCCGCGCATCACGTTCATCGACGACCGCTTCTACATCACCTACGTGTCCGTCTCGCGGTGGGGCATCACGACGAGCCTCGCGACCACGCGTGACTTCACCACGTTCGAGCGCCGCGGCGTCGTCTTCCTGCCGGACCACAAGGACGTCGTCATCTTCCCCGAGCGCGTCGGCGGCAAATACGTGGCGCTCACCCGGCCGATGCCCCAGTCCTTCAGCCGCATCTTCGGGATCTGGATCGCGTTCTCGGACGACCTCGTGGAGTGGGGCGGCCACGAGACCATCTGCCTTCCGCGGTGGGAGAACTGGGACGAGCTGCGCACGGGCGCGTCGGCCGTGCCCTTCCGGACCCGCGAGGGCTGGCTCGAGCTGTACCACGGCGTGAACCGGAATCACCGCTACGCGATGGGCGCGGTGCTCCTCGATGCCGACGACCCGCGGAAGGTGCTCGCCCGCTCGCCCGCGCCGATCCTCGCGCCCGGAACTGCGTACGAGCGTCTCGGTCTCTTCAACGACACGATCTTCTCGTGCGGCGTCGTGCCGCTCGGCGACGATCGCGTCCGCATGTACTACGGCGCCGCCGACTCGTGCGTCGCGGCGGCGGACTTCTCGGTGAAGGAGATCATCGGCAGCCTCGCTGCCGTGCCGCGATGATCCGACAGCTCGCTCGCCTGACGCGCCCGGTCCCGCTCGCCGGGCGTGGCGCGGTCGCGCTGAGCGTCTACGCCAACGACGAGGACTTCGCCCTGGCCGCCCGCGATCAGGGCTTCGAGGGCGTGGCGTGCGTCGACGATGCCGCGCGCGCGGTCGTCCTGCTCATCGATCTCTACCGCGACGCGTCCGATCGCCGGCTCCTCGAGTGGGCCTCCGGGCTCGTCGATTTCGTGCTGTACATGCAGCTCGAGGACGGCCGGTTCCACAACTTCATCCGCGACCACGAGGGGACGATCAACACGGAGGGACCGACGTCGTATCCCGGCGGGACCTTCTGGCAGGCGCGAGCCGTGCGTGCGCTCGCGAAGGCGCACCTCGCGCTGCGCGACGAGCGTGTGGCTCTTCCTCTCGCGCGCGGGTTCGCGTTCGCGACCGAGCACGCCGTGCCCGCGGACGTTCGTTCCATCCATGTCCTGGGAGCGCTCGACCTCATTCGCGGCGGGCTCACGCCGGTCGTGCGCGAAATGATCGATCGGTGGTGCGACGAGATCGCCGAATCGCGTAGCGGCGAGGTCCTCCTCAACGCACCGGACGAGAAGACGCCACACCTTTGGGGGCACATCCAGGAGGGCGTGCTCGCGGAGGCCGCGATCGTGCTCGATCGCCCCGAGCTTTTGGCGATCGCGCGCCGCAGCGCCGAGCTCGTGCTCGTCCCGCGGATCGAGCGGGCTTTCCCCGAGCGGACCGTGCAGCCGTACGGCGTGGCCGCCGCGGTGTACGTGATGGATCGTCTTCACCAGGCCACGGGCGACCCCCGCTACGCGCGGCTTCGGGAGGACGCGCGAGCGTGGTTCGACGGTCGCAACACCGCCCACGCTCCGGTCTACGACCGCGTGAACGGACGCGTAGCCGACGGCATCGACGATGGCCGCCTCAATCCGCATTCCGGGGCGGAGTCGAACATCGTTGCCGCGCAGGCGCTCCTGCCCGACGTCGCGGCGCGCGTTCCCGCGCTGCTCGACGAGGTCGCGGGCTACCTGGAGGTCGCCGCCGCCTAACCGACGCGGAGCCGCACCGGTCGCGCGGCGTTGTTCGCGTATCCGAGCGCGTTCCACCGTGGCGCCGTCGGCTGTGTGTTCCCGGCGCGATCGGTGGCACGCGCGACGATCTCGTGCTCGCCCGGTCCGAGCTCGGCGGCGATGCGGAACGCACGCCAGGCGTACGGGCTCGCGTCGTCGGCCAGATCGCACGAGCCGAGCGCCGCTCCGCTCGTGTCGCTCAGCTCGACACGCGCGATCGGCGCGTGTCCGGACCAGGCGTAGCCACGTACCGCGACGTGGCCCGAAGGCACGCGGGCGCCGTCCGCCGGGCGCGTGATGACCGCGCGCGGCTCGATACTCCGGAGCGGACGGCCCTCGATGACGTAGCGGTCCGTCTGGAAGAAGCCCGCGAACGGCCGCTCCAGGGCGGTGATGCGCGCGAGCCACTTCACCGAAGCCATCCCGTACCACCCCGGGACGATCAGCCGCAGCGGACCGCCGTGCTCCGCGGGGATCGGCGCGCCGTTCATCTCGTACGCGACGAGCACGTCCCCGGCGAGCGCGGTCGCGAGGGGGAGCGATCGTTCGTAGGCGATCCGGCGGCCGAGATCCTTTGGAGTGCCTTCGTCCGCGCCGCGAAAGAGGAGCTCCGTCGCGCTCGGAAGGACGTTGCCGCGAACAAGCTCGCCCAGCGAGACACCCGTCCAGGTGGCGTTGCCGACCGCGCCCAGCGCCCATTGCTCGCCGGGCACGGGCGGGTCCAGGAATCGCCGACCGTTGCCCGCGCATTCGAGGGTCACATCGATCGTCCGGTTCGCCGATCCGCGGACCTCGTCCAGGGTGATCTCGCGCGTCGCGCGCACGGCGCCGTCGAGGACGATGCGGTCCGGCGCGCTCGGGAGAGCGAAGTGCGTCCGCACGTAGTGGCGGCCCGCGGCGACGACGCGTCCGTCGACGAGGTCGAGCCTCGTTTCCGCATTCAGCGGGTCTTCGCTCACGATCACGAGATCAGGGCCGGTCATATGGCGTCAGTCTGCCAGCGCGGGCCGATCTAGCATCGCCGGAGTGCCACGGCGTCTGGTGAACCTCACGCTCCTCGTCGCCGTCGTGATGCTGCTCGCCACCGGCGTTGCCGCCTGGCTCATCCCGGACACCACCGCGGGGCCGCTCGTCCTCGCACATCGCGTCGCGGGCATCGCCCTGGCCGCGGCGCTCGTGTGGAAGTACGCGATGGCGCGCCGATCCCTGCGGCGGCGCGGGCCCAGCGCATCGGTCTGGGTCGGGATCGCCACCGCGATCCTCGCCGTCCTGGCCCTCGTCCTGGGTGTCGCGTGGACCGCGGGACTCGTCTCGTTCGATCGTCCGCTCGCGTACTCGGCGCTGAACCTCCATGTCTTCGCGGGTCTGGGCGCCGGAGCGCTCGTCGCCGTCCACGCGCTGATGCGCGCGGAGTCACGGCCGCGGCTCGTCAGCCTCGCGGGCCGTCGCGCGGCCCTCCGCGGCATGGGTCTCCTGGCGGTCTCCTTCGCCGGCAGCGCGGCACTCGATCGCCTCGGCCTCGCGCGCCGCGCCACCGGTTCCCGGCACGCCGGGTCGTTCACGGGCAACTCGTTCCCCGTCACGATCTGGAGCTTCGACACCGTGCCCACGATCGACCTCGCGTCCTGGCGGCTTGTCGTGCGCGGCGGCGACGACGCGTCGACGCAGGTCTCGCTGCGCTATGCCGACATCCTCGCGCTGCCCCGGCGCGAGGCATCCGTTGTGCTCGACTGCACCGGTGGCTGGTGGACGGAGCAGGTCTGGACCGGTGTGGGACTCGAGGAAGTGCTCGCTCGCGCGGGCGTGGCCGCGGGCGCGACACGTGTAGAGGTCGTCTCCGTCACCGGTCATCGCTGGGCGTTCGATCGCTCGGAGAGCGGACGGGCGATCCTCGCCACGCACGTCGGCGGAGAACCGCTCGCCCCGGGCCACGGCTATCCGGTCCGTCTCGTCGCACCGGGTCTTCGCGGATTCTTATGGATCAAGTGGGTCGGAGAGGTCGTCGTGGCCTGAGAATGCGGCGGTGAGGACGGAGCCCTGAAACGGGCGTTCCCGGCCGCGGTCGCCGTTGCGGCGCTCGTCACGGTCGTGGCCCTCGTCGCGAACGCGGCCCTTTCCGGAGTTCAGATCGGCGACGTCCACGTCGGTCCGTTCGCCGGCATCGCGGCCGATCCGAACTACGTCCCTGCCGGCGCGCCTCTCGGCATGATCGGCAGCGACCCCGACGACCCCGACGATCCCTGGTCCGCGGCCGCGCCCCCGGGTGGCGTGATCGTCCAGGCGCCGGGGCCGTCCGCGGGTCCGAACGCGACGAGCACCATACGCATCCCCGTCCCGAAGAACGCTCCCACCGGGCCGCGGCGGGTCGCGATCCAGGCCGGCCACTGGAAGAGCGACGAGGCGCCCGACGAGCTCCGGCGCCTCATCCCGCAGACCGGCGCGGCGTGGGAGGGCGTCACGGAGCTGGAGATCAACCTCGACGTCGCGCAGCGGGTCGCCGTCATCCTGAACACGAGGGGCATCGCGGTCGACCTTTTGCCGACGACGATCCCGGTCGGCTACGCGGCCGACGCCTTCGTCGCGCTGCATGCCGACAGCGACGGCGTCGGCGAGATCAGCGGCTTCAAGATGGCGCACGGGTCGCGCCGCGGCCCGTACGAGGACGCGCTCCTGAACGACGTCAAGGACGCGTTCGGGGCTGCGACGGGCCTCGACTACGACGCGGCTCACATCACCTCCAACATGCGGGGCTATTACGCGTTCAACTGGAGCCGCTTCCAGCACGCGGTGGCCGCGCACACACCCGCGGTGATCCTCGAGATGGGCTACGTGTCGAACGATGCCGACCGCGCGCTCATGCTCGACCACCCCGACGTGCTCGCGGACGCCATCGCCAGAGGTATCACGAAGTTCCTCGACGACACACCGCGCTCGAAGATCTACGGCCAGGATCTCGTCGTGCCGGCGTTCCCTGCACGCCCGCAGCGCCCGACGCCCTCACCGTGACGGGCCGCGCTTGATGCCACGGGGGACGCGCCGCTAGTCTGTGCGCGCGACCGAGCTGGTCGACGAAACCGCAGGAGGCCGTAGATGAGCGATGCGATCGCGCGCGACGCCGCCGGCCTCCTCGTCGTCGGAGCGTCGGCGCACCTCTAGCGCCGCGCGCGGCGATCCGCC
>DATBKH010000122.1:0-2546 GCA_036555955.1 Candidatus Limnocylindria bacterium | reverse complement strand
CGCGGCCGATCGCCGCGGTCAGCTCGGCGATCAACGACGCGTCGAAAGCGTTCTTGCGTTCGGGCCGGGCGATGGTGATCCCGACCACGCCGCGGGACTCCATGCTCAGCGTCACGGTCTCGGCCATCGCTCGAACTCTAGACGGCCGGGTCGGCGGCTAGTGGAAGGTGCGCTCGCCGGCACGGATCGCGACGGTCAGCCAGTTCTCCCGCGGCGGCAGCGGGCAGCGCCACGCGTCGTTGTACGCGCAGTACGGGTTGTACGCGCGGTTGAAGTCGAGGTCGAACCGGCCATCGCCGAGCGGCTCCGCCTCGACGTAGCGCCCCGCGCCGTAGGTCTCGGCGCCGCTCGTCGCGTCGCGGAACGGAATGAAGAGCTCATCGCCCTGCTCGAACGCGACGACGCCGACCCGCTCGCCCGCGACGTCGAAGCGGACGGTGCCGGCGCGACGGAGATGATCGACCGAGCCGTCGCTCTGCTCGATCTCCTCGACGGCGCCGCCCCCGGTCGGATCGAGCGTGACGGTGAAGCGGAACGCGGGGTCGGGATCGAAGTAGCGGAGTCCCGCGAAGTCGCGCCGCTGGTCGACCGTGAGCGGCGAATCGTGCGCGTGCCCGAAGTACTCGTCCTTCGCGCGGCGAAGCTCCGCGACGTCCATCGCTTCCGACAACGCGTGCCGCGCGACGCGAATTCCGCGACCTAGACTCAGCGCGGTGCGGCCGCGCCTGTGGGTGAGTCCGATCCCGTACGGGATCGGACGGACCAAGCCGAATCACTACCTCGAGATCCTTCGCACCGTCTGGGACAACCGGCACGACCTTCCGTACGCGTGGCGGATCCTGACGCGGGGCGTCTGCGACGGATGCGCGCTGGGGGTCTCGGGCTTCCACGACTGGACCATGGACGGGATCCATCTCTGTACGACCAGGCTCGACCTTCTGAAGCTGAACACGGCGCGTGCCCTCGACCCCGCCGCCCTCGAGGACGTCGCGAGCCTGCCCCGATCGGCCCGCGGGCTGCGGGAGCTCGGCCGGCTGGCGTATCCGATGCTCAGGCGCCGCGGGGACCGCGGCTTCCGGCGTGTCAGCTGGGACGAAGCGCTCGATCTCGCGGCCGCGCGCATGCGCGCGAGCAGCGCGGAGCGGATCGCCTTCTACCTGACCGCTCGCGGGCTCACGAACGAGACGTACTACGCGGCGCAGAAGGTCGCGCGCCTCATCGGGACGAACAACATCGACAACGCCGCGCGTGTCTGCCACGCCCCGTCGACGGCCGCGCTGCGCTCGGCGATCGGCGTCGCCGCGACGACCTGCTCGTATCGAGACGTCATCGAGAGCGACCTCGTCGTCCTCATCGGCGCCGACGTCGCGAACGCGCAGCCCGTGTTCATGAAGTACCTGTACCTCGCACGCAAGCGCGGCACGAAGGTCGCCGTTGTGAATCCGCTGCGCGAGCCCGGTCTCGAGCACTACTGGGTGCCCTCGAGCCTGGAGAGCGCGCTCTTCGGAACGAGGATCGCCGACGCGTTCTTCCCGGTGCACACCGGAGGAGACGTCGCGTTCCTGCGCGGGGTGCTGAAGATCCTCTGCGACGAAGGCGGCACCGACGACGCCTTCATCGCCCGATACACCAGCGGGTTCGACGAGCTTCGTGCCCTGCTCGCGGGAGTGACGCTCGACGACCTCGCGGACCTGTCGGGCAGCACCCCCGGCGAGCTTCGCGCTTTCGCGCGGATGTACCGCGAAGCGCGGTCCGCGGTCCTGGTGTGGTCGATGGGCGTCACGCAGCACGTCTGCGGAACGGACAACGTCCAAGCGATCGTCGACCTCGCGCTCTCGCGCGGGAATGTGGGTCGCATCGGCTCCGGGCTCATGCCGATCCGCGGGCACTCGGGGGTGCAGGGCGGCGCGGAGATGGGCGCGTACGCGACCGCGCTGCCCGGCGGCGCTCCGATCACCGCGGCGACATCGGCCGTCCTGGGCCGGCGCTACGGCTTCGCGGTCCCGGACGCTCCGGGCCTCACCGCGGCGGAGATGGTCGAGGCCGCCGGCCGCGGCGAGATCGACGTGCTCTGGTCGAGCGGAGGGAACTTCCTCGAGACGCTTCCGGATCCGGCGGCGGTCCGGGCCGCTCTCGAGCGCACCCCGGTTCGCGTCCACCAGGACATCGTGCTGTCGCCGCAGATGCTCGCCGACGGTGGGGAGGTGCTCCTGCTCCCGGCGATGACGCGCTACGAGCAACCCGGCGGTGGCACCGAAACGACGACCGAGCGGCGCGTCGTGTTCAGCCCCGAGATCCCGGGGCCGCGTCCGGCCGAAGCGCGCGCGGAGTGGGAGATCTTCGCCGATCTCGCGCGCCGCGTGCGTCCCGAGCTCGCGGACCGCATCGGCCTGGGATCGGCCGAGGCGATCCGCGCCGAGATCGCGCGCGTCGTTCCCGCGTACGCCGGCATCGAGGATCTCCGCGAGCCCGGTGCGTCGCTGCAGTGGGGCGGCCGCCTCCTCTGCGAGGGCTGGCGGTTCCCGACCGCCGACGGGCGAGCGCAC
>DATBKH010000121.1:0-4085 GCA_036555955.1 Candidatus Limnocylindria bacterium | reverse complement strand
CGACTTGGACGTGGTCGTCATCAACGACGGCTCGCACGACGACACCGAGGCCGTCGCTCGCAGCGCGGGGGCGGACGTCGTGACGCATCCGTACCGCCTCGGCTACGGCGCCGCATTGCACACCGGGTATCTCTACGCGCTCCGCAACGGCTACGAACGAGCGGTGCAGATCGACGGCGATGGACAGCACGACGCATCGCTCGCGCCCGAGCTCCTCCAGGTCATCCGCGAGGGTCGCGCCGACATCGCGCTCGGCTCGCGCTTTCTGAACGGCCGGCCGTCGGCGATGCCGCTCGTGCGTCGCGTCGGCAGCGCGACGCTCCGCCGTCTCGGTCGCGCGCTCGCGGGCATCACCTGCACCGATCCCACGAGCGGCTTCCGCGCATTCGATCGGCGAGCGCTGGCGCTGCTCGCCTCCGACGAGTTTCCCGCCGACTACCCGGACATGGACGTCCTGATCCGGCTCCGCTTCGCGGGCATCCGCATCGTCGAGATCCCGGCCCGCGTGCGCGAGCGGACGGGCGGCACGTCGATGCACAGCGGGCTGCGACCGCTCTACTACGCGTACAAGGTCGCGCTGGCCTCGGTGATGGCCGCGCTCCGCGGCCGTCGCGAGCAGCGCTCGTCGGTATGACCGACCCGGCCGCGCTCGTCCCACTCCAGCTCACGCCGCTCCAGCAGGCCGCGGCGGTCGTGGCGGCGGCGCTCCTCTTCCTGTCGATCCTCGTGCTCATCTATCGCCGCCGCCTCGGCGAGAACTACGGCGCGATGTGGTTCCTCGTCGGCCTGCTCACGCTCGTCGCGGCGCTCTGGCAGGACGGGCTTCGTCTCGTCGCGCGCGCGCTCGACGCGGTCACGCTGACCGCGCCGCTCTTCCTACTCAGCATCCTCTTCCTCACCGCGATCGCGATCCACTTCTCGGTGAAGCTCTCCGAGCAGGCGCAGCAGCTGAAGAAGCTCGCGCAGGAGGTCGCCCTCCTTCGCTCGCGCGCCGATCGTCGCGAGCCGGGTGCCGCGGCTCCACCAGAGGACGGGCCCTGACCCGCCGACCCGACCTCGGCACGATCGTCGCCGCGGTCATCGTCCTCGTGCCGACGCTCTTCACCGCGATCGCGCTCCTCCCCGAGCTCACGATCGCGGTGCCGAGCAACAACGACGACGCGACGCATTTCCTCCTCATCCAGCGCGCGAGCGAGGCGCTCGCGAACGGCGAGAACGTGCTCGACCACTGGGTACCCCAGCTCGAGCTCGGATTCCCGTGGTTCATCTACTACCAGCCGCTGCCCGCGCTGCTCGTCGTGCTGCTGCACCGCGCGCTCTTCGGCGTCTTCGACCTGCTCACGGTGTTCAACGCCGTGCGCTACGCGCTCCTCGTCGGGCTGCCGCTGACCGTCTTCTGGTCACTGCGGCGGATGGGCATCGCGGTGCTCGGCGCGGCCATCGCGTCGGCCGCGGCCCCGCTGCTCTCCGGCGATTTCCGCTACGGCTTCGACTACGACAGCTACATCTGGCGTGGGTTCGGGATGTTCACGCAGCTCGCGGCGATGCATCTCTCGTTCGTCACGATCGCGCTGGGCTGGTCCGCGCTGCGCTCGCGGAAATGGTCGGACGTCGTCGTGCTCGCGTGCGCGGTGGCGGCGCTGGCGCTCACGCACCTCATCTACGCGTACATGATGGCGATCACCCTCGGTCTGATGGCGCTTCTTGGCGCGGTCGACCGAGGCGACCTCGTCCGCCGCCTCGCGCGTCTGGCCGCCGCCGCGGTGCCGTCGGGTCTCATGACGGCTTGGCTCTGGCTGCCGTTCATCGCCCAGCCCGCGTTCCTCGGCGCGAGCCCGTACCTGCAGCCGGAGAAGTACGACAGCTACGGCGCGCCGGCGATCCTGGGGTGGCTCGTCACGGGCGATCTCATGGATCACGGCCGGCTGCCGGTCATCACGCTGCTCGTCGGGCTCGGGATCGTCGGCGCCGCGATCGTGCGCACCGCCCTCGCGCGTACGGCCCTCGGCCTGTTCGCGGTGTGGCTCGTGCTCTACTTCGGCAAGCCGACGCTCGGCCCTCTGGTGCAGCTCTTCCCGATGCACGACGGCCTTCTCTTGCACCGCTTCATCGGCAGCGTCGAGCTCTTCGCCATCGTGCTCATCGGCATCGGAGCGGCCTGGGCGATCGAGCGCACGCGCGCCACCGCCGACCCGCGCCGGCTGGCGCTCGCCGGTGCCGCCGCGCTCGTCCTGCTGGCGCCGGCGATGGCCGAACGTGCCGGCTTCTACGCGGCGAACGCGACGTGGATGCGACAGACGGACGACGCGATCGACGCCGACGCGGACGCGCGGACGATCCTCGCGGCGCTCCGCTCGCAGCCACCCGGCCGCGTGTTCGCGGGTCTGCGCAGCACCGGCTACGGACCGCGCATGAACTTCGATATCCCGTTCAACTCGGTCCGCTTCAGCGACGTGCTCGTCTTCAATCGCGTCCCTGTCGTCGCCGCGCCCTACTCGAGCCTCTCGTTGAACGCCGATCTCATCTGGGCCTTCGCGATCGACATGCCCGCCGAGTACCAGCTGCTCGACGTGCGCTACGTGGTCGCGCCGGCCGCGACCGCGATGCCCGATTTCCTCCGGCCCATCGTCCGCACGCCCCGGTACGTCCTCTACGCCGCGCCCACGACGGGCTACGCGACGTACGGCGAGCTCATCGACCGGCAGGCGATGCCGTCGCAACGTTCGCTCTTCGCGGTGAACCGTCCGTGGTTCAACGGCGCCGACGTGGCCTCGCTGCGCTTCCACCGCTTCGACTTCCCCGCGCCCGGCACGACCGAGCTCGGGCCGGGGGCACAGGCGTGCGCCACGCCGTCGTACGCGTACGAGCGCGTGCAATCCAGCCGGCTCGATCTCCTCGTGTCGTGCCCGAACCCGTCGACGCTCGTGCTGAAGCTGACGTATCACCCGAACTGGCACGTGATCGTCGACGGGGCCGAGACGCCGACCTTCATGGTCTCGCCGAGCTTCGTCGGCGTGGCCCTCGATGGCGGCCAGCACTTCGTCACGGCGGAGTACCGCTCGACGCCGGTGAAAACGCCGCTCTTCGCGCTCGGCGTCGCCGTCCTCGGCGCGGCGCTCGCGTACCTATGGCGTGCGCGGCTCGAAGACCTCGGCCGTCAGCTCCTCAGATGGAGCCAGAGGAGCAGCGTCGGACGGACGATGCTCCACCAGTCGCGGACGCGCCGGATCTTGGAGTAGTTGCCCCCGCCCTTCGGGTAGGTCTTCGACACTCCGACCTCGACGACGCGATATCCGAGCGTGATCGCCTTCCAGTGCACGTAGTACTCGAGCTCGTAGCGGTCGAGCCAGGCCTGGCCGATGCGGATGCGCGGATCGTCGAGCAGTGACAGCCGATACGCGCGGAAGCCGTTCGTCACGTCCGTGCCGCGAAAGCCGGTGAGCACGCCGAAGACCCAGGTGTAGCCGCGGATCATGAGATCGCGGCCGCGCGGCAGATTGAGGCTGCGTCCGCCCTCCGCGAGGAACCGCGAGCCCTGCACGTAGTCGTACCCGCGACGCAGCTCGTCGATGAGGCGTGTCGCTTCCATCGGATCGTCCTTGCCGTTCGCCGCGAGGATGACGACCGCGCCGTGGCCGCCGGCCCGCGCGGCCTCGATGCCGGTCCGGATCGCCGCGCCGACGCCGCGGCGGCGCCCCTGCGTGATGACGCGCGCGCCGCCTGCGCGCGCGAGCTCGGGGCCACCGTCGTCGGAGCCGTCGTCGACGACGATCGTCTCGGCGATCTCCGGCGGCACGCGGCCCACCAGGCGGCCGATCGCATGGGCCTCGTTGAACAGGGGAAAGATCATCGCGACCGTGCCGAGATCGGCCAACGACGGCACTCTAAGGACGCGCCGGTCGCGCGCGCTAGCGGATGGGGTCTTTTTCGAGCAGTCCGCGATTGTGGACGTACAGCGCGGCCTGCGTGCGATCGGTCAGCTCGAGCTTGCTGAAGATGTTCGAGATGTGCGTCTTCACGGTGCGCTCGCTGATGCCGAGCGTCGCCGCGATCTCCTTGTTCGCGCGGCCGCTCGCCACGAGCTT
>DATBKH010000120.1:0-14269 GCA_036555955.1 Candidatus Limnocylindria bacterium | reverse complement strand
CGCTGCTCGTCGGCGGCATCGGGATCATGAACATCATGCTCGTGTCGGTGAACGAGCGGACCCGTGAGATCGGTATCCGCAAGGCCGTCGGCGCGCGGCGCGGCGACATCCTGAACCAGTTCCTCATCGAGGCCGTCGCGCTGACCGGACTCGGCGGCGTCATCGGGATCCTCCTCGGATGGGCGATCACCGAAGTGGTCCATCGCATCCCGCAGGCGGCGAGCCTCCCGCTCCTCATCACCACGGGCACCGTCGTCATCGCGGTCGGCGTCTCCGTCGCGATCGGTGTGGTATTCGGCCTCTACCCCGCGATGCGCGCCGCGCGTCTCCACCCGATCCAAGCGCTCAGGTACGAATAGCCAAGGAGTTCAAGATGAGAACACCACAGATCGTCATCGGCGCCGTCGCGGCGATCGCGCTCGCGGGCGGCGGATTCGCGGCCGGCATGACCTACGACAAGGCACAGGCCAGCGCCTCGGCCACGGCCGGCGCCACCGGGACGAGCGGCGCGCGCGGCGGGACGGGTGCACGCGGCGGCTTCGGCGGTGGCGGCGGCGCGGGGACCGGAGCGGTCGCCGGACAGCAGCCGGTGACGGGCCGGATCCTCGCGGTGAACGACGGATCGATCACCGTAGCCGCGGTGGACCGCGGTCAGGGCGCACCCGGCGCGCAGGCGTCGGCGTCACCGGCGACGACCTCGGAGATCGTCCTCGTGGGCGGGAACACCCGGATGGTGAAGACCACCGAAGCCGACGTGAAGCTCTCAGACCTCAAGGTCGGCGACCAGGTCACCGTGGTCGGGACGACCGACAGCACGGGGATGGTCTCGGCGACGACCATCGTCGTCGGCGCGACGAACTTCGTGGGCCAGCTGTTCGGCATCGGACCGCGCCCGAGCCCGAGTCCGACGAGGGCGCCGTAGCCCGCCTCGACTAGCGTCATGGCGTGACCTTCGCGCTGCCCGATCGCGACGCGCTCCCGGCGATCTTCGAGAGGCTCGCGATCGCCGAGGTGGACCGGGATGAGTTGCTCGCAGCATGGCCGTCGCCGTCCGAAGACCGCGAGCTCTGGCGCGCGCTCGACTCGGCGTACCAGACGCTCGTGAACGACATGGGCGGTTTCGAGCCGCTCGAGCTCGCGAAACCGCCGTCGGCGACGACGCCGGCCGGTCGGTACTTCTACGTGTACGTGTACCTGGGCACGCTCGAAGCGGTGCGCGCGTTCCATCGCGGCCGCGGAATTCCCGACGAGATCTCGTGGACCACGCTGGCGGATCTCGGGCACAACCTCGTTCGCGATCGGATCCTTCTGGGCGATGGCGGCCTGCGCACGAGCGGCTGGCTCACGCTCCACTTCCGCGGCGCGATCTACGAGCTGGGCCGTCTCCAGTACAACCGCTCGCGCGTCCGCGCGGCGCACGCCGGCGGCACGTTCCCCGAGGGGGCGCCCGCGCTCGGCGTGCACATACCGGAGCGCGGCCCGCTCACACCGGAGTCGTGCGACGCGTCCTTCGCGAGTGCCGGACCGTTCTTCGAGCGCCACTTCCCCGAGACGAAAACGCGCCTCGCGCTGTGCACGTCGTGGCTGCTCGATCCGCAGCTCGCCGGATACCTCGCGCCCGACACGAACATCATCCGGTTCCAGCGCCGCTTCACCCTCGTCGGCGAGGGCTGGGATGGCGATGCTGACGTGCTGCGTTTCGTCTTCCATCGCATCGCGCCGCGCATCGAAGAGCTGCCGCAGCGAACGACGCTGGAGCGCGCGATCGTCACGCACCTCGGCGCCGGGAAACACTGGCGGAATCGGACCGGCTGGCTCGCCCTCCCATAGTGCAGGCGAGCGGGCGGTGATATCCACGCACGTCCCTCTGAGTTAGCGGCACGATGGGGCGTACGACTTCGGGCCGCGAAAGTCTGGCGAACCAGCGAGCGCGCCCGACGAAAATCCTTGCCATGAAGAGAGCCTTGATCGCCGCGATCGTGGCAGTGAGCGGGTGCGGGCCGACCGTTGCGGCCCCATCGCCCGTCGCGAGCACTCCATCGCCGACCGCCTCCGTAGCCGTGTCCGCCCTCCCGCGATCAGTCTTGAAGGGAACGACACTCACGATGCCGGCCGATCCCGACATGGTCTCCTTTCATGCCGACGGTGCCGCTCTCATCGCGACACGCTCGAAAGGAACGCCGCCGCCGTACGACTCGACGATCGTGCGGGCCGACGCCTCCGGTGGACCGTGGGCCCTCGTCTACGAAACCGACGCGATGTTCATGGTCGACCGCGTCGCGAATGGCCGGGTCGGCTTCATCGAGTACCGCGCGCCGTACCAGGGCGGAGGCGCGTACTCCAACGACTTCGTGGTGCTCGATCTCGCGAGCGGCGTGAAGACCGAGATCGATCGGTTCGCATTGAGCGCGGCCACCTATCGCGGTGGCGGAGGCGGCCCACGGCGACCGGTCGGCGCGATCGTCCTCGGGCCGGACCACGTCGCCTGGACCCGCCTCGTCGAGGGATCGGGAGGGTCCATCACGGGCGAGCTCCGAATCGCTTCTCTTGCCGATCCGGCCGAACAGCAGCTTGTGGCCACATCGTCGGAGTGGATCCGACCGCTGGACATCGACGCGGAGCGTCTCGTCTACGTGCTCGGTGGGCGAACCGAAGACGCTCTCCATGTGCGCGACATCGCGACCGGCGCTGACCGAGTGCTCCTCACCGGAGCGGTGGGCGACACCGTCCGCGGCGTGATTCCGGATTTCGATCAGGCCGCGGTCAGCGGAGATTGGGCGGTGTGGCTGACCGACCCGAAGAACTTTGCGTCGAAGGGCCAAGCTTTGAACGTTCGCACGGGCGAGCGGCGTGATCTCGAAACGGGCGGATCGAGTTGCTACGGCGTCAGCGCAGGGACGCGTTACTTCGCCTGGGGTTGCGGCAAGTCAAGCGACGCGGCGGCGCCGCCGGTGCTCGTCATCGATGCGAAGACTCTCGAGCCGCTTGCGACCCTGCCGTCAGGGATCGGAGTCGGCGTCGACGCAACTGGCGACGGGCTCATCTGGTTCAACGTGAACGGGAGCTTGCGGACCGTGACGCTTTTCCGACCCTGACGTCATCGCGGGGCGCCAGGCGCTTTGACGCACGGCAGCGCCACGCCGCCGTGAGCACCTCGACGAGGCGCGGGCGATCGATCGCCTTGAGCCGCACGAGCACCGCGGGATAGCCGTCGTAATGCGGCTCGGTGAAGAACACCTCGGGGTCGGACGCGAGGAGCACGCGCTTGTCCAGGTCGTCCGCGACGCGCACGGCGATGACGTCGGGGTTCGGAACGCGCGCCTTCTTCGGCTGGACGCGCTCGTTCCAGGCCCACGCGAACTGCTTTCCTTCGACGAAGAAGCGGAAACCGTCTGGGTCCTCGGTCGTCTCGGGTAGCGAGAGCGCGATCTTGCGGACGTCGCGCTGTGTCGGCATCGCCCTTACATCTTGTCGGGCGCCGTGACTCCGAGCAGACCGAGCGTCTGACGGAGCGCGACCTGCACGGCCTGTACGAGACGAAGGCGCGCCTTCGAGCGAGCGACGTCGGCCTCGTCGACGACGCGGTGGTCGCGATAGAAGCCGTGGAACGCGCCGGCGAGCTCGAGCGCGTACGTCGTGAGCTGGTGCACGCCGTAATGCTGGCGGATGTCGTCGACGAGCTCGGGAAACCGCAGCAGGAGCCGGACGAGGTCGAGCTCGCCCTTGTCGACGAGGAGCCCGGCGTCCGAGCCGTTCGCGTCGATGCCGCGCTCGGCGGCGGTCCGCAGGATGCTCGCGATCCGCGCGTGCGCGTACTGCACGTAGTACACGGGATTCTCGTTCGACTGCTGCACGGCGAGCTCGAGGTCGAAGTCGAGCTGCCGGTCCGCGCTCGACTGCAGGAAGAAGTAGCGCGTCGCGTCCTTGCCGACCGATTCGATCACTTCCTCGAGCAGGAGGAACTGATTCGTCCGCCGCTGCATCCGCTTCAGCACGCCCTCGTGGAGGAACCGCACGTACTGGTAGAGGACGACCTCGAACTTGTCGCCGAGCCCGAGCGCCGCCATCGCCGCGCGCATCTGGATGAGGTGGTAGTGCGTGTTCGATCCCCAGATGTCGATCTTCTTGTCGAACCCGCGGTCGCGCAGCGACTCGACGTGGTACGCGATGTCCTTTCCGAGGTACCCCGGCTCGCCGTTCGAGCGGACGAGGACCCAGCCTTCCTTGTCGTCGACCACCTCGCTCGCTTCGAACCAGATCGCGCCGTCCTTCTCGTAGACCTTGCCGAGCTTGCGCAGCTCCGCGAGCGTTCGCTCGAACTGACCAGAACGCATCATCTCGGCCTGCGAGAACCAGGTGTCGTACGTGATGCCGAGCATCGCCGTCACGCGCTTGGCGTCGCGGAGCACCCACGCGACGCCCTCGGGCGCGAATCGCTTCGCCTGGTCCTCGAGCGACAGCTTCAGCCACCTGTCGCCGTCGCGCGCCTTGATCTCCGCGGCGATGTCCTTCACGTAATCCGCGGGATACGCGTCGGGCGGGATCTCGATGTCCTCACCGTGCAGCTGCCGGTACCGGATGGCGATGGAGCGGCCGAAGGTGTCGAACTGCGTCCCGGTGTCCTCGACGTAGTACTCGCGTTCGACCTTCGCTCCGGCGAATTCGAGCACCGCCGAGAGCACGTCGCCGAGCGGTCCGCCGCGAGCGTTCGCGACGGTCAGCGGACCGGTCGGATTCGCGGAGATGAACTCGACCTGCAAGCGCTTGCCGGCGAGCACCCGCGACTTGCCGAAGTCCGCACCGGCGCGGACGATCTCGTCGACCTGCCGCGCCAGCCACCTCTCGTCCAGGCGCACGTTCACGAAGCCGCTCAGCTCTTCGATCGCGGCGATCGGCGGCTCCACGCGGACGCGCTCCTGGATCGCTTTCGCTATCTCGCGCGGCGGCCTGCGCAGTTGCTTCGCCAGCTTCAACGCGACGTTGGACGCGTAGTCGCCATGAGCGGGATTGCCCGGGCGTTCGACGCTCACGGCGGCGCCGTCGGTCGCGCCCCAGCCCAGCTCCGCCGTCGCGCGCGCGAGACCGTCCTGTAGCGCGCTCGCGATCCGATCGCGAACCAGCTCCGTCATCCGCGCGAGTCTGGGACAGCGAGTGCCGGCGCGGCAATGTCGCCGCGAGGCTCGTGCGCGGCGAACAGCCGCCAGACGAGGACCGCCGCGATGCCGTATGCGACGACGAGGGTCAGCAGGTTCACGGTGAACCCGTCAGGGCCGAGCCGGGCGCGCACCGCACCCGACAGGATCGCGCCGACGGCGTTCGCCGCGCTCCACGCGAGCGCGAACACGGCGTTCGCTCCGGCGCGCTCGGCCGGCGTGAAGGACGAGAGCGTGAACGCGTTCATCGTCGCGCTCGCGCCGAACATGAGGAAGTGGCGGGCGCCGAGCGCCGCGACGGCGATCGGGAGCGCGCCGGTGAACGCCGCGGCGAGCGCGAACGGAAGCGAGAGCGTCTCGACGAGCACGACCGAGGGGATCGCGCCGATCCGCGCGGCGAGGAAACGGCCGTGCACCAGCGCGCCGACGCTACCCGAGACCGCGAGCACTCCGAGGACGAGGCCCAGCGCCGAGAACGGCACGCCGTAGCGATCGGCGAAGAAGAGGTTGAGGAAGGGCAGGAAGCTTCCCGCGCCGAACCCGAAGAGCATCTCCACCGCCATGAACCGGCGGACGAGCGTGTTGCGTGTCGGCGCTTCCAGCGTGTGACGCGTCACCGCCACCGACCGGATCGCGAGCACGGGCACGATCGACGCGGCCGCGACCACGCCTCCGCTCGCGACCAGGAGGCGGAGCACGAGCGCGTCGTCGGGGCGAGCGCCGACGAGGGCGGAGACGGGCGCGGCGAGCACTCCGGCTATCGCGCTCGAGAGGAACGCCGCCGTGGTCCCGAGCGCGATCTGCTGGCCGAATCGCGTCGCCCGGCGCGCGGCCTCGGTCGCGTCGGCGAGGAGCGCGGCGCCGGACGAGCTCGCAATGATGCCGCCGAATCCGACGAGGCTGGCCGAGACGAAGATCGGAGCGAGCCCGTCGAACACGAGGATCCCCACGATCCCGGCTCCGGTGAGCGTGCCCCCGGCGAGGATGGCCGCCCGTCGCGAGCGTCCCTGGGTGAAGATCGCCGCGGGCACCGCGCCGGCGACGACCCCCAGAGCTTGCGCACCGGCCAGCAGTCCGATCGCGAACTCGTCGAAGCCGAGCGCCCGATAGAGGAAGTTGAGATAGAAGGAGGTGACGCCCAGCCCGAAGCTCCCGAGGGCGGCGGCCGCGAGATAGAGGACGGCGTCGCGCCGTCCAAGCCCTCTCGTTATTGGGGCGGTTGGCCGAGGGTCACGTCGGCGGTCATCTCCCTACCACCACGGATGAGCGTGAGCCTCACCTTATCGCCCGGCCGGTTCTTGACGAGAAGGCTCGAGAGCGGATGGTCCGCATCGATGACCTGATCGTTCACCTTCGTGATGATGTCGTTCGTCTGGATGCCGGCCTGCGCGCCGGGTGACGCGGGAACGACCTGCGTGACGACGATGCCGATCGTGCCCGTGGGCAGGCCGAGCTGGGCTGCCTGGCGCGGCGTCAGCGTGGTGTACTGGATGCCGATGTAGCCGCGGACGACCTTGCCGTTCGCAATGATCTCGTCGGCGATCTGCTTCACGGTGTTGCTCGAGATCGCGAAGTTGATGCCCGTGGCCTGCGTGACGCCGAGCGTGTTCACGCCGATGACCTGACGCGTCGCGGCCCAGAGCAGCGGACCGCCGGAATTCCCCGGGTTGATCGGGGCGTCGGTCTGGATGAGGTCCTCGAGGATGATCTGCGACGTCTCGGCGACGCGCCGGCCCTTCGCCGACACGATCCCGTGCGTCACCGTGTTCTGGAACTCGCCGAGCGGGCTGCCGATCGCGACGGTGAGCGCGCCGACCGGCACGCGGTCGCTGTCGGCGAGCGTCGCCGCCTTCAGACCCTCCGCCTCCACTTGGAGCACCGCGAGATCGGTGAACGGATCGCGGCCCACGAGCTTCGCCGAGGTCTTCTTGTCGTTGGAGAACACGACGTCGAACGACGCTCCCGCGCCGCCGGAGCCGCGCGGATCCTCGACGACGTGGTTGTTCGTGACGATGTAGCCGCGCGTCGCGTCGACGACGAAGCCGGAGCCGCTCGACTGCGGCTGTCCGTTCCCGGCGTAGTTGATGACCGTGACGACGCTGGGCAGGACGTCCTGGACGACGGCGACGATCTCGTCAGCCGACCCCGCCCCGCTCGCGCTCGGCGGCGGCGTCGCGACGGGAAGACCGGCGCCGGGTGAGGGCTGGGCCGACGGCTGCCCAGGACGTTGCGCGAGGTACGTGGCGACGGCGCCGCCGGAGATACCGCCGATGAGCACGCCTACGAGAAGGAGCGCTGCCGCCCGCGCGCCGGTCACGTCCGGACTATTACCTGCGCGCGACCCTCGCGGTTTCCGGGGTCGCTCCCGCGGCCGCCTTCCGGCGGCGGGCAGTCGGCCGCACGGCGTCCGGCTCGACCATCTGACCAACAGCCGTGGCGCGGACCTCGAGATCCACGTGCGCGTCGGGCTCGATCGTCACGTTCCACGTCGCCGCCAGCTCGAGCTGTTGGTAGACGCGCTCGAAACCCTGCTCGGAGTTCGTGATCGAGTAGATCGGTCGGCTCGCGATGTCGCAGGGCGGATCGACGGCGATGGCGATGTCGAAGTGCCGTGACTCCGAGTGGACCGCGATCTCCGACACGTGGCGTGCCTCGAGCGGCTTGCCCGCCGTGGTCTTTCGCGTTCCCACGGTGATCACGTCGGCCGAGTTCTGCTCCGAGAGGAGGCCCACGTTCGACGTGCTCGTGAACTGGACGGTGATGGCCTCTTCCCCATCGTTGCGCAACCGGTAGCGCACTCCGGCGGCGAGGCCTTCGTCCGCGATGCGGATGTCCTTGCGAATGCCGAACCCCGGCAGCGAGGCGAGCGCGCGCGGGGGCGGCTCGAGGATGAGGCTCACGGTCCGCGCCTCGCGCTGCGGGGTGAGCTGGTAGTGGTACGCGTGCAGCACGACCGGCTCGGCCTTGCCGACGCGGAAGCTGTCCTGGAAGAACGCGCGCCGCGCGACGTCGTACTCGAGGAGCTTCGAGAGGCCCCGCTCCCGCGCGCGGACCGCCTCGTGAATGGACTTCGTCTCCTTCTCGGCGGCCTTCCCGACGAGGACCTTCCCCGCCTTTTCGGCGCGTCGGAGCGCCTCGTGCTCGGCCTCCGGCCTCCGCGCAAGGGTGTCGACGAGGTTCGTCGCGGACGCGTAGATGTCCCACTCGATGACCGCGCCGCCCTGCACGTGCACGAATACCGCGCCGGCGTTCCCGCGGAAGATGTACTCGTCGTACCCATCGACGTCGTAGTCGCGTTGCTCCCCCGCGGCGGTGCGGCGCTCGGAGAGGATCCTTTCGGCCTTCAGCAGCGACGCGTACGCATCCGCGCGCAGGTGCGGGAAGTAGATCCCGCCGAAGACGCCGTGCCAGTAGACATCGTTGCCTTGAGCGCGCCACAGGTTCTGCTGCGCCTGACGAACCTCGGCCGAGGCGTCGAGGATGCTGCGGCGCGCGAGCTCCTCGCTGACGATGAGCATCCGCTTCTGCAGCCCGTTCGACTCCGGGTACTTCGAGAAGAAGTTCCGCCAGAGGGGCGCCGCGACCAGGGCGGAGAGATCGTCACCGATCTTGTTGCGTGCCTGCTGGTAGCGCTTCGCGGCGTTCGGCTCCATGGCCCACTCGGCCATCTCGGGGTACGAGCCACCCGGGATGTAGATGCGGCGCGCGGGCTTCTGGAAGATCCATGCGTCCTCGAGCGTCGTCGTCTGGATGAAGTCGGCTTGCGAGATCGCGGTGAAGAACTGTTCGAGCCAGCCGTCCTTGTGGACGCGCTGGTACGTGCCCGGCCACGCCCCGAACTTCTCGCCGTCGTCGGCGTAGACGACGAGGCGCGCGCCCTCATCCGCGCGAGCGCGCAGCTCCTTCATGGTCTGGCTGACATCGCGGAAGGGGATGAGGTAACGGAGCTTCACGCTGCCGGGAAAGACGATGACCGGGAGTCCCTGGTCCTCGGTCACGTACGACTCCCCCAGCTCCTGCGGACGGAGACCGGCCTGGAGGAAGTGCTCGTCGTCGAGGACCGTGTAAGCGACGCCCGCTTCGGCGAGGAGCGAGGGCAGATGCGGCTCCCACACGCGCTCGGTCAGCCACGCTCCGAGCGGGCGCTGCCCGAAGATCGCGTGCACGCGATCCGAGAGCGCGCGGATCTGCGCCACGCCGTCCCGCCTCGGGACGCCGACGAGGACCGGCTCGTAGTAGCCGCCGGAGAGAAGCTCGATCTGTCCGCGCCGGACGAGGTCCGCGAGGTCCCCGATGACATCGGGGCGGTTGGCCTCCAGCCAGTCGAGCAACGGACCGGAGAAGTGCAGACTCGCCTTCACTTCGGGATGCCGATAGAGCGTGGCCACGAGCGGGGCATACGCACGCTCGGTCACGTCCTGAAACACTGACGGGAAGTTCCCTGCTGGCTGGTGCTGGTGGAACACCAGCGCCAATCGCAGGCGATCGGCCACTGAATTCGCATTTTACCAAAAATGGTGCCGACGTACGTTCTGCGTACATAAGGCTCGACTGCTTGTCAACAAACTCGACAATGCGGCGTTAGAACCTCAGGCTTGGGTGCTCTGTTCGGACGCCTCCTCCTCTACGCCGCGCTGGCGGTCGTGCTCGGCATCGTCGCCGTGAGCGCCTGCAGCCCGCAGCCGGCCGCTCAGCCGACGCCGAGCGTGTCCGCGAGCCCGTCCGCTTCGCGGTCAGTCGCCCCCTCGGTGACCCCGTCGGGCGGACCGTCGCAGTCGCCGACCGCGTCACCCACCGCGACGGCCGTTCCGAGCGCCTCGCCTACGGCGGGATCGACGCCCGCCGCGGCCTGCCCGCGGAGCACCGGCGGCGGCGCGAGCAACCAAGCCCAGCTCGTCGCGATCCGTGTCGCGCATCAGCCGGGCTTCGACCGCGTCGTGTTCGAGTTCGGGCAGAGCACGGCACCGGGTCCGTTCGGCATGCCCGCCTACACCGTGGAGACGGCGACTTCCCTCTCGGGCCCGAGCGGCCAGCCGGTCACGATCACCGGCAACGCCCTTTTCGGGACGCGCTTCCAGAACGCCTCGACGCAGAACCCGAACGGCACGCCGAGCTACTCCGGAAGCACCGACATCAAGCCGACGACGCCGCTCGTCAAGAACGTGAAGATCGTCGAAGACTTCGAGCGCACGCTGATCTGGGGTGTGGGGCTGGACCACCTCGCCTGCCCGAAGGTCAGCGAGCTGGCAGGGCCGTTCCGCCTGGTCCTCGACTTCCCGACGCCTCCGTAAGCGATAATCAGGTCTCCGTGGCCGAAGCTCAGAAGCTCAACGTGCGCGCGCGCACTGTCCTCGGCAAGAAGGTCAGCGGCCTTCGCCGCCAGGGCGTCTTGCCGGGCGTGGTCTTCGGCGGTCGCGCCGACTCGACGCCCGTGGAGACGGACCTCCATGCGTTCGAGCTCTCCTACCGGCGCTGGGGGGAGACCACCCTGCTTTCGCTGACCGGGCTCGACGGCGGTGAGGTCCCCGCGCTGATCCACGACGTCACCCGCGATCCGGTCACCGGCCGGATGCTCCACGTCGACTTCGCGCGCGTCTCCCTCACCGAAAAGACCAACGCCGAGGTCCCGCTGCACTTCATCAAGGAGTCGCCCGCGGTCCGCACGCTCGGCGCCGTCCTCCTGCACGCACTCTCCGAGGTCACCGTCGAGGCCTTCCCTCAGGACATCCCGCGCTCGATCGAGGTGGATCTCTCGGGCCTGAACGAGATCGACGACGCGATCTACGTCCGCGACTTGAAGGTCGACGCGACGCTCATCCGGATCGAGAACGATCCCGACGAGCTCGTCGTGAAGGCCGTCCCGGTCAAGGTCGAAGAGGAGAAGCCGGCCGAGGCTGCCGCACCCGCCGAGGGCGAGGCGGCCGCGGAAGGCGAGGAGGGCGAGGCCGCGCCCGCGGCTCCCGGTGCCGAAGGCGCCAAGCCCGCGGCAGCGGCGGAGGGCGCGAAGGGTGGCGCCGCTCCGAAGGCGCCGGCCGCCGGAGCTCCCAAGAAGCCCTAGCCCGCGTAATCGGCGAGCGACGCGTCCGGGAACGGGTTGTCCGCGCGCTCGAGGCTCACCAGCTCCACCGCGTCCTCCGTCGCATCGCCGGAGCGCGCGAGCGCGACCGCGCGGCGGAACCGAAGCGCGTGCGTCCGAAAACGCTCGACCGCGTAGTCCGCGGCCTGCCCCGTCGTGACGAGGAACGGCCAGTCGCTCGACTCCGCGAGGAGGAGCTCGCGCATCGCCTGACGTTGCGCGCGCTCTCGGAACGCGTCGGCGCCCGCTCCTGACGACGCGAGCGCCTCCATGTCTCGGGCGAGACGCGCGAGCTCGTCCCACATCCATCCGGTCCCCTCGTTCAGCCAGGTCGAGTGATCGTTGTTCTTCCCCCAGGATCCTTCCGCGAGCGCCACGCGCTGGCGCGGTGGCTCGCGCTCGAGGTACTCGGCCGCCGTCGATACACGGATGTCGGATTCGGTGAGCTCGCGCAGGATCAGGCCAAGCCAGTCGACGCCTTCGAACCACCAGTGACCGAACAGCTCGCTGTCGAACGTGACGGCGAGAAGCGGATCGCGGCCGTCCGCGGCGCCGGCGCGGAGCTCGTCGCGCACCGTCCGCACGAAGTGGCTCGCGTGCTCCCGCGCGCGATCCGCCGCGCGTTCCGGAAAGTAGCTCTCCTTCTCACCGAGGCCCTTGTGGACCGATGTGACGCTCCAGTAGCGCAGGCCGCTCGTGGTGTCCTTGCGGTGGAACTCGCGGTACGCCGGATCGCCGGGATACCCCATGAATGCCGACCACACCTGACCCGACACGCGGTCGTGCCGCGCGATCGCGACGACGTCGGAGTCGCCGACGTAATACGGACGAAGGAAATCCACGTCGGCGGCCGTGGCCTCGTTCGTCGCCTGGGGTCGCTCCTCGTGTGGCGCCCAGCGTCCGAGCTCGCTCTGTCCGCGGCGTCGCGCGACGACGCCGGCCGGACGCGCGTGACCTGGCAGCAACGCGGCATCGGTGAAGAAGTGCGTGATCCCGTGGTCGGCGAGCACGCTCTCGAGGCCGGGGCGGTACGCGCACTCGGGGAGCCAGATGCCCGTCGGATCGAGACCGAGCAGGCGGCGCGACGAGCGGCGTCCGATGCGCAGCTGCGCGCTCACCGAACGGCGATCGAGCAGCGGAAGGTAACCATGCGTCGCAGCCGACGTGAGGATCTCGACGTGGCCGCTCTTCGCGAGATCGGCGAACGCGCCGACCAGATCGCGCGAGAAACGGTCCCGGTATGCCTCGCGCAGCCGGCGATACGAGCCGAGGTAGAAACGCGCGAGCGCTGCGCGAGCGTCGCCCTGCTCGCCGAAGCGCTGGACGTCGCGCTCGGCGCGCAGGACCTGGTCATCGATGTACTCGAGCGTCCGCACGTTGATGTCGCGGTCCGCCAGCTGCTCGAGCAGGATCGGCGTGAGCCCGATGACGATCCGGTAATCGACACGGGCCGCGCGGAGATCGTGGAGCACGACGAGGAGCGGCAGATACGTGCCGAGCACCGCCTCGTGGATCCACTCCTCGCCGTGCGGCCAGCGTCCGGCGCCACGGCAATAGGGCAGGTGGGAGTGGAGGGCGAGGACGAAGGTTCCCATCGTTACGTACTGTCCCCCAACCGTCGGCTCCTAGCCAGCAAGCGGCCTACGGCACGCGCAGTACCCTAGGGAGCAACACGGGGAGGTGCTCAATGTCGCGATCTGCGCGGCTCGTATCGATCCTCGGTCTCGTCACCCTGCTCGTTGCGACGGCATGCTCGCAACCGGGAGCCACGCCGTCAGGCTCGGCGGGAGGTTCCGCGGCCGCCGGCAGCACGATCACCGTCATGTCGCTCTGGGGCGGGAGCGAGCAGGACTCCTTCCAGAAGGTGCTCGACGCGTTCAAGGCGAAGACTGGTGTGACCGCGAACTTCGAGTCCCAGCGGACGAACTACTCGACGATCCTCCAGACGCGCATCTCCGGAGGCAACCCGCCGGACGTCGCGATCATCCCGGGGATCGGGTTCCTTCGTCAGTTCGCGCGGCAGGGATCGCTCAAGAAGATCGCCGACGTCGGCGTCGACGTGAACGCGATCAAGGGGAACTACCCACCGGGCATCCTCGAGATCGGTCAGGTCGATGGCACGCAGTACGCGATCATGGTGAAGTTCAACAGCAAGAGCACCGTGTGGTACCGGCCGGACCGCTTCAAGACGGCCGGCGTTTCTCCGGCGACGGACTTCAACGGCTTCGTGAAGCTGCTCGGCGACATCAAGGCGAAGGGCATCCCGCCGATGGGCCTTGGAGCAGCCGACTCGTGGACGCTGACCGACTGGTTCGAGAACATCTACGCGAAGCAGGCCGGACCTGAGAAGTACGACCAGCTCTTCAGCGGCAAGCTGCCGTGGACGGATGCGTCCGTCGCCGCGGCGGTGGACACGATGAAGCAGGCGATCAAAGAGGACTTCGTCGCGGGCGGCATCACCGCCGGACTCGGACGTAGCTTCACCGACGGGATCGGCCAGGCCTTCGCCGCGAATGGAACGGCCGCGATCTACTACGAAGGCGGATTCGTCGGTGGCATCGCGACCGGACAGACGAACACCGCGCTCAAAGTCGGCGAGACGATCGACTGGTTCGACTTCCCGGCCGTCGGCAGCGGCAAGACCGTCACGATCGGTGGCGACGTGATCGCCGCGTTCACGAACAAGCCGGGCGTCAAAGAGTTCATGAACTACATGACCACGGCGGACTCGGGAGCCGTGTGGGCCGGGACGGGCGCGATCATCTCGCCCATCAAATCCGTGCCCGCGAGCGCGTACCCGAACGACCTCGCCAAGCGCGAGGCGGCGCAGGTCGCCAACGCCAGCGCGGTGCGCTTCGACGGCTCGGACCTGCTGCCTTCCGGCGGCGGTGACCAGCTCGGCGCGGCGCTCCAGACCGCGATCCAGAACAAGACGGTCGATTGGGCGGCGTTCGAAACGCAGATGCAGACCAAGTGGAAGGCGGAGAAGTAGACCGCTCGGACTGAATTCAGAGGAGCGGACGGGCGAACGGCCCGTCCG
>DATBKH010000119.1:0-16616 GCA_036555955.1 Candidatus Limnocylindria bacterium | reverse complement strand
GCGATCCGCGACTGGGTCACGAACGTGCGCACGACGTACTACCTGCTCGGCTCGGCCATCGGCCCGCATCCGTATCCCGCGATGGTGCGCGAGTTTCAGTCGGTGATCGGCCGCGAAGCGCGCGACCAATGTCTCGCGGCGCTCGGCGAGCTGCCCGGCGTGGTCGTGGCATGCGTCGGTGGAGGTTCGAACGCGATCGGCATCTTCAGCTCGTTCATCGACGACGAGAGCGTCGAGCTCGTCGGCGTCGAGGCGGGAGGGGAAGGCATCGCGAGCGGCAGGCACGCCGCCTCGATCGTCGGCGGGAGCGTCGGCGTCCTGCACGGCTCGCGGACGCTCGTGCTCCAGACCGACGACGGCCAGATCCGCGAGACGCACTCGGTCTCGGCGGGCCTCGATTACCCCGGGGTCGGACCCGAGCATGCGGCTCTGGCACGCTCCGGGCGCGTCCGCTACGTGGCGCGAACGGACCGCGAGGCGCTCGATGCGTTCGCGCTCCTCTCGCGCACCGAAGGCATCATTCCGGCTCTGGAGCCGTCGCACGCCCTCGCCGAGCTGCCGGCGATCGCCAGCGCGGGTGCGAAGCGCGCGGTGCTCGTGTGTCTTTCGGGCCGGGGGGACAAGGATCTCGAGATCGTGATGAAGGAGGGAGCGCTCGGGTGACCGTCTCGACGGCGAGCGGGACCGAACGGATCGCGAGGGCGTTCGCCCAGGCTCGTTCCGAGGGCCGCCTCGCGGCGATCGTGTACCTGACCGTCGGCTACCCCGAACGCGCCGCGACCGGCGCGCTCCTCCGCGCCGCCCTCGACGGCGGCGCGGACATCGTGGAGCTCGGTGTGCCGTTCAGCGATCCGCTCGCGGACGGCGCGACCGTGCAACGCGCGAGCGAGGTCGCGCTGGCGCAGCACGTCGGTCTCGGCGACTGCCTTCGCGAGGCCGAGTCGCTCGTCCGTGAGCGCGACGCGACCGCGGTCCTCATGGGCTACACCAACCCGTTCCTTCGGCATCGCGGTGGAGTCAGCGGCTTCGCGCGCGACGCGTCGCGCGCGGGGATCGCGGGCGTCATCGTCCCCGACCTCCCGGCGGAGGAAGCCGCGGAGTTCGACGGCGCCCTCGATCCCGAGGGGATCGCGCGGATCGATCTGTACGCGCCGACGACCCCGGACGACCGGCTCGCCCAGCTCGTCCCGTCGGCGCGGGGTTTCGTCTACTGCGTGTCGCTCACCGGCGTGACCGGCGCACGGCGCGCGCTCGGCGCGGACGTCGCGGACTTCGTCTCCCGCGTGCGGCGCCACTCGCGGATCCCGATCGCGGTCGGCTTTGGGATCAGCGCGCCGGAGCATGTCGCGGCGCTGCGCGGGGTCGCCGACGCGTTCGTCGTCGGGAGTGCCGCGCTCGACGCGGTGTCGGCCGCGCCTCCTGGCGCGCGGCCGGAGGCGCTCCGCGCGTTCGTGGCGACGCTCGCCGCCGCGGGAAGGGCCTGATGCCGGTCCGCGGGATCCGCGGTGCGACCACGGTCGCGCGAAACGAGGCCGACGCGATCTACGCCGCGACGCTCGAGCTCCTGAACACGATCGTGAAGCTGAACGGGGTCCGTCCCGAGGACATCGGCTACATCTGGTTCACGGTGACGGAGGACCTCGACGCGGCGTTCCCGGCCGACGCGGCGCGAGCCGGCATGGGATGGACGGAGGTGCCACTCATCTGCGGACGCGAGATCCCGGTGCCGGGCTCGCTCGGACGATGCGTCCGGACGCTCATCGCCTGGAATACGCCGAAGACGCAGGCCGACGTGAAGCACGCGTTCCTTCACGGCGCGCGTGCGCTGCGGCCGTCGTGGGCCGTGGATCTGCCGGGCGACGCGCCACTCGGAGTCGGCTAGTGCTCGTCGTCATGAAGCGTGACGCGACGAAGGCGGAGATCGACGCCGTCGTCGAGCGGATCAAGGAGTTTGGGATCACGCCGGTGCCGCTGCCGGGGGCCGAGCGGACGGCGATCGGGACGTTCGGCGCGACGTCGCGCGCCGCGGCCGAGGCCGTCGAGTCGCTTCCCGGCGTCGCCGAGGTCGTCCCCGTCAGCCGGCCGTTCAAGCTCGCGTCGCGCGAGGTCATCGGCGCCGACACGGTCGTGCGCGTCGGCGATGTTCCGGTCGGCCACGGCCATCCGCTCGCGGTGATCGCCGGTCCCTGCGCGGTCGAGTCGCGTGACGTCACGCTCGAGACGGCACGCGCGGTGCGCGCGGCCGGGGGCGCGGCGCTCCGCGGCGGCGCGTTCAAGCCGCGCACCTCGCCGTACACGTTCCGCGGCATGGGCGGCGAGGGGCTCGACATCCTCGCCGAAGCGCGGGCGCTGAGCGGCCTTCCGGTCGTCACCGAGGTGCTGTCGCCGAGCGACGTGGACGCGGTGTCCGCGGTGGCGGACTGCCTCCAGATCGGCGCGCGCAACATGCAGAACTACTCGCTGCTGGACGCGGTGGGCGAGCAGTCGAAGCCGGTGCTCTTGAAGCGCGGCATGTCCGCGACGATCGAGGAGCTCCTGCTCTCGGCCGAGTACGTTCTGGCTCGCGGGAACCGCAACGTGATCCTCTGCGAGCGCGGGATCCGGACGTTCGAGAAGTACACGCGGAACACCTTCGACGTGAACGCGATCCCGATGCTGAAGCGGCTCACGCACCTGCCGGTCATCGCCGATCCGTCACACGGCACGGGGAAGTGGTACCTCGTCGCGCCGGTCGCGCTCGCCGCCGTCGCCGCCGGCGCCGACGGGCTCATCGTGGAGGTGCATCCCACGCCCGACCACGCGCTCTCCGATGGCTTCCAATCGCTCACCTTCGACAACTTCCGCGCGCTCATGGCGGCGATCCCGCATGTCGCGCGCGCCGTCGGCCGAGCCGAGTCGGTCACCGCGCCGTGAAGATCGGCGTCGCCGGCCTGGGTCTCATCGGCGGCTCTCTCGCGCTCGCCCTCCGAGCGAAGCACGAGGTCATCGGCTACGACGCGGACGACCGCGCTCGAGCCGCCGCGAAGGCGGATGGCATCGCCACCGTCGCCGGGCTCGCAGAGCTCCTTCCGGCCGACGCGGTGATCGTCGCGACGCCGATCTCGGCGATCGTCGGCACGCTCGAGCACCTTGCGCGGTCGTCGGATGGGGCCGTGCTCATGGACACCGGGTCGTTGAAAGGAATGGTCGCCACGTTCGCGAGCCGAGCGCCGAGGGGCGTCCGGATCGTCGGTGGTCACCCCATGGCCGGGACGACGTCGGCGGGGTTCAGCGCCGCCGACGCGGACCTCTTCCGCGAGCGCACGTTCCTCCTCGTTCCGACCGAGCGGTCCGATCCGGCGGCGATGGCGCTCGCCGGAGAGATCGCTCGCGACGCGGGCGCCAACGTCACGGTCTGCTCGGCCGAGGTCCACGATCGGGCGATGGCGCGGCTCGTCGCCGGTCCGTTGGCGACCGCCGCGGCTCTCGCCGTCGTCGGCGCCCAGGCCGAGCCCCTGCTTGGCGCCGCCGGACCGGGATTCCGTGACTCCACCCGCGTGGCGGACACCCCGCCGGCTCTCGCCACCGAGCTGCTCTTCGAGAACGGCGCGGAGACGGCCGCGGCGATCGGCTCCCTCATCGAAGCGCTGACGCAGCTGCGCGAATCGATCGACCGCGGCGACCGCGAGTACGTCGCGAGCTTCCTCGCGGCGGCGCGGTCCGTCCGGCGGGAGCTGAGCTGACGATGGTGCGCCTCGCTTGGACCGTCTACCGCGTGCTCGTGATCCTCTTCGCGCTGGCGGTCATGTTCGTCACCCCGGTGTTCACGAGCGGACCGAACGGCACGAGCGTCGATCCCGCGGGCGGCCTCATCGACGCGCTTGCGATCGCCGCCCTCACCGTGTCCGCGGGCTCGTTCCTCAGCGAGCGCCGGCGATGAGCCGCCTGTCGGACGAGGATGTCGACCGGATCGCGCGGCGGACGGCGGGAAAGCTCGTGGGCTACGGCCTCGTGATCATCGTTGCGCTGTGGATCCTGCCGTTCTTCTTCGTCGCCTTCCTCAACGCGACGGCGGACCTCACCCGCGGCCTGCCCGGGATGGCCGCTGTCGCGATCGCGGCCGTCGTCGCCGGTGCGATCGCGGCCGCGATCCTCTGGCTCTGGGGACGCGCGCGCCGCGCGCGCTGATCAGCGCGCGAGCTCCCCCAGCATCTCGTAGAAGCCGGGGAAGGTCTTCGACACCGCACCGGAGCCCTTGATCGCGACGCCGGGCACCTGCAGCCCCAGGATCGAGAACGCCATCGCGATGCGGTGATCGCCACGCGCGTCGACGACCCCGTCGTGCAGCGGGACCGGCTCGATCCGGATCGCGTCCGCGAACGGGGTCGCGCGACCACCGAGCGCGTTGATCCCGTCGGCGACGGATTGCACGCGGTCGCTCTCCTGCTTCCGGGTGTGCCCGATGCCGGTGAGCTCGCTCGCGTTCTGCGCCTGCGTCGCGACGATCGCGAGGGTGGGGAAGACGTCGGAGCAGTCGCGCACGTTCGCGCGCGCGCCGTAGAGCCCGCCGACGCGCTTCACCTTCAGCCCGCCGAAGTGGGACACGCTGCAGCCCATCTGCACCAGGAGCTCGAAGAAGCGCGCGTCGCCCTGCCGGCCTTCGCGCATGCGGGCGTCCACTCCGTCGATCGTGACGGTGCCGCCGAGGACGGCCGCCGCGGCGCCTGGATAGGTCGCGGCGGTGACATCGCCGGGGACCTCCACGTCGCGCGCGCGCAGCTTTCCAGGGGCCACGGTGATCGACATGCCGTCGCGATCGACCTTGGCGCCGCGCGCACGCAGGGCAGCGATCGTGAGGTCGACGTACGGCGCCGACACGAGAGCCCCGGTGACGCGCACGCGGAGCCCGCGCTCGAGCAGCGGAGCGATCAGGAGGAGCGCGGACGCGAATTGGCTCGACTCGTTTCCCGCGATGTCGACCTCGGTCCCGCGGACCGGACCCGAGATCGTGACGGGAAGGCGGTCGCCGCTGACGGTCGCGCCGAGGTCGCGGAGGGCACCCAGAAGCGACCCCATCGGGCGCTCGCGCAGTCGGTCCGACCCGGTGATCGTGATCTGCGCGTCGCCGAGCGCGGCGAGCGCCGAGCAGAACCGCGCGACGGTGCCGGCGTCGCGTGCGTCGACCTTCGCGCGCGCTCGCGGGCCGGCGCCGGTCCCCTCGATCTCGACCGCGTGACCGCTCCGCTCGGTGCGGTAGCCAAGGCCCGCGATCGCCTCGGCCATCACGTTGACGTCGTCGCCCGCGTCGAGCGGCCCGAGGTCGACGCGCGAGCGCCCACGCGCGATCGCCGAGAGCAGGAGCTCGCGGTTCGCGACGCTCTTGGACGCCGGCACGCGGACCTTTCGGTCGACGAGCGGGCGGCGGATGGGCGTGATCGGCCGGAGGTCATCCATCGGGATGCGAGGATTATCACCGCGATGCGGTACACCCGAGCCGAGCGCGTCGCCCAAGGCATCCTGGTCACGCTCGCCCTCGTCGTCGGCGTCGCCGCCGCCGGCCTTCTGTTCCGGGGGGAAGGCACGGCGGGGGTGGCGACCCCGAGTCCGACCCCCGGTGCGAGCGCGAGCGCTCGCACGCTGGACGTCACGGTCACGCACCCGACCTGCTGCGCGCAGACCGCGCGCGGTCTCTTCGCCACCTGGGAGGCGGGAGCGCGCGTCACGGCCGCGACCGTCGCCCTCAGCCCCGATCCGGGCTTCCCCTGCGCGGCCTCCATCGACGCGACCGGACAGAAAGGCGGCATGACCTGCGCGGGACTGCTGCGTGGCGCGACGGACTACGTGGCGAAGCTCCAGCTCACGACGGCGAGCGGAACCTTCCCGTTCGAGCACAAGTTCAAGACCATGGGCGACCGCCTCACCGACGTGAAGTGGTTCACCGAGTTCGAAGATCCGACTGGCGAGCCGCTCGCCTGCGCCGCGGCGAGCTGCCGGATCATCCAGAACTACACGACGGGGAAGGATCCGCTCACGGCGCAGGGGATCCTCGACCTCGGACGCCAGTTCAATCGCAGCAACGACCCGGGCCTGGATCCGGTCGCCATCGCGACGGTCCTGGCGCGCATGGACGCCAGCAACCGGTACCACTACTACCGCCTCGATACGCGTGAGGACGCGACGGGCGCGGCGGTGTACTGGCTCGTGCGCAGCGGGAAGCCGGTGATCGTCATCAGCCTCAACGGGCAGCACGGACCGGTGGTCGTCGGCTTCGAAGGCACGTACGGGACCTTCTACGACGATCCCGCGAACCGCATCAACGCCGTGGTGGTCCAGGATCCGCAGCGCGGTGACCTCAACCCCGTCACCGCGAACCATCGACCCGACATCTCCCGCGCCGCCGGCTTCCAGACCGGGCAGCCGATCGGCCTCACCGCCTGGTACGGCGAGGAATGGTGGCTCCGCTTCGCGTATCCGTCGTCGATCCGCATGCCCGACGGGTCGCTGCGGAACATCGAACGCAACGACGGGGTCTATGCGACGCCGCACTGGGCGGGAAAGTTCGTGATCCTGGTCGACGACGGCGATGCCGACAATCCGCCGGACCGCGAGGGACGGGTGAAGTTCCGCTAGCGCGGTCCCGAACGCACGGCTCCCGCGACGAACCTATGATCGGATCCGTGGCGACGACCCGCTCCGTCCCGTCACTCCTCGAAGGCGAGCTCGTCTCGATCGGCGCCGAGATCGCGAAGCGTCACGACGAGAGCATCGCTCGCCTCCAGAACTGGATCCGCAACCCGTCGATCGCGGCCGAGGACCGCGGCATGGACGAAGGGTGCGATCTGATGATGCGCATGGCGCGCGAGGCCGGGTTCCAGACCGCGAAGCGGATCGACACCGACGGGCATCCCGGTGTATTCGCGACCCTCGACGCGGGCGCGCCGAAGACCTTCGGCCTGTACTTCATGTACGACGTGAAGCAGGCGGACCCGAGCGAGTGGTCGTCGCCGCCGTTCGAGGCCGCGATCGTCGACAAGCCGGGCTTCGGCAAGGTCCTCATGGGGCGTGGCGCGGTGAACCAGAAGGGCCCGGAGGCGGCGTTCCTCGCGGCGCTGCACGCGATCCGCGGGGCAGGCAAGAAGATGCCGGTGAACATCGTTCTCGTCGCGGAGGGCGAGGAGGAGATCGGCTCACCGCACTTCCGCCAGGTCGTGACGAATCCTGAAGTGGCCGCCGCATTGAAGAAGACCCTCGGCGTGGTCATGCCCGCGGCCTGGCAGGACCCGGACGGCAGCGTGAGCATCTACCTCGGCGCGAAAGGTGTCATCGAGGTCGAGCTCATCGCGAGCGGCGAGAAGTGGGGGCGCGGCCCGGGCATCGATGTTCATTCGTCCAACCGGGCGCGGCTCGACAGCCCCGCGTTCCACCTCGTCCAGGCCCTCGCCTCGCTCGTGAACGAGGACGGCGATCCCGCGATCGAGGGGTTCGGGCGCGAGGCACGGCCCGCGACCGCACAGCAGAAGCAGCTCCTCGACGAGGCCGCGAAGCGGCTCAGCGAGGACACCGCGAAGAAGCTCATGCAGGTCAAGCGCTGGGCGCACGACCTGGCGTGGCGCGAGTCGCTCGAACGTTTCCTCTTCACGCCGACGGTGAACATCGAGGGGCTGGTCGCCGGATACACCGGGCCCGGCGGGAAGACGATCCAGCCGCACCGCGCCGTGGCGAAGCTCGACCTGCGTCTCGTGCCCGACATGACCTACGACCGGGCGCTCGAACAGCTGAGAGCGCACCTCCAAAAGCGCGGGTTCGGCGACATCGAGGTCGTCCCGAGCGGCGGCTACGACCCGACCGACACGCCGCTGGATGCGGCGCTCATCCAGGCGCAGATCGCGCTGCTCCGGCGAGCCGGCATCGAGCCCGCGGTCATGCCGCGCATCGCGGGCAGCTATCCGGGCTACGTCTTCACGAGCGATCCGCTCCGCCTCCCTGCCGGCCACTTCGGCATGGGTCACGGGAGCGGCGCGCACGCACCGGACGAGTACTTCGTGATCGAGCCGTCGAACCCGAAAGTCGCGGACTGGGACACCGCGGTCGCGTCGCACGCGGCCTTTCTTTTCGAACTCGCCCGCTAGCTCCGCGATTCCGCACGCGCTGGTCGACCAGCTTCGGTTCAGGCGCGGCGAGTGGCTGCGCGGCCTGCGCGGCGTGACCGAGGACGACGGCGCGCGTCACCACGGCCAGATGAGCTCGATCGGCTGGATCGAGCCAGCCGTTCCTCGATCAGCTGGACACGAAGGCGCTCCTCGCGACCTGCCGCTGAACGGGAAGCGCAGCGGCCAGACGCAATGCGTCGAAGGCGCCCTACCGCCGGAGGCCGTCAGCGCATCGAGCGCAGCCCGACCGGCGGCACGTAGTCGCCGACCAGCTCGCGCTGCCACCACGCGCCGGTCTCGCGTCGCTCGCGCGCGTCGCTGAAGCGGTACAGGTACAGCAGCGCGCGGACGAACCGTGGCTGCTTCCCGCCGAAGGGATCTCGCCGCAGGAGGCGCAGCACCGGGCGGTCGGCCTCGAGCAGCTTCGCGAGAAGCGGCACGAACCATTCGTGGTACATCGGTGAAGACATCGCGGCGAACCACATGAGCCAGTCGAGGCGAAGGTGGTACGGCGCGAACTGCCGCGGGAGGCGTCTGACGCCGCCCGGCTTTCCTTTGAACTCGTACTCGCGCCAGACGGACTCCGGCGTGAGCACCGCGTCCATCGTCCCCTCGATGACGACCTCATAGCGCTCCTTCGTGACCGAGCCGAAGGCGCCGTAGGTCCCGACGATGTGGAAGGGGTCGAAGCTCGCGTTCATGATCTGGCGGCGCGAGAGCAGATTCCGCGCGGGCCGATAGCTCAGGTAGAGGATGAGCAGCGTGTAGGCGATGACGACGCCGACGTACCAGCCGGGCTGCTCGTCAAGAGCGCCCGGCCGAAGCGGGATCACGCGGCCAAGGGCCGCGTCGTCGAAGCTCGAGACCGCGAGGGCGATCGTGATCACGTTGAGCCACGCGAAGTTCCCCGACAGCAGCAGCCACGACTGCGTCGCGATGATCACGATCCCGGCGAGCGAAGCGACCGGCTGAGGGAAGAACAGGAACCAGGGGACGATCAGCTGCGCGAAGTGATTTCCGAGCACCTCGACGCGGTGGAGCGGGCGCGGGAGGCGGTGGAAGAACCAGCTGAGCGGGTTCGGCATGGGCTGGGTCTCGTGGTGGTAGTAGAGGCACGTCAGGTCGCGCCAGCAGCGGTCGCCGCGCATCTTGATCAGGCCGGCCCCGAACTCCACGCGGAAGAGGAGCCAGCGCAGCAGCACGATGAGCGTGATCGGCGTCGCGACGGTCGCCGGTCCGAGAAAGATCGCGAGGAATCCGGTCTCGAGGAGCAGCGATTCCCAGCCGAACGAGTAGAAGGTCTGCCCGACGTTCACGACCGAGAGGTAGAGGAGCCAGAGCACGCCGAAGATCGCCATGCTCGCGAACGGGATGGCAAGGAGAGTCCCGTCGAAGATCCCGAGCGTCGCGACGATCGCGAGCGCGATCCCGCACCAGGCCAGCGCCATCAGCTTCCGGTCCGAGTAGCCCACGAGGTGGAACACGCTGGGCGAGGCGCGGAACGGGACCGATCGGAGGAAATCGGGCGCGGGGAGGAGCCCGCGCTCGCCCAGCAGCGGGCGAAACTGATTGAGCGTGACCAGGAACGCGATGAAGTAGATCGCGCCGAGCGCGCGCTCGAAGACGAACCGCGCGAGCCAGTAGTCCGGAGCCGCGAGCCAAGCCATTGGCGGCGGCTACGCTACGCGCGCGGTGGATGCGGCGACCGCGGCGGCTCTCCGGCAGGCCGGCGAGCTCGTGCTCGTCACGACGGGCCGGCTGACCGGCCGGCCTCACTCCGTCCGGCTCCAGTTCGCCTACGACGACGGGCTCATCTGGCTGCGTAGCGGCGAGCGCCCACCCGCCGCCGACGCGAGCGGCGTCCGCCGTCGCGAAGCGGCGGATCGCGCTTCCGACTGGCTCCGGAACCTCCACGAGGACCCCCGTGCCCGCGTGCGGATCGGCACGGCCGAGCTGGACGTTCGCTACGAGCCCTCGCGCGAGCCCGACGTCGACCTGCGTCGCGCCGTGGAGCTCCTGCGAGAGAAGTACGGCGCGGACTGGGTCGCCGACTGGTACGTCGACATGGGGCGCATCCCGGTGAAGCTTCGTTTGGCGGACCGAGAACAGAGCTTCCAGCAGGGCCGACAATGAGAGCGATGAGCCGTTTTCGGCTCGCGGTCCGGGCGCTCGCCGCCGTCGCGGCGCTGCTCGGGTCGTTCGGGCTCGGCGTGAGTGCCCTCGGCGCGGATGCGCCCGCCCCGGTCCTGATCGGCTCCATCAAGGACGAGATCAACCCGATCACCGCGCGTTACGTGGACCGGGTGGTGAGCGATGGGGAGCAGGACGGCGCCGCGGCTGTGGTGTTCGTCATCGACACCCCCGGCGGCCTCATCGACTCCACCTATGCGATCACCGCGCGATTCCTCGCCTCGACCGTCCCGATCGTGACCTTCGTCGCGCCGCAGGGCGCGCGTGCGGCGTCCGCGGGCACGTTCATCACGATGGCCGGGCACGTCGCCGCGATGGCCCCGAACACGAACATCGGCGCCGCCCATCCGGTCGACTCGAACGGCGCCGACATCGAGGGCGACCTGCGACTGAAAGCGGAGAACGACGCCGTCGCCCACATCACCAACATCGCCCGGACGCGTGGCCGAAATGTCCAGTGGGCCGAGGACGCGGTGCGGAAGAGCGTGAGCGCCCGCATCGACGAGGCGCTGTCGATGAACGTCGTCGACCTCGAGGCGAACGACGTCCGTGACCTCCTCACGAAGATCGACGGCCGCACGGTGAAGATGCCGTCGGGTGACGTCCGGCTGGCGACGGCGAACGCGCCGGTCAGCGAGGACGGGCTCAACCCCATCGAGGCGTTCCTGCACCTCATCGTCGACCCTCAGATCGCCGTGCTCCTGTTCACGCTCGGGACCTACGGGCTGATCTTCGAGCTCTCGAACCCCGGGCTCATCTTTCCGGGGATCGTGGGTGTCATCGCCATCATCCTCGCGCTCTTCGCTTTCGGAACCCTCGACGCGAACGGCGCGGGCATCGCGTTCATGGTGTTCGCGCTGATCCTGTTCGCGCTCGAGATCAAGGTACCCGCGCATGGCCTCCTGACGGTCGGCGGGATCGTGTCGCTCCTGATCGGACTCGTGATCCTGTTCCCGCCGGTGCGGCCGACGTTCCCCGGGATCCGGGCGACCGTCGATCCAGCGATCATCGCGATCGTCGTCGCGCTGACTGCCGGCTTCTTCATCTTCCTCATTCGGGCCGCCGCTCGGCTCCTCCACATGCCCGTCTACCGCTCGACGATCCTCGGCGCGATCGGCATCGCGAAGAGCGATCTCGCGCCCGAGGGCGTCGCGTACGTCGCGTCCGAGGATTGGACGGCCGTCGCGGATGCCGGCGCGATCCCGCGCGGATCCAAGGTGCGTGTCAAACGTGTCGATGGCGTGCGTCTTATCGTCGAGCCGGCGCAGACCGGCGAGGCTAGGGGAGGCTCCACATGAACCTGAACACAAGCTTGATCTTGGTCGCGGTCCTTATCGTCGTCGCGCTGATCATCCTGCGCGCGATCATCCACATCGTTCCGCAGTACCAGCGGCTCGTCGTCTTCCGGTTCGGATCGTTCGACCGAATGGCCGGACCGGGGCTGATCCTGCTCTATCCGCCGCCGATCCAGACGATCGCGCAGACGATCGACCTCCGCGAGTTCGTGGTCGAGATCCCGCAGCAGACGTGCATCACCAAGGACAACGCACCCATCTCGATCGACTTCCTCATCTACCAGCGCGTGATGGAGGAGCAGGCGAAGGAGTCGTTCCTCGCGATCCAGAACTTCCGGCAGGCCATACAGGGAATCGCCCAGACGACCCTCCGTGCGGTCATCGGCAACATCCCTCTCGACGACGTGCTCGCCAAGCGCGACGAGATCAACGAGTCGCTCCGCGTGAAGCTCGACGAGATCACGCACCGCTGGGGCGTGAAGGTGACGAACGTCGAGATCAAGGAGCTCACGCCGCCTCGCGACGTCCAGGAGGCGATGAATCGCCAGCTCACCGCCGAGCGAACCCGCCGCGCGGCGGTCACCGAGGCCGAGGGAAAGAAAGCCTCGGCGATCCTCGTCGCGGACGGCGCAAAGCAGGCCGCGATCCTCGAGGCGGAAGGCGCGCGACAGGCGGCGATCCTCCGTGCGGAGGGCTTCGCCCTCGCTCTCTCGACGATCAATCAGCAGGCGATGAACGCCGACGCGCGGACGATGACGCTTCAGTACTTCAACACGCTGAACCAGCTCGGCGCGTCGCCCGCGACGAAGTTCATCATTCCGACCGAGTTCACGAGCCTCGCCGGGCCGCTGGCGGGCCTCGTCGCGGCGCGTGGAGACGGCGAGAAGAAGTAGCTCGCTCTAGCGGCGACGGAAGAAGAGACGGCGCCACGCTCGGCCAGATCGCGTGACGGCCGCCTCTTCTCGCATCGGGACGGCCATCGGCCGGACCCGGGGACGCGCGGCGAAAGGGGAGTACACGCGAGGCGGCACCCGCCAGGACGCGGATGCCGCCTCGACGTGCTGTGGTGAGGGGGAGAGGGACTCCCCGTGACGGATAGGCATGAGAAGAAGAGAAGCAGCGGCCACGGTGCACCCCTAAAACGCGATTTCGAACAGGCGTTCGCATAATAGAACGCATGTTCGTGATGTCAAGAGCGGGGATACTCGGAGTCTGAGCACGCTTCTGGGAGCGGATCTCCTGCCGCAACGGGCGAAGTCCGTGCGCGAGCGCCCGGAGCGGGAGGGGCACATCCTCGAGCCAGCCTGGACGGGCATCCGCGCCCTCGTGCGTGTCGGTCATCCCGAGCCGCACTTCGTGGGGTACGACGGGCGCATCGAGGGGCCGCGGGAGCTCTACGACGCGATCGTCGCCGATGCCCAGTGCGAGACGGCGATCATCGACGGCGTTCTGGTGAGCGACTGGCGGGACGAAAGCGACCTCGAGGTCGACGCGCAGGGAAACGCCTACACGCGGCAGCTCGGCGGTCGCCAGATCTTCGCCGCCTTCGACCTTTTGGAGGTCGACGGCGAGTCCCTGCTCAAGGTCCCGCTCCTCGAGCGCCGGCGTCATCTCGAGGGCGTTCTCGCTCCGAGCCCGAACGTGAGGCTCACGCCGTTCGTCACCCGCGGCCTCCGGGCGTGGCGCGACACGCTGCAGGCGCAGGGCTTCCGGCGTGTCGTGCTAAAGAATTGGAACAGCGAATACACGCCCGGCAAGACGACGGATGATTGGCTCGTCATCGAGAAGCTGAAAGCGGCGAACCCATAGGCGTCGGAGGTACCAGTGAAGGCTAGCGCGCAGGTCATCGACCACACCCAACGCGATCCGTGGGAGGTCGCGCTCGAGCAGTTCAGCATCGCGGCCGACAAGCTCCATCTCGACCCGAACATGCGGCGGATCCTCAGCACGACCCAGCGCGAGCTCACCGTGCATTTCCCCGTGCGCATGGCCGACGGCGTCGTGCAGGTCTTCACCGGCTATCGCGTGCAGCACAACACCACGCGCGGGCCCGGCAAGGGCGGGATCCGCTACCACCCCTCCGTCACGCTCAACGAGGTCAAGGCGCTCGCGATGTGGATGACCTGGAAGTGCGCCGTGGTCGGCATCCCCTACGGCGGCGCGAAGGGCGGAGTCGTCTGCGACCCCAAGGGCATGAGCGCCCAACAGCTGGAGACGCTGACCCGCCGCTACACCACCGAGATCGAGCTCCTCATCGGTCCGGACCGGGACATTCCCGCCCCCGACGTCAACACGAACGCCCAGACCATGGCCTGGATCATGGACACGTACTCGATGCACCACGGCTACACGGCGCTCGCCGTCGTGACCGGCAAGCCGCTGTCCATCGGCGGCAGCGAAGGCCGGAACGAGGCGACCGCCCGCGGCGCGGTGTACACGATCATCGAGGCCGCGAAGCACCTGAACATGGACCTCGAGGGCGCGCGCGTCGTCGTTCAGGGATTCGGCAACGCGGGGAGCTTCTCCGCGAAGCTGATGGCCGAGCTCGGGGCGGTCATCGTCGGCGTCTCCGACACGAGCGGCGCGATCGCGAGCACGAAAGGCATCGACCCCAACCGCGTCGACGCGTACAAGCGCGAGACCGGTTCCGTCACGGGCTTCCCCGGCACCGAGCGCATCTCGAACGCCGAGCTGCTCGAGCTCGATTGCGACATCCTCATCCCCGCCGCGATCGAAAATCAGATCGGCGAGCACAACGCGCCGCGGATCAGGGCGAAGATCCTCGCCGAGGCCGCGAACGGACCGACCTCACCCGAAGCGGATCGCATCCTCCACGACAAGGGCGTCTTCCTCATCCCGGACATCCTGTGCAATGCCGGTGGCGTGACTGTGAGCTACTTCGAGTGGGTGCAGGATCTCCAGAACCTCTTCTGGCGCGAGGCCACGATCAACGCGCGCCTGAAAGAGGTCATGGTGAAGTCGTTCAACGACGTGCTCGAGATGTCGAAGAAGCACAAGGTCGACATGCGGACCGCGGCGTACATGGTCGCGGTCGGCCGGGTCGCGGAGGCGACACTGACGCGCGGCATCTACCCCTGATCGACTAGCGCACCACGCCCGTCAGGCGCGAGCCGATAGAGTGTCGTGCGAGCGCCCACCTGCTGGCGCGATGAACCACCGCCACTCGGGCGGCTAGATCGGCGAGCCCTGGACCGCGTTCTCGTCTCCGTCGACCTCGAGACGACCGGGTACGAGGCCGAGACCGAGCGGATCATCGAGATCGGCGCGGTGCGCGTCGCGCTCGCGGCCGACGGGAGCGTCTCTCTCGGCGAGCGCTTCGTGACGTTTGCCGACCCCGGCCGGACGCTGACCTCGCCGATCGTGCGCCTCACCGGCATCCGCGACCAGGACCTTCTCGGCGCGCCGTCCTCGGACGACGCCGTCGCGCGTTTCGTCGAATTCGCCTTCCGCGACGGCACGCCGTGCTTCCTCGGACACAACGTCGGATTCGACATCGCGTTCCTCGAGCGGTCGGGCATGCCCGCCGGCGTCGAGATACTCGATACCGCCGAGCTCGCGTCGATCCTCCTGCCGTCCGCTCCGAGCTACGCGCTCCAGCGCCTCGCGGCCGACGCGGCGATCACCCCCGACGCCGCGCATCGCGCGCTCGATGACGCGGTGACCGCCGCCTTGGTCCTCGGACAGCTCGCCCGAGCGGCGCGGGAGCTTCCCGCCATCGTGCTCGGCGAGGTCGCCGCCCTGGCCGAGCTCATCGGCCCGGCCACCGCGGAATTCTTCCGCGATGCCGCCTCGGCGGCGACACGTGACGCCTGGTCGACTGGCCTCAGCCCGGCACCCGCCCGGACGGTAGCGCGGCCGGCCGGCGCGGCGCCGGAGCTCTCGGTGAAGCGGGTGTTCGAGGCGAGCGGGCCGCTCGTCCGGAGCCTGGCGGGGTACGAGGACCGCCCGCAGCAGCGTGAGCTCGCCGCCGCGATCGAGCGGACCTTCGAGGATGGCGGCGCGCTCGTCGCCGAAGCCGCGACCGGCGTGGGGAAGTCGCTCGCGTACGCGGTTCCGGCGCTGGCACGCGCCGCCGCCGACGAGCGCGTGGTGATCAGCACGCACACGCTCCCATTGCAGGACCAGCTCGTGCGGAAGGATCTTCCCGCGCTTCAGGAAGCGCTCGGCACGAGCGTGCGGGTCGCTGTCTTGAAGGGACGCTCCAACTACCTGTGCCCGCGGCGCTGGCAGATCCTGCGCGCGTCGGCTGCCTCGCGGGAGGAGGCCCGCCTGGTGAGCAAGACGCTCGTCTGGCGCACCGCGACGACGACCGGCGATCGCGCCGAGCTCAACCTCATGCGCGGCGAAGGCGAGCTCTGGGCGCGCATCTCGGCGAACGACGAATCGTGCGACCAGCGTCGCTGCAAGCAGACCCCGGGTGGCTGCTACCTGCAGCGAGCACGCGACGCGGCGGCGGCCGCCGGCCTCGTCGTCGTGAACCACGCGCTCCTCCTCCAGGACGCGCGGATGCGCGGTGCGCTGCTGCCTCAAGCCGAGCACCTCGTCGTCGACGAGGCTCACCGGTTCGAAGAGGTGGCGACCGATGCGTTCGGCCTCGAGCTGCACGAGTCCCACCTCAAACGCGACCTCCAGCGAGTCGCGCACTGCGTCGCCGTGACGTCGGCCCTTCGCGATCCGGCGCGCGCCGAGCCCGCCGAGCGCCTGCGCGCGGACGTCGAGCGTGCCCTTGAGCGCACGACGGAGGTCTTCAGCGCGCTCGCCGCGCTGCTCGACATGCCAGCGAAAGAGACGGAGGATCGGCTCCGCATCACGACGGGCCTCCGCTCGAGCGACGAGCGCTGGCTTCCGGTCGAGCTCGCCGGCGAGCGTCTCGCCGACGCCATCGCCGGGGTCGGCTTCGCGGCGGAGCGCCTTCGGGGCGCCGGCGGCGACGAGGACGAGCTCGCGGAACTCGACGCCGCCATGGGCGAGCTCGCCGCCG
>DATBKH010000118.1:0-26056 GCA_036555955.1 Candidatus Limnocylindria bacterium | reverse complement strand
GACACTTCGTCCTCGTCCATGACGGACCCCTCGCCCGAGCCCCCATCGAAGGCGGTCGCCCCGTACGGGGCGGTCGCCCCGTACGCAGCCGCAAGATCGGAAATGTCGTACTCGGGCGCATCGTCGGCGAGCGCGCGCGGCGGCAGCTCGGCGACGAGCGCATCGGCATCGAAGACACGAAGGAGCGGCTCCGCGGTCACCCCGCCGATGCGCGCGCCGTGGAGCTCCCAGCGCGCGAAGATGCGCTCGACGTCGCGCTCGCGGCCGGGGCGCGCCACGACGAGCATGCGCTCCTGCGATTCGCTGAGCATCACGTCGTGCGGCGTCATGCCGCGCGCGCGCCGCGGAACGAGCGCGACGTCGACGCGCATGCCGACGCCGCTCTTCGCGGCGACCTCGCTCGCCGCGCAGGTGAGGCCCGCCGCGCCGAGGTCCTGCACCGCCTCGATCGCGTCGGCCTGCACGAGCTCGAGCGTCGCCTCGAGCAGGAGCTTCTCCACGAACGGGTTGCCGACCTGCACGGACGGACGCTTCGCATCGGAACCGGTGCCCAGCTCGAACGAGGCGAGAAGCGACGCGCCGGCGATCCCGTCGCGGCCGGTGTCGCTCCCGACGAGGTACACCGCGCTCCCGGGGCGTGCACCGCTCGCCTTGCGCAGGTCGCGCGCCGGCACGAGCCCGATGCACATCGCGTTCACGAGCGGGTTCTCGGCGTAGCAGGGCTCGAACGAGATGTGCCCCGCCACGTCGGGGATGCCGACGCAGTTCCCGTAGAAGGAGATGCCGCCGGTGACGCCGGCGATCGTTCGGCGCACCGCCGGATCGGCCGGCTGTCCGAAGAAGAGCGCGTTCAGGACCGCCGTCGGGCGCGCACCCATCGCGAAGACGTCGCGCAGGATCCCGCCGACGCCCGTCGCCGCGCCCTGGAACGGCTCGATCGCCGACGGATGGTTGTGGCTTTCGACCTTGAAGACGCAGAGCAGTCCGTCGCCGAGGTCGACCGCGCCCGCGTTCTCCCCGGGGCCGAGAACGACGGAAGAGCCGCGCGAGGGCAGCGTGCGGAGCAGCTTCTTCGAGTGTTTGTACGCGCAGTGCTCGCTCCACATCGCGCCGAACATGGCCCACTCGAGCGCGTTCGGCTCGCGGCCGATGAGCTCGCGAACGCGCGCAGCCTCGTACTCGGTGAGGCCGGCTTCGTGCGGGAGGTGGTTAGGCTGCGCCGCTTTCGTGGTCCCCAGGGCTGGGGACACGCTCACGACCGGGGGATCGCTCCGCGCCGCAGCATCAGCGGAAAGAGTAGCGCCGTGCGGGAGGCGCGATCAATTCCTAACACGAGGCCGGCAGACCGGTCGGCCGTCTCCACTAGGTAGTCGGAGCAGGTAGTTCCGACGTTTGCCGGGCATGCGGCTGAGCCTACGTTCGCGGCATCCGCGGACGGAGGAAGAAAATGTCGCTCGAGAACATCATCCGTGCGGCCGCTCCTCGCGCTCGAACCGTATCCGTCGCGACCGCACTGGCCATCGCGGTCACTGCATGCGGAGCCACAGCAGCCCAGTCGCCGCTCGGCGATCCCGGGGATGCCAGCCGGGGCATGACCGACTCGACGGTGGACACGATCTCGGCGGGGACGCTCGACTACGACACGGCTCGGCACATCGGTCGCGTCGAGACGGGCGCCGGCTCGTTCTCGTTGGATTACGAGACCGCGCGGCACATGGGCCGGCTCGAGGTGAGCGTCGGATCGTTCTCGCTCGATTACGACACGGCCCGGCACATCGGGACGATCAGCGCTCCGTAGGCACGACGCATCACGGCCGCTGCCAAAATGCCGAAGGTGGGTACGACCGGCCAGGCCGGCGAAGCCGCCGGCCTCGATCGCCGCGGACGTCGGCTGCTGGCGCCCGAGCTGGTGGGGCGCGACCTGGAGCTGGCGGAGCTCGGCGCTGCTCTCGCCGCGACCCTCTCGGGCGACGGGAGGGTCGTCCTCGTTGCCGGGGACGCCGGCATTGGCAAGACCGCATTGCTGCGCGCGTTCATCGCCAAAGTGCGCCAACCGGTCCTGATGGGCGAGTGCAGCGAGACCGGATCAGCCCGGCCATTCGGGCCCTTCGTGGAGATCCTCCGGTCGGCGCTCGCCACGGCGTCCACCGATCTGGTCGAGAGATCCCTTCAAGGTCATGCCCGTGAGCTGGCTCGCTTCCTCCCCGAGCGCGCCGGTGTTCAGGTCGAGCCCTCGGGAGGGACCGACCGGTTCCAAAGCCACGAGGCGTTCGCCATGTTCTTCGCGGATCTGGCGCGGTCCAAGTCGCTCGTCCTCGCCGTGGAGGACGTCCATTTCGCCGATCCCGCCACGCTCGAGCTGCTGCCGTATCTCGCGCGCCGGCTTCGTGCCGAACGGGTCCTGATCCTGCTGACCTACCGTCGCGACGAGGTCAACAGGCTGCATCCGCTGCGGCCCGTGCTGGCGGATCTCGAGCGCTCACCGCAGACCACGGTCGTCGCGCTTCGGCCGCTGGGCGCCGCAGGGACCAGCCAGATGCTCCAGGGCGCGCTCGGCCTCTCGCGTGCACCGACGGGCGAGTTCCGTCGCGCGCTCGACGAGGTCTGCGAAGGAAATCCGTTCTTCATCGAAGAGGTACTGAAGACGCTCGCGCAGCGTGGGGACCTCGTCTATCGCGACGGAGGATGGCAGCGCGACAAAGAGGTGCACGACATCGCGATCCCCGAGTCAGTCCATAGCGCGGTCGACCAGCGCGTGCGCGCCCTCGCACCGGACGCGCAGCGAATCCTTCGAGTGGCCGCGGTCATTGGACGGCGGTTCGACTTCGACCTCCTCCAGCTGGCCAGCGCCCTACCGGAGCGGACCGTGCTGGACGCCCTCGCCGCGGCGCTTGAGGGGCAGCTCATCGTCGAAGCGGGCGACCCGCGAGGTGATCAGTTCGTCTTCCGGCACGCGCTGACCCGCGAGGCCGTGCTGGCGGAGCTTCTGCAGCGTGAGCGCCGATCGCTGCACCGCGCGGTGGGCGTGTTTCTCGAGCGCCGTGTCGCGAGCGATCCCGCGCCGGCGGCGGATGCGCTCGCATATCACTACGACGAAGCCGGGGATGCCGAACGGGCTCTGCGCTTTCACGAGCTCGCAGCGGAAGAAGCGATTCGGCTGTTCGCCTTCGCAGCGGCGGCGCGTCACCTGGAGCGCGCCTGCGCTCTCGCGCCGGACGACCCCCGAGCCCTGGCGAAGCTGCAGCTACGACTGTCCGAAGCCGCCAAGTCTGGCCATCAATATCGCCGAGCCCTCGAGGCGGCCGACACGGCACGCGGTCTCTACGTCTCGCTTGGCGACGCCGCGGGCGCGACCGCCGCCCTCGGCTGTATGGCGAACTGTCACGTCGGTCTCGGAGATCTTCGCAGCGCCGCGCGCTTGGCGGGTGAAGCGATCAGCGCCGGCGAGGCACTCGGAGGGGGCCCGGAGCTCGCTGAAGCCTATCGAACGGCGACGTTCGTGGCCTTTCAGGAGTACGACCACGCGAAGGTCCAAGAGAACGCGGAACAGGCGATCCGGCTGGCGCGCGAGAGCGGCGCGTCCGTCCCTCTCGTGGAGGCGATGACCCTCGTCGGCGTCACGATGGTCTACCAAGGACGCGAGGAGGAAGGACTGCGACGCGTCCGCGATGAGGTCGCAAAGGCGCGCGCGCGGAACGTGGTCGGCGAGATCGAATACGTCCTCTTCCTGCTGGCTTTCCTGCTGCGGTATCTGGGCGCGCCGCGGATGGAGAGCCGCATCTTGCTCGAAGAGCGCCTGCGGATCTGCCGCGAGCGCGGCTATCGCAACGACACGGTCGTTTGGAATGAGATCGACCTCGCCTTCGCCGACGCGGACTGGGATCGGGTGTTTCCCCTTCTCGCGGACCTGCAGGACACGGTTTGGGCCGCGATTCCGACGCTGACGGCGGCCTTTGCGGGTGCTGCGCGCGAAGGGCCTGAGCGATTCGTCGAGCGCGCGATGGATGCGCGCCGCCGGCTCCGCGGGTTCCCGAAGTGGGCAGGCGTCGCCGCCGGGACGGCGGCGCTCTTCTGGCTTGCCGGAGACCCAGCGGCGACGCTGGAGCAGGCCGCCTCCTTCGCGGATCTTGCGGAAGAGACCGCACGCGAGAGTCACGTTCGCGTGTGGTCATCGGCCGGAGACCTCGGTCCCGTCGCGATCTACGCGTTGCTCGCTGCGGAGCGCTTAGGCGACCCCGCCGCGGTGGAGCGCTGGAGCCGGCTCATGTCTCGTGAGGAACGTGCGCGCGAGCCGCGCGCATTGAGTGCGTCCCGCCTTTTCGCGCGAGCGCGCGGAGCGGTTCGCGACGGAGACCTCGAAGGCGCGCTGGATCTCTTCGCAAGGGTTGAGCTGCTCTTGCAGGAAGGCGACTTTCCGTTCGCGCTCACGGTCACGCGGCTCGAGCGCGCCGACGTGCTCCTGCGGCGCGCCGCTGCGGGAGACCGCGAGGACGCGAAAGAGGAGCTGGCCGCGAGCGTCCCGTACTGGGAGAAGGCCAAGGCGGAGTGGTACCTGGGCCGGCTCCGTCGGTGGGCGGCGAGCCGCAAGCTGCCGTTCCCCGTCGCGCCGTCGCCAGGATCGTCGCCTCGCGAGGGAATCGTCGGCGCGCGCCACACGACCGTGCTCAGCCGCCGCGAACGCGAGGTTGCGGAGCTCGTCGCCCAGGGGTTGTCCAACGCCGAGATCGCCGAGCGCCTCGCGATAACGCTCCGTACGGCAGAAGGTCATGTGGAGCACATCCGCAACAAGCTCGGCTTTCACTCGCGCGTGCAGATCGGGACCTGGGTCGCGAGGACCCTCGACACGTCGTCTCGCGCCTAGGACAGGTCTCCGGTACCCACGAACTTCTCTACCTGCTCGGCGAAGGCGAGGAGGTCAGGAATGCGCGTCTGGATCTGGCCGTACACGTCGTCGATGTCGGTCTGCTCGCGGTCGTAGGCGAGCAGATTCCGCAGGTTGGCGAGGTGCTCGAGGCGGTACGCGAGCGCCCGCTCGATCACCGCGTGGCCGGCGAGCGCGTCGAGGATGTCGTGGTACGCCTCCGGCTTCGGGAGCGCGAGGGCCGTGACGAGATACGCCCCCGTGCCGAACAGGAGCTCGACCGCCTGCTGCAGGTGCCACTGCGCGAGGCCGTAGAGCTTCGGGTCCGCCTTGAACTTGTCGTGCTCGATCCGGCGGAGGTCGTCCAGAAGCGTCGTGTACTCGCGCAGCCGAGCGAGCCGCGCCCGGACGTACGCGCCGTCGATCGCGAACCGCTCGCCGCGAGTCCGCTCCGCGAGCGCCTTCGACTGGACGTCGTCGTACTTCTTGAACTCGAGGTACTCCATCACCGCGCGTGCCTCGAAATGCACGCGCCGCTTGTGGTCCCGCTGGTAGAGGAGGCTCCACGACCGGATGATCTGGGCCCGCTGGAGGAGCGACGCCTGGTTCAGGATGACTACGTCGAGCCCCTCGATCTCGAGCGTCTTCGAGAGCTCGCTGACGAAATAGACCTGGTAGTCGAAGAACTCACGCGCGTCGACGCGCGATAGCAGCAGGAGCGCGATGTCGAGGTCCTGGTACGTCCCCGCGATCCGTCGGCCGGTCACCGTGCCCTGCGCGTACGCCGCGTCCACCGGCGACGTCTGGAACAGGCTCTGGAGCTGAGCCTGCTTCTCGAAGAGGTCCAACTAGAGCGACCCCATACCTATCTATATAAGGCAGGACTCGTGCCGTGCGAGGGCGCGGCCAGATTTGCGAGCATCCGATACCCATCCGTACCCCCGAGGAGCGCTTCCACGCACCGCTCGGGATGCGGCATCAGCCCGACGACGTTCCCTTCGTCGCTCGCGACGCCGGCGATATTGCCGATCGATCCGTTCGGATTCGCGGCCGCGGTGGCGACGCCGCGCTCGTCGACGTAGCGAAAGACGACGCGACCGCTCGCCTCGACGCGCGCGAGCGTCTCGGCGTCGGCGACCCAGCAGCCCTCGCCGTTCCCGATCGGCATCCGCAGCACCTCGCCGGCGAGACTCGCCGTGAAGGGCGTCGCGCCGTTCTCGACACGCACACGGACCCAGTCGCAGCGGTACGCGAGATCTGCGTTGCGGATGAGCGCGCCCGGCAAGAGACCGGCTTCGCACAGGATCTGGAAACCGTTGCAGCTGCCGAGGATCGCACCGCCCTCGGCCGCGAAACGCCGGAGCTCCTTCGTGCCCGGCGACAGCTTCGCGATCGCGCCGGCGCGGAGATAGTCGCCGTAGCTGAACCCGCCGGGAACGATCGCCGCGTCGAACCCGCGCAGGTCCGCGTCCTCGTGCCACTGGATCTCCGTTTCGACGCCAGGGAAGAGCGTGAACGCGTGCGCGAAGTCGCGCTCGCTCCATGTGCCGGGGTAACGGAGTATCGCGACGCGCGTCATCGGTTGGCGACGGCGCGGCGAGCGACGAAGAGTCGCGACCGCGCGCGACTTGCGATCGCGCCGATGACGGCCGATCCGATCGCGGACGGGAGCATCGTGAGAATGAAGGAACCCCACTGGTCATAGCCCCAGACGTCCGAGGACCCGGGCGGCAGGCTCGGCTTCAGCTGGAGGCCGACCCACAGCGCGGTGCCAAGCACAAACGCCGCGAACGCGGCCAACGCCCCGCGCGGCGCCGCGGCGAGACCGACGGCAAACGCGACGAGCGCCAACGGCACGAGATGCACGAGGGAGCGGACCCAGGCGGGAGCGATCAGGAACCGGGTGACTCCCCACTCACTCCCCGGTTCGCTGAGCAGGATCCCAACGAGGGCGGCGCCGGCCAGCGCTGCGGCGGCAGCACGGCCGTTCACCGGCGAACCGACTCTTCCCGCTGGGCCTCGACCCGGACGTCGTAGCTCTCGATCACCGGGTTCGCGAGCAGCTGATCGCCCATGCGCTCCGCCGTCGCGCGCGCGGCCGCTTCGTCCGGCGCGTCGAACGTCACGACGATCTCCTTGCCGGTGCGCACCGCGGCGACGTCGTGGCCGAGGGAGCGCAGCGCGGCGAACACGGCCTCGCCCTGCGGATCGCGCACCTCGTCCTTCGGCCGCACGAGCACGCGGGCCACGAATCTCAAGTCAGGTCCTTGCCGACGATCCGGCGGTACGCCTCGCGGTAGCGGTCGCTCGTGCCCTTCACGACGTCGGCCGGCAGCGCGGGCCCGGGCGGCTCCTTGTTCCAGCCGCTCTCGGTGAGGAAGTCGCGCACGTACTGCTTGTCGAAGGACGCGGGCGTGCTCCCGGGCTTGTACACCTCGGCGTCCCAGTACCGCGACGAGTCCGGCGTGAGCATCTCGTCGATGAGCGTGATGCGGCCGTCGTGCATCCCGAACTCGAACTTCGTGTCGGCGAGGATGAGCCCCTTCGTCGCGGCGTGGTCGTGCGCGAAGCGGTAGAGCTCGAGCGTGAGGCGCTCGAGCTCGCGGGCGAGCTCCGTGCCGACCATGCTCGCGAGCTGCGCGCGGCTGATGTTCTGGTCGTGACCGGTCTCAGCCTTCGTCGCCGGCGTGAAGATGGGCTCGGGGAGCTGCTCCGACTCGATGAGCGCCTTCGGCAGCGGCTCGCCGGCCACGGTGCCGAGCGCCTTGTACTCGGTCCACGCCGAGCCGGAGATGTAGCCGCGCGCGACGCATTCGATGTCGATCCGCTCGCAGTGCTGGACGAGCACGGCGCGGCCGGCGATGGCGCGCGAGTCGCGGAAGGCCTTCGGGAAGCGGCGGAGATCCGTCGACACGAGGTGATTCGGGACGATCTTCTCGGTCTTGCGGAACCAGTAGTTCGAAAGCTGGGTCAGCACGCGACCCTTGTCGGGGATCGGCGTCGGCAGGACCACGTCGAAGGCGGACAGACGGTCGCTCGCGACGATGACGAGCTTGTCCGCGCCCGCCTCGTACACGTCGCGCACCTTGCCGCGGCGGAAGAGGCTCGCGCCGTCCACGCGCGACTCGAGAAGAACGCTCATTCCGGAAGGATTCCTTTCAGGCGCACGCGCCACGCCGATGCGATGTCGCGCGCCACGTTGGAGGCCAGGCCGCGGTACTCCTCGGGTCGCTCGAGGATGCGCCGCTCGTCCGGCGTGAACTTCTTCAGGTAGTCGCGTAGGTCGTTGTCGAGCGTGGCGACCTCGAGGAGCGAGCGCGAGCCGCGCTCGGCCTCCAGCGTCAAGCGGCGGACCGCCTCGTGCGCGTCGGGGTGGCCGTACTTCGCGAGGATCACGTACAGCGGCTCGGCCGCGATTGCTCCGCGCGACATCGCGAGATTCGCCTTCAGGCGCTCGCGATCGACGCGCATGCCGTCGAGCGATCCCGCGAGCCGCCCCGCCGCGTACGCGGTCGCCGCGATGATCTCGCCGAGGAACCGCTGCGAGGCCGAGTTCGTCAGATCGCGCTGGTGCTCGCTGATCTGGTCCATGTACGTCGTGAGCATCCGCGGCGCGATCGCCTTCCAGATCGACTTCACGTTCTCGAACGAGACCGGGTTGCGCTTGTGCGGCATCGTCGACGATCCCACCTGCTCCGCGCCGAACGACTCCGCGACCTCGCCGATCTCGCTGCGCTGCAGCTGCCGCATGTCGTCGGCGAGGTTGGCCATGACGCCGAGCGCGCTGACGCACGCATGCGCGAGATCGGTCCAGCCCTCCGGCGGCACGATCTGCGTCGAGACCGGGGCCGGATGTAGTGCCAGGCTCGCGAGGAAGCGGCGCTCGAGCGCGCGCGGGTCCTCCGCGAGCAGCGCGAGCGCGTTGTACGCGCCGACCGCGCCGGAGAGCTTCCCGGGAAGGCGGCGCGCCGCCAGGCGCAGCTGCTCGAGCCGATCGCCGAGACGCGACACGTATTCGGCCATCGCGAAGCCGAACGTGACCGGCTCGGCGTGACGGCCGTGCGTTCGGCCGATCTGCGCCGTATCGGCCTCGGCCTCGGCGATCGAGATGCACTTCGCGATGAGCACGGCGACGGTCGGGACGACCACGCGCTCGACGCACTCGCGGTACCGGAGCGCGTTCGCCGTGTCCACGATGTCGTAGCTCGTCGCGCCCAGGTGAACGAACCGCTTCGCCTCTTCCGGGACCTGCGCGCGGATCACGTTCACGAGCGCGCGGACGTCGTGGCGCGTCCGCGTCTCCTCTTCGGCGACGTCCTGCGCGGTGACGCGGTCGGCGGCGCTCGCGATGGCGTTCGCGACGTCGTTGTCGGTGATCCCCACGTCCGCGAGCGCGAGCGCAAGCGCGCCTTCGACACGCGCCATGTACTTGATCGCCGCCGCCGCGGAAAGGTACGGATGGAGCGCGCGATAGAGTCCCGGGTCCCCGCCGTAGAACCGCGAGTCCATGGGCGAGACCGCATCGAATCGGTTCGAGATCGTCAACGCGTGAGCACCTTCGCGGTCATCTCCTCGCGCATCGCGCGCAGCCGCTGCGCGAGATCGTCGTCGCCGGTCGCGAGGATCTCCGCCGCGAGGATGCCGGCGTTCGCCGCACCGGCCTCCCCGACCGCGACGGTTGCCACGGGGATGCCCCGCGGCATCTGGACCGTCGAGAGCAGCGCGTCGAGCCCGCCGGCGATCGCGTTCGGCGAGACGAGCGGCACGCCGATCACGGGAAGCGTCGTCAGGGCGGCGACCGCTCCCGCGAGATGCGCCGCCCCGCCCGCGCCGCAGATGACCACGCGGATGCCGCGCGCGGAAAGCGACTCCACCCAGTCGCGCAGCGCCTCCGGTGTGCGGTGCGCCGAAAGCACGCGCGTCTCCGATTGGACGCCGAGCCCTTCGAGCGTGTCCGCCGCGTGACGCATCGTCGCCTGATCCGACGTGGAACCCATCACGATCGCGACGCGCGCCTCCGTCATGCCACCGCCACCTCCTGCCCCGCGATGTCCGAACGATAGAACTTGCCCTCGAAGCTGACGCGCTCGGCCCCCTGATATGCGCGGTCGCGCGCCTCCGCGAGCGAGTCTCCGCTCGCGACCATGTGCAAGACGCGCCCGCCGTTCACGGTGAGCTTTCCGTCGGGCGCTCGCTTCGTCGCGCCGTGGAAAGCGAGCACGCCCTCGGGCAGGCGATCGAGGCCGGTGATCTCCATGCCGATCCGCGGCGTGCCGGGATAGTTCTCCGCGCACAGGACCACGTCGACGTACGCGCGCGGGTTGAAGCGCAGCGGGTCCTGCGCGACGTGCTGCGCGAGGCGACCTTCGCCGAGCGCCTGGAACAGCTTGCCCAGGTCGCCTTCGAGCCGCGGGAGCGTCACCTCGGCTTCGGGGTCTCCGAATCGCGCGTTGTACTCGAGGACGCGCCAGCCGGCGGCCGTTTTCATGAGCCCCGCGTAGAGGACGCCCTGGAAGGGTGTGCCGCGCTTGTGCAGCACGCGCGCGACCGGCGCGATGAGCTCGTCAGCCGCGGCCTGCGCGTCGGCGTCGGGAAGGATCGCGGTCGGCGAGTGCGCGCCCATGCCGCCGGTGTTCGGGCCGGCGTCTCCATCGCGCGCCCGCTTGTGGTCGCGGGCCGGCGGGAGCGCGACGACGGTCTCCCCGTCGACGAGCGCCTGCAGCGAGACCTCCTCGCCCGCGAGCTGCTCCTCGAGCAGCACCGGTCCGCTGTTCGCGGGCGGCGTGGCGAGGGCCTCCGCCGCCTCCGCCTCGGTGCCGGCGATGGTCACGCCCTTGCCGAGCGCGAGCCCGTCCGCCTTCACGACGACCGGCGCGCCCCAACCGGCGAGCGCGGCCTTCGCGGCGGCGGCGTCGGGGAACGACTCGAAGCGCGCGGTCGGCACGCCCGCCTCGGCCATGATCTCCTTCGCGAAGGACTTCGACCATTCGATCTTCGACGCTTCGCGCGACGCGCCGACGACCGCGAGGCCGGAGCGCCGCAGCACGTCGGCGAGTCCGGCGGCGACGAGATCGTCAGGGCCGACGACCGCCACGTCGATGAGCGATGCGAGCACGTGCTCCTCGAGCCAGGCCACGTCGTCGGGGCGGCGATCGAGCACTCGCGTGAAGAGCGACAGGCCCGCGTTGCCCGGTACGACGTCGATCGTCGCGACGGAGTGCGAGTTCGCGAGCCGCCACGCGATCGCGTACTCGCGGCCGCCGCCGCCGAGCACGAGACAGTTGAGGCCGGGCGCGCCGGCGGAGCGCCGCGGGCTGCGCTGGCGGCGCTGCTCTCTGATCACCTTGTAGACGGACTCGCCGCCGAAGATGCCCTTGAGCGCCGTGGGCGTCATTCCCACTCGTGCTCAATCTCGCGCTTCGCGCGAGACACGCTCAAGCTGGTCGGTTTCGGTCGTCCCGGCAAAGCCGCTCCTGCCTCATTCCCACTCGATGGTCGCGGGCGGTTTCGACGAGACGTCGTACACGACGCGGTTCACGCCGGGCACCTCGTTCACGACGCGCGCGGAGACGCGCGCGAGCAGGTCGTACGGAAGGCGTGCCCAGTCCGCGGTCATGAAGTCTTCGGTCGTGACGGCGCGGAGAGCGATGAGCGCGCCGTACGTGCGGAAGTCGCCCTGCACACCGACGCTGCGGACCGGCGTCAACACGGCGAAGGCTTGCGCGACCCCGCGATAGAGATCGGCCGCGCGGAGCTCCTCGAGGAAGATCGCGTCCGCGCGCCGCAGCGTGTCCAGGCTCTGCCTGTCGATCGGCCCGACGACGCGAACGGCGAGGCCCGGCCCCGGGAACGGGTGGCGCCACAGGATGTCCTCGGGGATCCCGAGCTCGGCACCGACGCGGCGCACCTCGTCCTTGAAGAGGCGGCGCAGCGGCTCGACGACCTCGAGCGCCATCACCTCGGGTAGCCCACCGACGTTGTGATGCGTCTTGATTCGCGCGCTGGTCCGCGATTCCCGCGAGCGCGACTCGATGATGTCCGGGTAGATCGTGCCCTGGACGAGCACCTCGACGCGGCCTGCGCGCTCGGCCTGCTCCTCGAAGCAGCGGATGAACTCCTCGCCGATGATCGCGCGCTTGCGCTCGGGGTCGGCGACGTCCTTCAGTTTGGCGAGGAAGCGATCCGCGGCGTCGACGTGGACGAGACGGAGGCGCGGACCGAACGCGGCGACGACCTCGGCCGCTTCGTTCGCGCGCAGGAGCCCGGTGTCGACGAACACGCACGTCAGGCGCTCGCCGATCGCCTTGGCGACGAGCGCCGCCGCGACCGCGGAATCCACGCCCCCCGAGAGCGCGCAGATCGCGTGGCGGTCGCCGATCCGCTCGCGCAGCTCCGCGACGGCCTCCTCGACGAACGCGGCCGGCGTCCAGTCGCCGGTCGCGCCGCAGACGCGATGGAGGAAGTTGCGGAGGATCTCGGCGCCGTGTGGCGTGTGCGCGACCTCGGGATGGAACTGCACCGCGTAGCGCGTGCGGCCGTCGGTCATCGCCGCGATCGGCACGCTCGCGGTGCGCGCGATCACCGAGAAGCCGGCCGGCGGGCGGCGCACGGTGTCCCCATGACTGACCCACGCGCGCTCCTGCGGCGCGAGGCCCTCGAAGATCCCGCCGCGGTCGGCGACCTCCACGGTGGCCGGCCCGTACTCGCGCTTGCCTTCGGCGACGACGTCGCCACCGAGCACGTGCGCCATGAGCTGCATGCCGTAGCAGATGCCGAGGACCGGGAAGTCACCCGCGATCACGGCCGGATCGACGCTCGGCGCGCCGTCGTCGTAGACGCTCGCGGGTCCGCCGGAAAGGATCACGCCGACGACGTTCCGCGCGCGCAGCTGCTCCGGCGTGACGTCGTGCGGAAAGATCTCGCAGTACACCCGCGATTCGCGCACCCGCCGGGCGATCAGCTGCGTGTACTGCGAGCCGAAGTCGAGGATCGCGATCGTCGCCCGACCGGACGGGCCGGATCTCGCCCCGGTGTCGAGGCGTTCCGTGTCCGGACGAGCCAACCGGTTAGGCCCGGACCCGGTAGTTGGGCGCGTCCGCGGTGATGCGGATGTCGTGAGGATGCGACTCGCGAAGGCCGGCCCCCGAGATGCGGACGAAGCGCGCACGCGCCCGCAGGTCGTCGACCGTCGCCGCGCCCGCGTAGCCCATCCCCGCGCGAAGACCGCCGACGAGCTGGTGCACCACCGCGGCGAGCGGCCCCGTCGCCGGAACACGGCCCTCGACGCCCTCGGGCACGAGCTTCGAGAACTCGCCGACGTCAGCCTGGCCGTAGCGGTCCCGCGAGCGCCGCGCCTCCATGGCGCCGAGCGAGCCCATGCCGCGGTAGGACTTGAAGCGGCCGTCGGCCGTGTCGACGACCTCGCCGGGCGCCTCGTCGCATCCGGCGAGAAGCCCGCCGAGCATCACGGTCCAGGCCCCCGCGCCGAGCGCCTTCGCGATGTCCCCGGAATGCTGGATCCCGCCGTCCGCGCAGATCGGGATGCCCGCTTTGTCCGCGACCTCGGCGCAGTCGAAGATGGCCGTGATCTGGGGCATGCCCGCGCCGGCCACGATGCGTGTCGTGCAGATCGCTCCCGGACCCATGCCGACCTTCACGCAATCGGCGCCCGCGGCGATGAGCTCTTCGGTCCCCTCCGCTGTCGCGACGTTCCCGGCGATGACCTGCACGCGATGGCGGGCTTTCACCTTCTCGACCATGCGCACGACGGCCGCGGAATGGCCGTGGGCCGTGTCGACAACGATGACGTCGGCGCCCGCCGCGACCAGCGCGGCCGCGCGCTCGTCTGCGTCGCCCGAAACGCCCACCGCGGCGCCGACGAGGACGTCCGCGTCCTTGGCGCGACGCACCTCGTCGACCTGACCGTCGAGCGGAGCGTTGCGGTGGATGATCCCGAGTCCGCCGAGACGTCCGAGAGCGATCGCCATGTCGCCGTCGGTGACCGTGTCCATCGCGGCGGAGAGGATCGGGATGTCGAGGCGGATCTCGCTCGTGAGACGGGTCTCGGTGGAGACCTGCGTGGGGAGGATGTCGCTGCGGGCCGGAATGAGGAGGACGTCGTCGAAGGTCAGACCTTCCTTGGCGAACTTCTCCTCCCGGGTCAATCCGCCGCCCTCACCCCGAGGAGTCTATCGGCTAGAAGAGCACCGCCGTCACCGAGGGCAGGTAGCTGAGGTCGATCGCCTCCCCCGACGCGCTCGCCAGCGCGGCGGGCGGCGTCCACGTCGCCGTGCTGGCGCCGGCCACCGTGCCGGCGCTCTTCACGGAGGCGAGCGTGATCGTGAGGACGGTGTTCCCGGCGGACCACGCGCAGGTCGACCGCTTCGCATCCTTGCTCGAGGTGAAGTACCCGTTGCTTCCGAGCGCGATGGTGCCGAACGTGAGGCTCGAGCCGTTCGCGGTGAGCGTGTCCGGATCGGCGTCGTTCGTCAGCAGGTCGAACGCCGAGTCGCCGGTCGGGCACGAGCCGAGCGCCGCCGTGTTCGCCGCTTCGCTGAACGTGAGGACGATCTTGTCGCCGTCTTCCGGAAGACCCGCGGTGTTGCCGGCGCCGTTCGTGAGCGCGACGGCGGTGGCGCGGAAGTGGTTCAGGACGAACGCGCCGCTCGTCCCGGCGCGCGCGGGCGTGCCGCCGGTCACGCTGATCGTCTCGCTCGGAGCGTACGGTCCGGTGATGGTCACGCTCTGGGTGAGCGAGCCGTTCGTCATCGTGGCCGACGCCGGAGCGATGCTCCCCGAGCTGGCCGTGAAGCTCACGGACCCGTTGAACGCCGTCACGGTCGAGTTGTCCTGAGCACGCGCGATGACCGTCACGTTGAAGGCGCTGCCCGAGTGCTGGGCGGCGATCGCGTTGAAGCTGAAGTGGTGGAGCGGCTTGGCCGTCGCCTGCGAGGAGTTCGCGCTCTCCCAGTTCGCTCCGTTCCCCGAGTAGTAGCCGCGGACGACGTAGTAGAAGGTCCCGGTGCCGGGCACGTCGTCGAAGGTCACCGTCGTGCGGCCGGCGATCTGCTGGATCTGCGTGTAGGGACCGCCAGATGCCGTGGCGCGGAGGACACGGTGGCCGGTGGCCCAGGTCGACGCCGTCGCGGTCCAGGACACGCGCACCGTTCCGCCGTTCGACTGCACCGTCGCCGCCACGCCGGTCGGCGCGGCAAGGGTCGCCGTACCCACTTGGTTCGAAGGATTCGTCGTCGGCGCGGTGAACGTCGCGCCCGTGCTCACCGTGAGCAGGGCGAGGAGCGTCGCGCTGACGAGGGCCAGGCCGATGAGAGCGAGACCGCGCGCGGTCATCTCAGGCCGCGACGGTCCGCCGGGCATTCGCCTCGCGGAGCCAGCCCATGTGCGATGCCCACACTTCCTCGGGGTCGATCGTCGTGATGCGGCGACGGGGCCGCCGCGGCTTCGCGTTCCCGAAAATGAGGGCCGCGGCGCAGCCGAGGAAAGCGGCGCCGGCGATCGCGGTCAGCGCGAGCCGCCAGTACGCCTGGGCGTACGCGACCGCGTACCCGACGAACGGGATCGCCGCTCGGTAGATGCCGACCTGACCGGTGAAGTGCACGGGCTCCGGATCCGGTGCGGCGTTGGCGTCGCCCTTCGTCGTGAACGTGGGCTCCGCTGCGGTCGCCGCGATCGCGATCACGCGGTGCGTCGTGACCTGGCCGTAGTGCTCGAAGGTGATGATGTCGCCGCGGGCGATGGTCGCGGGAGCGACCGGCTCGACGATGACGAGCGAGCCTTTCGCGATCGTCGGCTCCATCGAGCCGCCGGTGACCACGAACGTCCCCATGCCGAGGACGCGGAGGGCGACGACGCCGAGGCAGAGCCCAAAGAGCGCGACCGCGAGAAGCAGCGAGCAGATGCGCCCGAGCGTTCTCACGGCCGCGCTCCCCATCCCTACCGTTGTTAGCGGGCGGTGCCCGCGAGCTGGGTGGCGGTGTATGTCACGGTGAAGTCCTGCGTGAGGCCCTGGAACGTGTTCCCCGCCCCGACCGGCAGGCTGAAGACGAAGGTGAGGTAGTCGGAGCCGGCCGCCGCGATCGTCGCCGATGCCGGGATCGCCATGTTCTTGAGCGCCCCGGAGTAGACCAGGTTGCCGGCCGTCGTGCAGTTGTTGCAGCGGTAGACCGAGGCCTGGAGGCCGTTCGTCATGTCGGTCCAGAGGAGCGTGTTCGCCGTTGCGCTCACCGCCCCCGCGTACGTGAACGACGTGTTGCCGCCATTCGTGATGTGGACCACGCGCTGGGCGGTGTCGCCGGGGACGAGGTTCGTGATGTTCACGAGATCCCCGGCGTTCGGCTTGTCGTTCGAGATCGTGAGCGTCGCGGTGGCGAAGGTGTTGCCGGGGTTCGTCGTCGTCGCGGTGAACGTTGCCATGGTCGAGCCGGCGGTCGACGTGAGGCCGATCAGGACCAGGGCCGAGAGCGCCATCGTCGCGAGGAGGAGCTGAGTGCTGCGCATTTCGGTTCCCCTTTTCTTCCGGCTCGATCCGCCGGTTCTCTTGTGGGGGAACTATCCCGTGGGCGCGCCTCGCGGAGATCGGACCACAGAGGGGAAAGGCGCTCGCCCATTGGGACTACGACCATGCCGGAAGAGCGAGGTACTACGACCTGCGGGTGAGACTAGGGCTCCTGCTTTTCCGCGAGCTGCTGTCCGAAGGTCGGCCCGCCCCGAGACCACGCCTCGAGCATGTTCACGCGACGCCGCGACCACGCCCGCGCGCGCCACCAGAACACTGCCGCCGTCGCGAGGCTCACCAGACACGCCGTCGGCAGTACCACCGATTGCAGGTCCCACCAGAGCGCGAGCTGTCTCGCGACGATCGACGCGAGGAGCGCCAGGAGCTCGACCTCGAGCAGCAGTACGACGAAGGTGAACGCGAAGGACACCACGCCGAACGAGCGCCGCCGGCGATAGGGAAAGGCGATGTCGATGAGGCTGCTCACGGCGCGCGGATGTTAGAGGAGGGTGGCCGCCCTTTCGGGTCCAACGCCGATCATTCCGACGGGGGCGCCCACCGTCTCGGCGATACGGTCGAGATACGCCCGCGCCTTGGCCGGCAGGTCCTCGCGTCTCGTCACCGAAGTGATCGGCGTCGACCATCCGTCGAGCGTCTCGTAGCAGGGACGGACCCGTTCGAGCGCGTTCGTGGTCGGCATGTCGCAGGTGCGCTTGCCGTCGACCTCGTAGCTCGCGCAGAACGGGATGCGGTCGTAGACGTCGAGGACGTCGAGCTTCGTAACCGCGAGCTCCGTGAAGGCGTTCAGCCGGTGCGCGTGACGGACCGCCACCGCGTCGAACCAGCCGACGCGGCGCGGGCGCCCCGTCGTCGCGCCGTACTCGTGCGCGCGTTCGCGCAGCGCCGTCGCTTCGTCGCCGCGAAGCTCCGTCGGGAACGGGCCTTCGCCCACGGCGGTGGAGTACGCCTTCACGACGCCGACGACGCGCGTGATCTTGCGCGGCGGGATCCCCGCGCCGACGCTCGCGCCGCCGGCGAGCGGATTCGAGCTCGTGACGTACGGATAGATGCCCCAGTCGAGATCGCGCATCGCGCCAAGCTGTCCCTCGAGGAGGACGCGGGCGTCCCGCGCGAGCGCCGCTTCGACGAGCGGCAGCGTATCGACGATGCGATCGCCGAGCTTCCCCGCCGCCGCAAGCACGCCGTCGGCGATCTCGTCGGCGTCGAGCGGTGCGTCGCCGAACCGCTCGAGGATCGCGTTCTTCGTCTCGAGCTCGCGCTTCACGCGCTGGCGGAAGCGTTTCGGGTCGCGGACCTCGTACACCTGGATGCCGTGCCGGCCGACCTTGTCCGAGTACGCCGGCCCCACGCCCATTCCGGTCGTGCCGAGCTTCTTGCGGCCGCGCTCGCGCTCGTCGAGGCGGTCGAGCGCGACGTGCCACGGCATGAGCAGGTGCGCCCGATCACTCACGCGAAGGTTGTCGGTGCGGATGCCGCTTCGCTCGAGCTCCGCCAGCTCGCCGCAGAGAAACGCGAGGTCGACGACACAGCCCGGGCCGAGCACGCAGAGGGCGTCCGGGTTGAAGATGCCGGACGGAACGAGATGCAGCTTGAACGTTCCGTGCTGATTGACGACGGTGTGGCCGGCATTGTTGCCGCCCTGGAATCGGATGACCACGTCCGCCTCCTGCGCCAGGAGGTCGGTGATCTTGCCTTTGCCTTCGTCGCCCCACTGCGCGCCGACGATGGCGGTCACGGGCACGTGTTCGAATGCTAGCCCGCGCGCTGTCCCGCGACCAGAGCTCCAAGCTTCGCGAGCTCGACGAGCGTGAGGCTGCGCGATGGCTCTCTCGTCCACCAGAGCGTCGCGTCCCAGTCCGGATCGTCCGCGGGATGATTGCGAAACACGAGTGACGCGCGATCGAACTCGCGCTCGAACAGGATCGCGGCCCGTCGCTGGTGGTACGGGCTCGTGACGAGGATCGCCGAGTGCAGCCCGCGATCCGACATGACCTCGGCCACGCGACGCGCGTTCTCCTCCGTCGTCGCGGAGGCGCCCTCGACGATGATCGCGGTCGCGGGAACGCCCGCCGTCACCGCGGTCCGCTTCATGAGCTCGGCCGACGCGACCGACGCAGGATCGCTCGAACCGCCGGAAAAGATCAGGAGCGGCGCATAGCCCTGCTTCCACAGGGCGACCGCGCTATCCGTCCGCGCCCCGGTGTCGCCGGAGATGGCGACGATCGCGTCCGCCTTGGCGAGCGGATCCGACACGTCGAGGTAGTGCCCGATCGCGACGAGGAGGCCGACGATGGTGACGATGCCCGTGAGAAAACCGAGCAGGAACCGCCTCACGAGCGGCTCGGATGCAGGAAAGAGGCCGGTCGCTGCAACGGTCGCCACATTCTGCGGGGGCGCGGCCCTCTTCGGGACGTCCTCGAGTAGCGAACCGGCATCGCCGCGACGTTGGATCTAGTTCGGCGACACCTGACGCGGGGCGGAACGGCGCGCCTCGAAGCACTCCGAGCAGTACACGGGACGATCGGTCCGTGGCGCGAACGGGACCTGACCGGGACGACCGCAGTTCGAGCAGACGATGTCGTGCATGCTCTGCGCGCGCATCGCGGCGCGCTCGGCTTTCGCTCGGCGCCGGCAGTCAGGGCAGCGCTGGGGCTCGTGGAGCAGGCCCTTCTGCGCGTAGAACTCCTGCTCCCCGGCGGTCCACGCGAAGCTGCTGCCGCATTCGCGGCACACGAGGCTCTTGTCGGTCAGCGTCATCGCCAAAGCGCGCTCCCCCGGGCGAAATCCTATGCCGGGCGGTCAAGCGGTCGCCGCTCAGTGGCCCTCGGCCGCCGCCGTCCGACGTAGTCCTTCCGCCAGCGGGGTACGCGGGCGCCAGAGGCCTTCGCGGGCGGCCTTCGCCGGATCGACGCAGCCGCGCCGCACCTCGCCCGGCCGCGCCGCGGCGTGCCTTACGCCGGCCGGCGGCCCGAGCACGGCGGAGAGCGCGGTCACGAGGCCGTTCACGCTGGTCGCGACGCCGGTCCCGATGTTGAACGTGCCGCGGTGCTTTCCGGCGAGCGCGGCCAGGATCGCCTCGACCACGTCGGCGATGTACACGTAATCGCGCTCGTAGCTGCCGTCGCCGAAGACCGTGACCGGCTCGCCACGTTTCCAGCACGCGATGAAGATCGCGATGACGCCGCCTTCGAGATCGGTCCGCTGCCGGGGACCGTAGATGTTCGCCAGGCGCAGGTTCGCAGCGCGCAACCCCGACGCGTCGACGAGCTTCTCCGCGTCCGCCTTGAAGCGCCCGTAGTTCGATTCCGGATTGGTCGGCACCGTCTCGGTCGCGCACGTCGGCGTTTCGCCGTAGATGGCGCCGCCGGTGGAGACGTTCACGAACGCCTTCGCGCCGGCCTCGCGCGCGAGGGCGAGGACATTCTTCGTGCCCCCGACGATCACGCGCTCGTACAGATCGCGTTTGGCCATCGACTCGACGACCTTCGTCTTCGCGGCGCAGTGCACGACGGCGTCGAACCGCTCGCGACCGATCGCCGCGTCCAGCGCGGCGCGATCGGCGATGTCGGCCACGCGCAGGTCCGCGCCGGCGGTGAGATTTTTTCGATCGCCGGTCGAAAGATCGTCGAGCACGATGACGTCGTCGTCGCGCGCGCGAAGGGCGTCCACGACGTGACTCCCGAGAAAGCCGGCGCCGCCGGTGACCAGTACGCGCAATCCCAGTCCGCTCCTTCCTTGTCGATGCGTGTTCCGGGGCGCTCTCCCGGCGACGGGCCCACCGAGAACTGTGGACGAAAAGGTGGAGGAGAAGGTGGACAAGAACGGTGGCGATCGCGGCCGGCGGGGCCTAGCGTCTCGGTCCGCGGAGCTTCCGCCGCGGGAGCGAGGGGGTTTCCGCATATTAGAACGCACGTTCTAGACTTGCGCGCATGACTATCCAGACGCGCGCACCCGACCGTCAGGTCCCGTTCGACGAGTCGGCCGAGCAGCAGGTCCTGGGCAGCCTGCTCATCGACCGCGACGCGATCTTCAAGGTCGCCGACCTGCTCCGGGTCGACGACTTCTACATCGCGCGGCACCAGCGGATCTACGACGCCGCGCAGGCGCTCCTCGAGCGGCGCGAGCGCATCGACCCACTCACCATCCAGGTCGAGCTCGCCCGGCGCGAGGAGCTCGACCGCGCCGGCGGCCAGGCCTACCTGCAGGCGCTCGCCGAGAGCGTGCCCACGGCGGTCGAGATCGAGCGCTACGGCCGGATCGTCCGCGACCGCGCGATCCTGCGGCGCCTCCTCGGAGCGGCGACGTCGATCGCGGCCGACGCGTACGACGAGCCCACGGACATCCCGCTCGCCCTCGACCGCGCGGAGCAGCGCCTCTTCGAGCTGCGTGACGAGTCGGGGAACGCGCAGCTCCGGCACATCACGGCATCGCTCCAGGCCAACTACGAGCACCTCACCGAGCGCATGGAGCGGCCGTTCGAACTGAGCGGGCTGCCGTCGGGGTTCCGCGAGATCGACTACTACACCGAAGGCTTCACGATCGGCGACCTCGTCGTGCTCGCCGCGCGGCCGTCGGTGGGCAAGACGAGCCTCGCCCTCGCGATGAGCTTCAACATCGCGCGTCGCGGCCACCCGGTCCTGCTCTTCTCGCTCGAGATGGACGCGAAGCAGATCGTGTCGCGCTACCTCGCGCTGAACTCGCGGATGGACCTGCTCGCGATGCGGACCGGGAACATCATCGACACCGACGCCGCGGCCGCGCTGCACGGCCTTCCCGTGTTCATCGACGACACCCCGGGCATCTCGATCATGGAGCTGCGCACCAAGGCGAGGCGCGCCAGCACGCACGAGAAGATCGAGGTCATCATCGTCGACTACGTCCAGCTCATCCGCACCGGCGACGACGACGAGAACCGCGTCCAGGAGATCGCGACGATCACGCGCAACCTGAAGTCGCTCGCGCGCGAGCTCGGCGTCGTCGTCATCGGTCTCTCACAGCTCTCGCGAGCGGCCGGCGACGCCGGTGGTGAGCCGAAGCTTTCGACGCTCCGCGAGGGCGGCTCGCTCGAGCAGGACTCGGACGTCGTGATCATGCTGTGGCGGGATCGCGAGGAGACGCCTGCCGGCGCGCCGCGTCTCATCAACGGAGCGATCGCGAAGAACCGCAACGGCCCGACCGGTGGCTTTCAGCTTCTCTTCGAGAGCGAGCAGGCGCGGTTCTTCTCGAAGGCGTCCGAGGACGGCGGGCCGCCGGCATGACCGTTCGCGTCGATCGCGGGATCAAGCCACCGCCCGAAAAACCCGAGGCCGAGGCCTCGCTGCTCGGGGCGATCCTCATGGACGGAGCGCTGTACAACGAGGTGGCGCGCGGACGTCTCGCCCCGGCGGACCTCTCTCGCGAGCAGCACCGCATCGTCCTCGCGGCGATCACGCGCGTCGCGGAGCGCAGCGAGCCGGTCGGGTTCGCGAGCGTGCAGGCGGAGCTCGCGGCTCACGCCGAGCTCGAAGCGGTCGGCGGCGCGCAGTTCCTCGTCGGCCTGATGCAGAACGTCCCCACGGTCGCGCATGCGTCGAGCTACGCGGCCATCGTCGAGCGCACGGCGCTCCTGCGCCGGCTCATCGGCGTCGCGAACGAGATCGCGCGCCTGGCGCTCACGCGCGACGAATCCGCGGCGGCCGTGGCCGACGCGCAGGAGCTTTTGTTCGCCGTCAGCGAGTCGACGCTCCACCGCGACATCGTCCCGCTGGACGTCGCGCTGCGCCGCTACGCCGAACAGATCGACGCGCGCGGCGATCAGCGCATCGGCATCGGTACGGGCATCGAATCTCTCGACAAGAAGACGGGCGGTCTGCAGTCGTCGGACCTGATCCTCATCGCCGGCCGGCCCGGCCTCGGGAAGACCAGCCTCGCGCTGAACATCATCGAGCACGCGGCCGTCGTCCAGCGGAAGACGTGCGCCTTCTTCTCGATGGAGATGAGCGAGATGCAGATCGTGCAGCGGCTCGTCTCGATGCTCGCGGAGATCGACGGGAACCGCATGCGCCGGGGCCGCCTCTCGACGCCGGAGTTCACGGCGATCTCGGCGGCGTCGAGCGAGCTCCAGCAGGCATCGATCTTCGTCGAGGAATCGAGTCGGCTGACGGTCACCGACATCCTCGCGAAATCGCGACGCCTTCAGGCGGAGCGCGGCCTCGACGTCGTCGTCATCGACTACCTCCAGCTCATCGAAGGAGTCGAGGACGAGGAGAGCCGCGTGCTCGAGGTCGCGCGGATCAGCCGCGCGCTGAAGGCGATCGCGCGCGAGCTCGAGGTCCCGGTCATCGCGCTGTCGCAGCTCTCGCGACAGATCGAGCAGCGCGGGACCGAGCCGATGCTCTCCGACCTCCGCGAATCCGGCGCGCTCGAGGCTGACGCCGACCTCGTGCTGTTCCTCTGGCAGAAGGACCGCAAGGACCGCGAAGAAGGCGTCGTGCGCTTGAAGCTCGCGAAGCACCGCAACGGCCCCACCGGCGACTTCGACCTGCATTTCCAGTCCGAGCTCACGCGCTTCCGCGACCTCGGCGAGGCGCGCGAGGCCGTCTAAGCCGGCTCGATCGCGACCGTCACGTCGGCGCGGACGTCGGTCAACAGACGCACCTCGACCCTGTGGATCCCGAGCGTCCGCAGCGGCTCGTGCAGGACGATCTTCGTCTTGTCGATCTCCGCTCGCGCTTCCTTCGCGAGGGCCTCCGCGACCTCTTTTGCGGTGACGCTGCCGAACGTCTTTCCCTGGTCCCCCGCCTTCAGCCTGAAGACGAGCGTGACGGCGCCGAGCCGCTTCGCGAGATCTTCGGCGTCCTGATGCGCGCGATCTCGCTTGGACTTCTCCGCCTGACGCTCCTGAGCGAGGTGCCGGAGCTCTCCGCCGGTCGCCTCGATGGCGAGGCCCTTCGGTAGGAGGTAGTTCCGGGCGTATCCGTCGGCGACGTCCTTGATGTCACCCGCGCGGCCGAGCCCGCGGACCTCCGCTTTCAGGATCACGCGCACGCGCGGTTAGGTTGTGGTCGACGCCTCGTCGAGCGCGGTCTCCTGCTCGCTGCGCCGAAGCTCCATTTCCCAGGCCAGGACCGACGCCGCGACGGCGAGGACCCCCATGACCGTGAGCGCGCCGACGATGGCGAGCAGCGCCTCGACGACGCCGAAGAATCCAGGACCAGAGTCGCGGTCGCTCATGTCGTGCTCCCCTTCTTGTTGCGCGCGGTGGTCTTCCGGTCGCGCGTGCGGAACTTGTCCACATTACCGCGAACCTCATCGAGGCGATCCCCGAGGAGGCGTTCGGCCGTGGCGATGTCGCGGCGCAGCTGATCGCTGTTCTGGGAGATCTTCGCGAGGTGCTCCTCGACGATCTCCGCGGGAGCGCTCCGGATGAAGAGGTCGAGACCGAGCAGCACGACGGCCAGATCGTCGAGCTGGCCGAGGACCGGAACGAAGTCGGGAATGAGGTCGATCGGAAAGAACAGGTAGCCGCCGATCCCGGCGAGGATGAGCTTCTGAGCGGCCGGGACGCGGCCGTCGCGAAGGAGCGCCCACACCAGACGGATGTAGGTCGGAAGGCGGCGGACCAGGTCCACCACCTCGCCCATGTCCTTCGGCGCACGGATGCGGCTAGCCAACGTGGACATCTCCCTGCGGGAAACGTGCCCGAAGCGCGCGGACCGCCTGTGCGAGCGCGGCGTCCCGATTGGCGGCCCAGAACGTGACCAGATACTGGGCCCTTCCTTCGGCGACGCTGCGCAGCTCGACGGTCGGCGGAGGCTCCGGCGCGACACCCTCGGCCTTTTGGAGCGCCGCGCGGATCTCGTCGGTCGTCACGGCGCTCGCTTCGGCGGGTAGCACGAGCCAGGCGCCCGCTCGGCGGGTCGGGAATCGCGTGAGATTCACGACCGCGGACGTCATGAAGGTGCCGTTCGGAACGATGACCTGGCGGCCGTCGTCGGTGCGGAGCTGCGTCGTGCGGAAAGAGATCTCCTCCACGCTGCCACTGAACCCGCTCACTTCGATCGCGTCGCCGATGCGGAACGGACGCTCCACAAGGACCCAGACGCCGGCGAAGAAGTTCTTGAGGATGTCCTGCAGCGAGAGGCCGACCACGATGCCCACGACGCTGAAGGACGTGAGGATCCAACCGAACGCGCCCTGCGTGTAGATCGCGAGGATGACCAGCGCGCCGATCGTGATGATCGCGAGCTGCGCGAGGTTGCCCAGCAGCACCGTGACGTTCGCCTGAGCGCGATTGCGGGCGAGCGCACGCATCGCGACGCCACGGACGGCGCGCGCGACCAGGAGGGTGATCGCGGCAACGATCAGCGCCCAGAAGGTGCGTGCGCCGTAATCGAGGAGGTTGTCGCGGACGACCGCTGGGTCGAGCGGCATTCGGCCGCAGAATACGAGCCGCCTTGACAACTGAACATCCGTTCGGTTAACCTGGCACCCGAGCGTGACAAAGCAAGACCAGCAACGGGCGGATCGGATCCTCTCGTTCATCCGCGAGACCGTCGGCGAACGCGGCTACCCGCCGAGCGTTCGCGAGATCGCCGAGGCCGTCGGCCTGGCATCGACGTCGGCCGTCCACCACCACCTCACCAAGCTCGAGAAGGACGGCCGGCTCAACAAGGAGGCCACTCGCTCTCGTGCCCTCAGCCTGCCGGGAATGAACGGGGGCCGGTTGGTGCAGGCCCCGGTGATCGGCGAGATCGCCGCCGGCCAGCCGATCCACGCCTACGAGGAGCGCTCCGAGACCATCGGGCTCCCGAGCGAGCTCGCTGCCGGCCGCGGACGGGAGACGTTCGTTCTGCGCGTGCGCGGCAAGTCGATGATCGAGGACCACATCGACGATGGCGACTTCGTCGTCGTGCAGGAGCAGAGCACCGCGCGCGATGGCGACATCGTCGTCGCGCTTCTCGAGGACAACGTCGCAACCCTGAAGCGCTTCTACAAGGAGAAGGACCGGGTCCGGCTGCAGCCCGCGAATGGCGCGATGTCACCCATCTACGCGCGCGACGTCCACATCCAAGGGAAGGTCATCGGCGTCATCCGCAGACTGTCGTAGCTAACCTCCGGCATCTATGCCCGCTCGCGCTCCAGTACTCACTCTCCGTCGGCTGAATCGCGCCCTGCTCGCGCGTCAGCTCTTGCTGAAGCGCGAGAGAGCTCGCGTCGTCGATGCGATCGAGCAGCTGGGCTGTCTGCAGGGACAGTGGGCGCCCTCGCCGTACGTCGCTCTGTGGTCGCGCCTCGCCGGCTTCGAGCGTGACCAGCTGACACGCGCGATCGACAGAGGCGAGGTCGTGAAGGCGACGCTCATGCGCGCCACGCTGCACTTGGTGAGCGCGCGCGAGTACGCGGCCTACTCGGTCGCGACGATGGAGGGGCGCTTTGGCGCGTGGCGCCCTCCGGGCGGACCCGCGCTCGCCGACCTCCGGAAGCTGCACCAGGCCGTGATGAAGTTCGCGGCCACGACGCCGCGGACGCGCGCCGAGGTACAGGCCTTCATCGCCGACCACCTCCCGGCAAGCGCACAGAAGGACGAGCGGCTCCGCAACTGGTTCAGCTGGGCCGCGGTGGCGACGAGCGGCCTGGTCTGGGAGCCCAGCGGTGCGCACTTCGAGCATCGCCAGCTC
>DATBKH010000117.1:0-9574 GCA_036555955.1 Candidatus Limnocylindria bacterium | reverse complement strand
GTGCTCCTGGAGCGTGGTGACGCGGGAGTTGCCGCGGATCGCGATCGAGTTGTACGGCTCGGTCTTCAGCACCTCGGCGAACGCGGCCTTGGCCTCATCGAGCTTTCCGAGCTCGATGAGCGCGCGGCCCAAACGGTTGCGGGCCTCGACGTCCTCGGGCGCGGCCTCGAGGATCTTCTGATTGAGCTCCGAAGCGCGGGTCCAGTCCGCATCGAGCGCTGCCGCGGTGGCCTGGTCCGCAAGTGCGCGCGCGCGTAGACCAGCGTCAGTCATCTGGGGCACGGGGTGTTCCTCCAACGCGTGAGGGTACGCCCGGTCGGGCGCTCTGGGATATACGAATTGTAGCGGTTAGTCTTGCGCCGTCGTGCCGTACCTGTCGGATATTCAACACCGCAGGGTGATCGAGCCGAGCGGCAACGAGGTGGGAAAGCTCGCGGACGTCGCGGTCGTGCCGCAGGGTCAGTTCCCGGCCGCGCAGTGGGCCATCCTCTCGACTCCCGCCGGCGAAAAGGTCGTTCGCTGGTCCGAGCTCGCTCCCGAGATCGGTCACTTCCGTCTTCGTAACCGCCTTGAGACGACGCCGACGGCGACGCTGCCGAGCGAGGCGCTGCGTCTCGCGCGGGACCTCCTCGACAAGCAGATCGTGGACACGCACGGCGCGAAAGTCGTCCGCGTGAACGACCTCCAGCTCTCCGAGGTCGAGGGCCAGCTGCGGCTCGTCGGGGCGGACGTCGGACTGCGCGGGCTTTTGCGCCGCGTCGGCGCGGAGTCGGTCGCCGAGCGCATCGCCGGGCTCGCGGGCCGCCGCCTGCCGCGCGGGATCATCCCGTGGCACCTCGTCGAGCCGCTCGAAGCGAAGGACGAGCCGGCGAAGACCGCGGCGGTGCGGCTGACGATCCCTCACGCGAAGCTTGCGCTCCTCCATCCCGCGGACATCGCGGACGTCGTCGAGGAGATGACCGCCGACGAGCGCGTCGCCGTGTTCCAGCAGCTCGACATCGAGACCGCCGCGGAAGCGCTTCAGGAGGTCGAGCCGGAGGTGCAGGCCGCGATCGTGAGCGACCTTCCGGAGGAGCGGGCGGCGGACATCCTCGAGGAGATGGATCCGGACGAGGCCACCGACCTGCTGCAGGACCTTCCCGAGGAGCGCCGCGAGGAGCTCGTGGAGCTCATGGAGAAGGAGGAGGCGAAAGACGTCGCCGAGCTCCTCTCCTACCCCGAGAACTCGGCCGGCGGGATCATGACGAAGGACTTCTTCGCGCTCTCCGGCGAGCTCACCGCCGCGGACGCGATCGACGAGCTGCGCGCGAAGAAACCCGATCCCGAGCTCACCTACTACCTCTACGTCGTCGGCGACGAGGGGCGGCTCGAAGGCGTGCTCTCGCTTCGCGACCTCGTCGTCGCGGCGCCCGACACGAAGGTCAAAGAGGTCATGGATCCGCATGTGCTTCTGGTCCAGGCCGAGACGCCGAGGGAGGAGGTCGCCGCCCTCATCGCGAAGTACGACCTCCTTGCGCTGCCGGTCGTCGACGCGCGACGCACGCTCATCGGCACGGTCACGATCGACGACGTCGTCGAGCTCATGCTGCCGCGCGGCTGGAAGAAGAGGTCGCTTCGGTCGATCGCACGGTGATCAGGACCGCCACCGCGGTCCGCCGGCGCGCGCGCCTACGCCGTTCCACTCTCCTCAGCTTCCTCGCCGTCATGGGGCCGGGGATCATCACCGGGTTCGCGGGGAACGACGCCGGCGGCGTCACGACCTACACCGCCGTCGGGGCGCATTACGGTTTCGCGCTGCTCTGGCTCCTCTTCCTTTCGACGGCGGGGCTCGTCGTCATCCAGGAGATGTGCGCGCGGATGGGCGCCGTCACCGGCAAGGGACTCTCCGACCTCATCCGGGAGCGGTTCGGCGTGCGCTGGACGATCGTCGCGATGGCCGCCCTGCTCGTGGCGAACGGATCGAACGTCGTCGCCGAGTTCGCCGGCGTGGCGGCCAGCCTCGAGCTCCTCGGTGTCGACCGCATCGTGTCCGTTCCCGCCGCCGCGCTCGTGATCTGGTCGCTCGTCGTGTTCTTCAGCTATCGCGTCGTCGAGCGCGCCCTGTTCGTGCTCGTCCTCGCGTTCGTCGCGTATCCGGTGAGCGCGATCATCGTGCGGCCGGACTGGGGCGCCGTCGCGCGCGGCATGGCCATACCGACGCTTCCGGCCGAGCAGGCCGCGCTCATCGCCGCGCTCGCGCTCGTCGGCACGACGATCACGCCCTACATGCAGTTCTACATACAGGCTTCGATCGTGGACAAAGGGATCGGCCGCGAGCTGTACCGCTTCGCGCGCGTCGACGTCTTCCTCGGCGCGATCCTCACCGGGCTCAACGGCTTCTTCATCGTCGTGGTCGCGGGCGCGGTCCTCTTCCCGCACCACGTGACCGTCAGCTCCGCCGGCGACGCGGCGCAGGCGCTCGGCCCGCTCGTCGGCGACCAGGCGCGGCTGCTCTTCGGCGCCGGTCTCTTCGGCGCTTCGCTCCTGGCGGCGACGGTGATGCCGCTCTCGACGAGCTACGCGATCTGCGAGGCGTTCGGCTGGGAGGCAGGCATCAGCAAGGACTTCCGTGAGGCCCCGGTCTTCATGGGTCTCTTCACGCTGCTGCTCGTCGTCGGCGCGCTCATCGTGCTGTCGCCGAACGTGCCGCTCATCCCGCTCATCCTCGTGTCGCAGAACGTGAACGGTCTTCTCCTGCCGATCGTTCTCGTGTTCATCCTCAAGCTCGCGGGCGACCGCGCGCTCATGGGCGATTCCGCGAACGGGCGTGTGACCCAGAGCATCGGGGTCGCGACGGCCCTCGGAGCCTCCGCTCTGTCGATCGCGCTCGTCGTCGTCACCGTGCTCGGCCGCTAGGTGCAGGGCGCGGGGGGCGGCCCGCCGCCGCGAAGGCAGAACTGCATGACCGTCTTGCCCGCGAGCAGATCCGTGACGGTGCTCACGGAGTCGTCTCCGCCCAGCCGCGCGAACAGCCGAGCGCCACTCCGCGACCACCACAGCTCCCCGGCATAGACAGCGTCGCCGAGCGTTCGCGCCGATCCGTCGCGGGCGCGGAGCCAGCCCGCCGTCCCGGGCACGAAAACGCCACAGCAGAGCGGACGCTCGATCGTCGCGTATTCCTGCGCCGCGGGCCGCCACGCGGCGGTCAGGATCACCGCGTCCCCGCTCGGCCGGTAGAGCCGCGCGACGCGTTTTGCGGTGAGGTCGTAGATGTAGACGACGGTCTCTCCCCCGAATGCGTTCCGTGTGCTCCACAGGAAGACCTCGCCGGTCGAGATGAACTCCGCACCCGCGGCCGGACCTGTCGCCTCGGCGCCGGCGACGCGCAGCTCCCCGCTCGCATCGCGCTCGACCCGCGACTCGGCAGCATCGACGCTCATGACGAAGCCTTGTGCCCCGCTGTCGCCGACGCCAACGCCGAACGCGATCAAGGAGCTGTCGTTTGAGAATGCGTACGGTCGGGGCGGCGACCCGTTGAAGTGCGGATCGTCCGCGACGAGCCTTCTGAGCGTCCCATCGGACGTCGGCCCGACCCAGAGTCCCGTGAGCGATGCCGTCTCGTCGTTCCGGGCCACCGCGAATCGCGAACCGTCGGCCGAGACGGACCCTCCGCGGAACTCGCCGTGGTCGACGAGCCGCGCATCACCCTGCTCGGGGCGGATGAGGAACATGCTGTCGCTCGCGTCGGGGAGCACGACCCAGAGCAGCACGGTCCGACCGTCCGCGGAGGTCGCGAGCCCCGAGCTCGGACCGCCGGGGACGTTCGGCGAGCGGACGACACGGATGGTCGCGACCTCGAGCACGCGCGCCGCATCGAGATCGAGGACGACGAGCCGATAGTCCGGCTCGCTTCCCAGGACCGCATAGTGGTACTCGGCTGGGACCGACGTCTTCGTCACCTTGATGCTCACTCCGGCGGGCTCCGGAGATGGGCTTGAAGCGCTGCTCGCCGTCGGGGTTGAGAAGGTGGCTGTCGCCGAAGGATTGGCGCCGGCGGGCCCCAGCGTCGCGGACGGGCGTAGGGCGACCGCGACGGCGGCCACGACCGCGATCGCGAGCAGACCCGCGACGGCATAGCGCATCGAGTTCGAGGGTAGAAGCCGCGACAAATCAGACCCTCGCCACGTCCCCCAATCGCGGCGTGAGCGTTCTGGCAAGAGCCGAGAAGACCGGCAGTCCTCACGTGTGGCCGCGATCGGCCTGCTCTGCGCTCTGCTCCTGGCGGCGGGCTGCGGACCGTACGCCGCCGCGAGCCCAGAGTCTCGGACGCGCCCAGCGGCGCGGTCGTCCGCGGCCGTACCCGCGTCGCCGTCCGGGGCGCCGACGACGTGCCGGCCGACCGCTACGCCGCCCGAGCCGTTGAACGAGCCGGCACACGCCCCGGTGAACGGTCAGCCGAACATCGGCGTGCCGATCAGACACGGTGTGGTCCTCGTCGAGGTACCCACCGGCTCGGAGGCCGCGACGGTCGCCCTGCTGTACGCACCCCGAGGACATCGAGTACGTGCAGCTCGTCCCCGAGTTCACGGGAGGAGCCGCCGGCTAGTCCCATCGGGGGAGGCGTTCCCCCCTCACAGGTGTTCCGGCGCACGGCGCTCTGGACGACTCTCACCGCGAAATGGCTATGGCGCTGGACGTCGCGGTCCCCGTGGTCGATCCGTACGGCAGTGTCTTCCGGCTACTGCGGTCGGTGGAGCTGCCCTTCTCGCTCTTCCGCGTGGAGGATCCGTCGGAGATCGAGGCCGATGCGCCCTTCGCCATTCTTGGCTCGTACGGCAAAGCGGACGCGGCGGTCGTGGAAGAGCTGGCCGACCGCGTCCCCACTGTCGTCTACGCGGTCCAGGTCCGGGCGAGCGATCCGGCTCCGCTCATGCGCGCGCTCGCGTACGTGAGCGACCGCATGCCGAACCGGCTCATCCACGACGTGATCACGAGCGCGCTGGCCCGGAGAGAACGCTAGCCGCTAGCGCGGCTCCTCGAGCACGCCGCCGGTCGCGTCCAGATAGCGGTCCGGGTTCTCCTGGAAGATCCGCTTGCACTTCGGCTGATCGAACGCGTACGTCCGATCCTCGTAGCGCACCCGGATCGGGCCGTCGCCGAGGGGCCGGCCGCAGATGACGCAGGTCGGCTCGCTCATGCCGGCTCGATCTCGAGGAGGGGCTGGTGCGCCCGAACGAGCTGGCCGTTCTCGGCGAAGATCCGCCGCACCTTCCCGGCGGTGCCGGCGCGGATCTCGTTGAAGAGCTTCATCGCCTCGATGAGTCCGATGACGTCGCCAGACGCGACGTTCGAGCCGACCTGAACGAACGGGTCCGTCTGCGGCGACGACGCGCGATAGAAGATCCCGGTGAGCGGTGCGTTCACGGTCGGCAGCTCCTTCGCCGGAGCCGCGACGGGCGCCGGGGCTGCCGCGGACGCTGCGGCCTGCGGCGACCCCTTGGACGCGCTTGGCGTGGCACCGTTCTTCGCGACGCGCACTCGCACGCCGCCGCGTTTCACTTCGAGCTCGCTCACCTCGGCGCTCGCCAGACGATCGAGAAGCTCCGCGACCATCGCGTTCGCGTCGGCGCGGACCTTCTTCGGGTCGGCCACTACGCCGCCTCCCGCGCGATCACCAGCGCGACGTTGTGGCCGCCGAACCCCATCGAATTCGACAGCGATACCTCGACCTGCGTCTTGCGCGCGTGATTGGGAACGTAGTCGAGATCGCATTCGGGATCGGGCGTCTCCTGATTGATCGTCGGCGGGAGCATTCCTTCGCGCATGGCGAGGATGCAGAGGGCCGCCTCGATCGCGCCGGCGGCGCCGAGGGTGTGGCCGGTCATGGATTTCGTCGAGGACACCGCGAGCTTCCGCGCGTGCTCGCCGAAGACCGTCTTCAACGCGGCCGTCTCGGCGCCGTCGTTGGCCTGCGTCGAGGTGCCGTGGGCGTTCACGTATGCGATCTCCGTCGCCGCGAGTCCCGAGTCGCTGATCGCCATGCGCATCGCGCGGACCGCACCTTCGCCGCCCGGCGGCGGGGCGGTGACGTGATGCGCGTCCGCGGACATGCCATAGCCGAGGAATTCCGCGAGGATCGGCGCGCCGCGCGCCCGCGCATGCTCGAGATCCTCGAGCACCAGGCATCCCGCGCCTTCGCTGAAGACGAACCCGTCGCGGTTCTTGTCGAACGGCCGCGACGCCTTCTCCGGCGCGCTGTTCCGCGTCGAAAGCGCGCGCGCCTGGTTGAAAGCGCCGATCGCGACCTTGATGAGCCCGGCCTCCGCGCCGCCGGCGAGCATCACGTCGGCTTGGCCACGCCGGATGATCTCGGCGGCCTCGCCGATGGCATTCGCGCTGGACGCGCATGCCGAAACGTGCCCCATGTTCGGGCCCTTCGCGTGGTACTTCATGGCGATCTCGCCCGCGGCCATGTCGATGATCATCATCGGGATCAGGAACGGGGAGACCTTCCGCGGATCGCGTGCGTGGACCAGGACCTGGTCGACGAGCGTCTCGACGCCGCCGATCCCTGACCCGAACGCGACCCCGACCCGGGTGGAGAGCTCCGGCGTGATCTCGAGGCCAGCGGCCTTGAGCCCCTGGCCCGCGGCGGCGACCGCGAAGTGCACGAAACGGTCCGACCGGCGCACCTCTTTCCGCTCCATGTACTCGAGCGGATCGAAATCGCGGACCTCGCCGGCGATCGTCGTCTCGAGACCGGTGGGATCGAATCTGGTGATGGGACCGATGCCGCTCTTCCCCGCGACGATGCCGTTCCAAGTCTTCTCGACCGTCGAGCCGAGGGGAGTGATCATGCCGAGACCCGTCACCACGACACGGCGGCGTTCGCCGTCCTGCACGTGGTCGAGTCTAGCGACGGTCGATCAGAGCGATTGCAGGCGGGCGATCTGCGATGTCTCGATGAGCGCGGCCCCGGCGAGGAGCGCGAACGCCACGGCGATGAGGGAGAGCTCGAGGCGCGTGAGGCGGATGTCGCGCAGCTGCCGTACGCGAACGAGGTGCCGGTCGGTGATCCGGCGCTGCCGCCACAGCGAAGCGTTGGCCAGGACCGTCGCGAGAACGATGTACGCGATGAGCTCGGGGATCCCCGCGTGCGACACGATCACGCGCAGGTCGAGCGGTGGGATCCGCGCGCCCGGGACGAACAGCGCGAACGAGTTCGTGCCGAGCGCGATCCCGAAGCGGATGAGCCATGTCCATGGGGCGAGGTACGCGAGCGACACCGGTCCGACGCTGTACAGGCTCGCGAGCGCGATCACCCCGAACCCGAACGCGGCGTTCCAGATGAACAGCGTCGTCGCGACGCCGGCCGCGTCGCTCCGCGCGTCGAGCGTCGGCAGCAGGCCGAGGGTGAAACGGGTGGCGCCCTCCGGAAGCACGAGGTACGCGACCGTCCAGGCGGTGACGAAGCCGATGACCCCGAGAACGCCGGCTGCTCCGAGACGGACGAAAGCGCTCGGGTGCGCAAGGGATCGGATGACAAGTGACCAAGCCACCAAGCCATCGCAACCCTACTTACCGGCACAGCGCGCGGCCATAGTCCGTTCGGGCTGGACCGGTCGCGTCCGCGTTTCAGATCACAAGAGCGGCGCGGTGAAAACGCTTGTACATCCGGTCAAAGTTCCGACGGCTCCGCTTCAGCCGCTCTTCCTCGGAGAGCGATTCCCACAGCCGATGCGGATGCCGACGCGCGCGGTCGGCCCCGGCCGTGACGGCGCGGTAGCCGCGCTCGCGGATCGCGAGCGACACCGCGATGTCGAGATTGCGGTAGAAGCGGTAGCGCTCGTCGAACCCCCCGATCTCGCGGAAGACGTCGCGTCGGGCGGCGGCGCAGTAGCCCTGCACCGCCTCGACGTCTCCGGCGATCGCCTCGTCGAAGTGCTTCAGGTCGGTGGTGCGAAGCCCCCACGGGCCCGCGATCCCCACACGAGGATCGCGGAGCGCGTCCTGGAGCGGCGTGAACAGATCGCCCGCGAGCTCCACACAGGGATCGAGCATGAGCACGAGGCGGCCACGCGCCATGCGCAGGAGCCCGTTGCGCGCGGCGCCCTCGCCGAGGTCGCGGTCGGCGTAGGCCACGAGCGCGCGCGGATGCTCCGCCGCGATCCGCGCGGTCGCGTCCTGGTCGCGCGAGCCTGAATCGATCACGATCATCTCGGCGTCGCCGGGCTCGTGCGCGGCCACGCTCGCGAGGCACCGCGCGAGGTCGGCGGGCTGGTCGCGGGTCACGATGGCGATCGACCACTCCGCCGCGGGACGCTCGTCGCGGTTGTCGGGCAGCTCCTTGGCCGATGAGATCGTCCGACGCCGCCGGCGCTCGGCGCGCCGGTCCGGCCGGGAGAGGACGGTCCGGTCGCCACGCAGGTCCTCGACGCGGTATCCGTCGGCGACCGCGCGCAAGGCGTCGGCCCGTTCGTAATCGCGTGCCTCACGCGCGGCACGGTGGGCGTCGACCGCGCCGAGAACGTCGCGCGGCGCTTTCGTGTGCTCCGTCGTGACGGCGGCGAGGTCCAGTCCGAGGACGCGGTCCGCCTCGAGAACGATCTCGAGTCGCGTGGGGTCCGCCAGCGCGGGGTCGACGGACGCGCGGTTGACGAGCGCGAGGGCCCCCGGCAGGTCGAGATCGTTCGCGATCGCTTCACGAAAGCGCACCAGCGTCGCGGCGCGCGCGGCGGGATCCGTCGTGCCGCTCCGCGCCGCCTGCGCCCAGTGGCGAACGCGCTGTCTCAGGTGGTCCAGCGCCTCGGCCGCCTGGCGGAGCGCCCCGACCGAGAACTGCATCCGCGCGCGGTAATGCGTGAGCAGGCACTGATAGCGAAACGCGAGTGGGTCGAACCCCAGGTCGACGATCTCGTCGATCGTCAGCGTGTTGCGCGCCGACTTCGCCATCTTCACGCCGTCGGCGAGGACGTGCTCGCCATGCACCCAATGCCGCACCGAGCGGTGTCCAAAGGCGCCCTCCGACTGGGCGATCTCGTCCTCGTGGTGGGGAAAGATGTTGTCGACGCCGCCGGTGTGCAGATCGAAGCGCTCGCCCAGGTACTTCGTGCTCATCGCCGAACACTCGATGTGCCAGCCGGGGAAACCGGGTCCCCACGGCGAGTCCCACACGAGCGCGCGGCGCTCCTCGGCGTGCTTCCAGAGCGCGAAGTCGGCGGGGTCGCGCTTGTTCGGATCGACCTCGGCGCGCACGCCTCGGCGAAGCGCCTCGCGGACGTTGCCCGAGAGCCTGCCGTAGGAGGCGTGCGTGCGGACGGAGAAGTACACGTCGCCCGCGACCGCGTACGCGGCCCCGCGCGCGAGCAGCGTCTCGATCATCGCGATCATCTCGGCGACGTGGTCGGTGGCGCGCGGGAAGTGTGCCGCGGGCAGGATGCCGAGCCTGCGCTCGTCGTCGTGGAAAGCGGCCTCGTACGACTCAGCGATCTGCTTGGGGGTCTTTCCCTCAGCGAGGGCGGCGGCGATGACCCTGTCCTCGCCGCGCTCCACGGCGTCCTGCCGCATGTGGCCGACGTCGGTGATGTTCTTGACG
>DATBKH010000116.1:0-2761 GCA_036555955.1 Candidatus Limnocylindria bacterium | reverse complement strand
CCACTACGCCGTGTCCGACGAGCACGCGCTCGCGCTCTGCCGCCAGATCGTCAGGAACCTCGGCGGCCGGCGGCCGGACCCGCCGTGGGAGACTTCGCAGCCCGAGCCGCCGGCGCTCGATCCCGCCGATCTCTACGGGCTGGTCCCCGAGACGTTTCGCGAGCAGGTCGACCCGCGGGAGCTCGTCGCGCGGATCGTCGACGGCAGCCGGTTCGACGAGTTCAAGGCGACATACGGCGAGACGCTCGTCTGCGGCTTCGCGAGGATCGAAGGCTACCCGGTGGGAATCCTCGCGAACGCCGGCGTTCTCTTCGCCGAGTCGTCGCGCAAGGGGGCGCACTTCGTCGAGCTCGCGTGCAAGCGGCGGATACCGCTCGTCTTCCTCCAGAACATCACCGGCTTCATGGTCGGCAAGGAGTACGAGACCGGCGGCATCGCGCGCGACGGCGCGAAGCTCGTGACGGCGGTCGCGTGCGCCGACGTGCCGAAGTTCACCGTCGTGACCGGGGGCTCCTTCGGCGCCGGCAACTACGGGATGTGCGGACGGGCGTACGGGCCGCGGCAGCTGTGGATGTGGCCGAACGCCCGCATCTCCGTCATGGGCGGAGAGCAGGCCGCGCTCGTGCTGTCGATGGTGGGTGACGCAGACCCGGACGAGATCCGCGCGACGTACGAGGAAGAAGGCAGCCCGTACTACTCGACCGCGCGGCTCTGGGACGACGGCATCATCGATCCGCTCGACACGCGCACCGTGCTCGCGCTCGGCATCGCGGCGGCGCGCCACGCGCCGATCGACAAGCCGCGCTACGGCATCTTCAGGATGTGATCTCGCGCACGGCTTGCGCGAGCGTGTCGATCTCGAACGGCTTCACGATGACCCGCACGCCGAGTCGGTCCGCATCCGCCCGCGCCTCCGGATGCGCGGTCGCGATGATCATCGGCACCGACGGATAGCGCTCGCGGAGCGACAGGACCCAGTCGCGCGCGTCCTCGAAGGTGTAGGCCCCGACCGTCACGAGGTCGGTGACCACACAATCAAAGCGCTCGCTCGGCAGGTCGTTCGCCTTGTGGGCCGTGACGACCGCGAACGACGCGTCCTCAAGCACCACGCGCATGAGCTCGCTGTTGCTCACGTCGTCGTCGATGACGAGGACTCTTGTCACCTTCTCCGAGGGTGCGTCGCCCGGCGCAACATCGCAACTTCTTTCGTCACTGAACTGTTTGGTCCGCGAAATGCATCCGTCGCAATTCGGCCCGAAGTCGGGCCGGAGGCTCGCGTATGGAAGCGAACATGTCTGTTCCAGAGCCGCTCGATCCCGAGGCGGTCGCCTCAGCCGAAGCGCAGATGCCCACTCCGGGAGAGGAGAGCCGGATGACGGATCTCAAGGAGGCGCTGTGCGACCGTACCCGGGTGCGCATCATCCAGGCGCTCTCGTCGAGCGAGACGCTCGCCGCAGGTGACCTCGCTGTCGTCATCGGGCGGAGCCGCTCGGCCACGAGCCAGCACCTCCGCGTCCTGCGCGACCTCGGAGCGGTCGTTGGCCGCCGGAACGGCAACATCGTCCGCTACTCGCTCTCGCCGGACGTCAACGGCCAGGTCATCGCGAACGCCATCGCCGCCTTCGACGACCTGCGCTCATCCGACACCAGCGCCGCCGACTGACGATCGGGGCGCTCAACCGCCATCGGTTAGCGTCTCGGCGTGCGCCTGCCGGCTGTCGGCGACCGCGCCGAGCGAACGATGCACGTCACCGACGAACACATCGAGACCTTCGCGCGCCTCTCGGGCGACCGCAACCCCGTGCACTTCGACGATGCCTTCGCGCGCCGCATCGGCTTCGAGGGTCACATCGCGCACGGCGCGGTCACCGCGTCGCTGCTCTCCGCCGTGCTGGGTATGGACCTCCCCGGGCCGGGCAGCGTCTTCCTCGAGCAGCGGGTGAGATTCCTCAAGCCCGTGCGCCCCGGCGACACGATCGTCGCGTCGCTCGAGGTCACGCGGGTACGCGAGGACAAGCCCATCGTGACCCTGGGCGCGGCGATCACCACCGCCGAGGGCGTACGCGTCGCCGAAGGCGAGCTCGTCGTGCTCTTGCGCGATCCGGGGGACTGAACACCCCGCGCCGCGAACGGCGTTCCGTCAACCCCGCCCACCGGCGATGCGCGACGCCTCGGGCCGTCCCTTGAGGCGCAGCATCGCGAGGACGCCGAGCGCGGGACCGGGCGCGAGCAGCAGGAACGCCCACTGCCAGCCGAACGCGTCCCGCGCGAACGGGATGATCCAGATCGTCGCGACGGTGAGGAGGAAGCCGATCGCGAGCTGCGCCGTGAGCGCGGTGCCGACGTACGCCTGGTCGGCGAGCTCGGTCACCATCGTCGAGAACTGCGCGGAGTCCGCGACGACCGCGATCCCCCACACGATGCCGAGCGCGAGGACGAGCAACGGCGCCCTTCCGAACGCCAGCCCTGCGAGCGCCGCGCAGGATCCCGACACGGCCATCGCGAGCGCGGTCGTGCGCGTGCGTCCCCAGCGGTCGCCGAGCACGCCACCGGCATAGCAGCCGATCGCGCCCGCGCCCACGACGGCGAAGGTCCCGATCGCCGCGAGCCGCGCGTCGATGACGCCCGCGACGCGCAGGCTCTCGGCGAAGAACACTCCGAACCACGACCACATCGCGTACAGCTCCCACATGTGCCCGAAGTAGCCGAGGTTCGCGAGACGCACCGCCGGGTCGCGGACCGCGCGGACCATGTAGCGCGG
>DATBKH010000115.1:0-1986 GCA_036555955.1 Candidatus Limnocylindria bacterium | reverse complement strand
AGCAGGTCCAGAGACTCGTGCGCGGCCGCGATCGCGCCGACGCCGCGCAGCGCCTGCAGCGCCCGCTCGCGTTGTGACGCGATCTCGCCATCGATGGTCTCGCGCACTCTCAGCTCCTCGAGGATGGCGCGGATCTCGTTCACGTTTTCGGCGCCGAGCGGCGCGGCTCCACCGAAGAGCTGCGCGAGTCGCTCGCGCGTCTTGCCCTGAGCCTTCTCGAAGCCGAGGACCACCGGGAGCGTCTTCTTCCGTTTCGTGAGGTCGTTCATCTCGACCTTGCCGGTGCGCTCGGTCGACGCCCAGATCCCGAGGACGTCGTCCCGCGCCTGGAAGGCCTGGCCGAACGCGTCGCCGAACCGTGCGAGGCTCCGGCGGACGCCCTGGTCGTCGGTGGCCAGGACCGCGGCGCCCTCGGCCGCGGCCGAGAAGAGCGCGCCCGTCTTCTTCGCCGCCATCGCGCGGTACCGCTCCGGCGTGACGTCGGTGCGGTTCTCGAACGAGATGTCGAGGAACTGCCCCTCGCAGACGCGTACGCACGCTTCGTCGACGAGCGCGGCGAACGCGAGCACGCGCTCCGGCGCGACCCCACGGAGCCGCTGGAGCGCGAGCCGCGACACGGCGAACATGCCGTCGCCCGCGTTGATCGCCTGCGGCACGCCCCAGACGCTCCAGACCGTCGGCCGATGGTGCCGCGCCGGATCCTGGTCCTCGATGTCGTCGTGAATGAGCGTGAAGTTGTGCAGGAGCTCGATGGCCGCCGCCGCGGGAAGTGCAGGCCGCGCGTCGCCGGTGAGGGCCTCGTAGATGAGCGTGCAGAGGACGGGCCGCAGACGCTTTCCGGAGGATCCCCGCTCGGCCTCGAGCCCGAGGTGGTACAGCATCATCCCGTAGAAGGGGCCCAGCGAGGGATCGGTCCCGCTCAGGATGCTCCGGATCTCCTCGTCCACCGCGGCGATGTGCGCTTCGAGAGTGCGTCCCACCGGCTTCCGATGATAGGCGCGCGTTCCGTCGGAAAGGGGCTCGTTTCGTACCATTGACGCGACGTGGCATCTCGCACGTACCGTGCCGAGGCGATCGTCCTCAAGACGAACGACTTCGCCGAGGCGGATCGGATCCTCGTTCTCTTCACGCGCCATTTCGGCAAAGTGCGCGTCGTCGCGAAAGGCATTCGCAGAGCGACGAGCCGCATGGCCGGGCACGCGGAGCCGCTGACGCATGCGACCTATCAGCTCGCGCGCGGTCGCGAGCTCGACGTGCTCACCGGGGCGGAGGCGCGAGCGATCTATCCCCAGATGCGCGGCGATCTCGGGCTCATCGCCGCGGGCTGGTACGTCGCCGAGCTGGTCGACCGTTTCACCGCGGATCGCGTCCCGTCCGCGCCGCTCTTCGACCTTCTCGAGACCGCGCTCCGCGCGCTCGACGCCGGCGTCGCGCCCCCGACGGTGTGCCGGTGGTTCGATCTGCATCTCCTCGACCGCTCCGGATTCCGCCCGGAGCTCGGCGAGTGCGCCTCATGCCGCGCCGCTCTCGCCGAAGAGACGAACGCCTGGGAGCCCGCCGCGGGCGGTGCGGTGTGCGCGCGCTGTGCGGCGCGGCTGCCGTACCTCGCGCCGCTCACCGTGCGCGCGCTCAAGTCGCTCCGCTACCTCCTCGTGAGCGACCTCGACGCGGCCGCGCGGCTGCGCCTCGACGCCTCGCTCACCGGAGAGCTCGACCGGCACCTCCGCGGGTTCCTGCGCTACGTGCTCGACAAGGACATCTCGACCGCTCGCCTGATGGACGAGCTCCGCGACCTCGAGCATCCCGTCCGCGTGTCTTGACGACGATGACCCGTATCGAGGGCGTGGCGGAGAAGCTGACGTCGCTCGCCAAACGGCGTGGGTTCGTCTTTCCGTCGAGCGAGATCTACGGCGGCGCGGGCTCGACCTGGGACTACGGCCCGCTCGGCGTCGAGCTCAAGAACAACGTGAAGCGCGCGTGGTGGCG
>DATBKH010000114.1:0-20667 GCA_036555955.1 Candidatus Limnocylindria bacterium | reverse complement strand
CGATGACGGACTTCGCATCCTGAACGTTCGTCGGCATCGAGCCGTCGCGAGTGAGGTCGGTCTTCGGGATCTGGATCGCGATGGTGTGGACGTTGTAGCCCTTCGTGCCGTCCTTTCCGGCCGTCGCGGGGAGCGGGATGAGATGCAGGTTGTTGAACGGCCGGAGCGCGCCGAGATCGAAGATCGAGCCGAGGTCGACGTAGAAGCCCTCGTCGCGCTGACCGGCGAACACCTTCGCGCCGCCGGAGAGACTGTGGATCGCCGCATTCGCGAGCGCGGGGTACGACGGCGTGGAGCGCGGGCCGATCCGCACCGGCGGGCTGATCAGGTCGCGACCGAGGACGGCGCGCCCGCCCCAGGTGTCCTCGTCGTCGTTGTCCACGCCGTTGCGCGACACGCGCGTCACGGTGTACGTCTGGCGCATGTTCCAGCTCGGAGACGTGAGCGATGTGATCGGACCGGTGTTGTAGAGGAACGTCTCGCCGTTGGCGATCCGAGTTTTGAAGCGGAACTGGTACGTGATGTCGGCGCGTGCGTCGCCGTCGTTGTCGATCTTGATCTCGTAGAGCACGTCGTCGCCGAACTGGAAGAAGTTCGGACCGCCGGCGGGCTCCTCGAGCGGGATGTAATTCGCGAGGATCGTGACCTTCGTGCTGTCGACCGGATCGACGAACGCGTAGAGGTCGGTGTTGTCGGCTACGGGGTCCTTGGAGATCTCGGGCGCTTCACGATGCGACGACATCGCCCGCCTCCTTGGCGATCGCGACGAGCTTCGCCACGAGCGCCGCATCTCGACGCACGATCTCGCGAGTGCCGACCATCACGACGATCTCGCCGCGCCGGGCATCGCTCACGTACGCGACGACGGGTGCGTCGATCGAGCTCTGGTCCGCGGCCAGACGAGATCCCGCGACGCCCGCCGCGGCCGCGAGCCCGACTGCCGCGCTTCCCGCGGCGGCGGCCTTGATGACGGCGCGACGCGTGTGCGTGGTCCGCGTTGGTGCTGCTCTCATGTCTTCCTCCCGGATCGGCGGAGCCGGTCCGGGCGCTAGATACGCGAGCCGGAGCACGGGCGGATCACTGCCGGTACGCTCGGGCGATGGAGCGAAAGATCCGTTTCGCGACGCAGACCGGCGGCCAGCCGTCGGGCGCGGACTGGATCGCTCGCGCCCAGCGGCTCGAGGGCATGGGCTTCGACACGATCTCCATGCCGGATCACATGGTCGGCGGCGCATGGAGCAACATGCCGGCGCTCGGCGCCGTCGCGGCGGCCACGACGGCGATCCGCCTCGGCAATCTCGTCCTGGACAACGACTTCCGCAATCCCGTCGTGCTCGCGCGCGAGCTCGCGACGCTCGACGTCATCTCGAACGGTCGCGTCGAGATCGGCCTCGGCGCGGGATGGTTCGACCGCGATTACCAGGGGATCGGCATGCCGTTCGACCGTGGCCGGGTACGCGTCGCACGACTCGCGGAGGCGGTGACGCTCATGAAGCGGCTCTTCACCGAGGACGAGGTGACGTTCGAAGGCACCTACTACCGCACGTTGAAGTCAGAGTGCCGGCCGAAGACCGTCCAGCAGCCCCGTCCGCCCATCCTCATCGCCGCCGGCGGTCCGCAGATCCTCGAGCTCGCGGGACGCGAGGCCGACATCGTCGCGGTGATCGCGCCGGGCGCCGGCGTGCGGCCGCCGCTCCCCGACGACGTCGCGCCATCGGGCGTGCTCCGGCAGATCGCGGTGATCCGCGACGCGGCGGGCCCGCGCTTCGCTGACATCGAGCTCAGCTGCTTCGTCGACGTCACACTGACCGACGACCGCGACAAGACCGTCGCCGAGATCGCCCAGAAGGGCAAGGTCGACCCCGCGGTCGTCGGCTCGTCCATCTACCGCGGGATCGGGACGGTCGAGCAGGTGCGCGACCACGTCGCCCGCGTCCGGCGTGAGACCGGCATCACCTACTTCTGCCTGCGCGGCCCGCACGTCGAGGAGCTCGGTCTGGTCGTGAAGGACCTGCGCGGCACCTAGCGCTGCTTTGGCCGGTCTCTAGACTTTCGGGTGTGGCGGACATCGCGATCGTCGCGTTCATCCTTCTCGGAGCGCTCATCGGGTTCGGTAAGGGCTTCGTCGTTCCGCTCGTCGCGGCCGGCGGCGCGCTCCTCACGATGTCGGCGCTGTACGCCGGCCCGCTCACCGGAGCGCTCCCCACTGGGACCGCAGGGTTGGGCGTCGGCGCGATCGCCCTGCTCGTCGGAGGCACGCTTTTCACGACGGTCGGCGCGTTCGTCGTCGGGGTCATTCATCGCGTCGGCTTCCTGAAGCGATTCGATAAGGTCCTCGGGATCCCGCTCGGGATGGCCACGGCCGCGGTGACGCTCTACGTGGCGCTGCTGGGCACGCTCGCGCTCGACGCGTGGCTCGATCCCGTTCACGGCAAAGCCACCCTCGGCCCGACGGAGATCGCGGCGATGCAGACGGTGGCGAGCGCGAACCCGACGTTCGCGATGTTCGCCGATCCCGCCATGCTCAAGGTCCTCGCGCAGAGCGCCGCGACGGCCCCCGTCGCGAGCTCTGAGCTCGAGAAGCTCGATAGCGCGGTCGCGTTCTACGAGGAGACGGTGCGGCCCGAGCTTCTGCAGAGCCGGATCGCGCCGTGGCTCCTCGCGATCGGCGAGAAGCTGCCGTTCATCGGCCGGCCGGCCGCGCTACCCGCCCGCTAGCGCTCGGTCTCGAACTCCCACTCCGTCGTCACGTCGGCCCCGCCCACCACCAGGTCGAGCCGCACGCGATAGCGCGCGCCGGTGGAGAGGGGCGTCGTCGGGGCGATCGCGACGTAGTCGCGCTCGTAGATCTGCTGGATCACGGTCGTCGGCACGACCCCGCCGCCCGCGTCGGTCAGCGTCGCCGCGCGCAGCGCGACCGGTGTTGCCTTGGCGTAGACGGCGAGGATCGGGTAACCCACCGGCCGCGGAACGCCTGGCAGCGGATCGGGTGACTCCTGACCATCCCACGAGGCCGGCACGCGCTGTCCCTCCGCCGGTGAGCGCACCAGATCGGGAGCCGCCGCACCGAAGTCGAAGACGACCACGCCGACGGTGATGCCTTTTCCGGCGCTGTCGGCGTGTCCCCATCCCGCGATGACCGCATGCGGGTGCATGAGCGCGAGCCGGTGATACGGGAGATCCCACAGAAAGCGCACGTCGTCGCTTCCCGAGCCGGAGGAGGCCGCGACCTCGCTTGCGGTCGCGTCCGGATAGCCCGCGGCGGCGAGGCGGTCGCGGACGGTCACCCCCGTGAAGCCCGGCTGGCCTTCGGTCTCCTCATGACCGATGGACGCGGCAAGAGCGAGATATCCGGCATGGCGCTGTGCCGCCGCGCTCACGCGATCGTCGAAGCGGACCGCGGGCGCCCCGATGGCGGCGCGCAGGGTGTTGTGGATGCGGAGCATCTCGCTCGGTTCGTCGGCGCGCGGGTCGGAGGCGGATGGTCGGGGTGCGGTCGGCGCCGCTGCCTGTGTTGCCGAAGGATTCGCCGAGGCATCGAGCGAAACGCTCGGGGAGACCGCGCCGTTCGACGCGTCACGCGCCGCACGCGGCGTGATCGCGAATCCCGCCGCCGCGATGAGGAGCGCGAGCGCTCCGACCGCGATGAACGGGCCCAGCGTGAGGATCGTGCCGCGTTGCGGTCGCGTCATCTTCATCGTCGGCATGCGCCTCAAGGACACGCAAAGACGCGGATGCGTGTTTTGCGCGTTTGACGAGCGGCCATCATCGCCCCGATGCTGATGGTCCCCTGATGAGAGAGCCACGGCCGGCGAAATCGTTCCGCGCGGCCGCGGACCGGATCGTTCGTCAAGAGAGCGCGACGCCGTCGGTCATCACGCGTCTCCTTGCAGGACGCCAGCCATCGCGCCTCGCCACGATTGGATCGGACCCGTGGTCGGTCCGCCTGGGCGCACTCGCGATGCTGGGTCAGTACGACGCGCTACGCGTCGTCGGCGCGGCCGACGCTCATGCGTACAACGTCGGCGACGACCCGATGGCCGACGGCGCGATCGCGACGGCCGTCGATGAAGCCCGCCGCAGCCGCTCGACCGTGCAGATCCACACCGCGCTGCGGCTGGCGGACGATCGCGTGGCCGGGGCCGCGATGATCGTGCCGCATTCGGCGCCGGAGCTTCCGGACGTCACCCTCGTCGCGCTGCGTGTGGGCCGTTTCTTCAGCTCCGCGGACGCCGTGACGGCGACCGGCGTCGCCGAGATCATCGCGCTCGAGCTCGGCCGCGATGCCGGGGCCGTCCGCGACGAAGCCCACCGCCGCCAAGCGTTCGCGCTCTTCGAGCTCGCGCGACTCTCGCTCTTCGGCGCCGATGCGGCGGAGCAGCTCCGGAACGCCGCCGAGCTCATCGTCGGAGCGCTGACGCACGAGGTGGCGCAGATCTGGTCGCTCCGCGACGACGAGACGCTCGAGCTCGTCGCGGCCTATCCGGACGACCGCCGGCGGAACGAGCGCATCAATCCCGGCGCGGAGCGCGCGCTCGCCCAGGCGCTGCACCAGCGTCGGGTCGTGCGCATCGGCCACGGCGCGCTCCGCGACTGGGTGCCCGACGAGACCCGCGACCTCGTGATCGCTCCGCTCGTCGCCGACGATCGCGCCGTCGGCCTGCTCGTGCTGGGCCGTACGCGCGACCGCTACACCGCCGCCGACGAAGACCTCGCGGAGATCCTGGCATCGTTCGTCGCGAAGCTCGCGGCAAGCCTTCCGCCCGACGCCGAGCCGGTCTGGGAGCGCGAGCCGGAGCTCGCGAGGGGGTGACTAGGGGCCGATGATCTCGGGCTCGAGCTCGGGGTCCGGCAACTTCGGGTCGAGCGGATAGATCGGTCGGTCGAGCGCGCGATGACCGAGCCGGAGGATGTCCTGGTCCACGCCGCCGGGCGTGAGCGCGATGAGCCAACCCCGCGCCGCGGCAAAGAGATCCGGCACGAGGTACCCGACCTTCACGACGACGAGGTCGTGCGCGATGGGATCGAGCCCCAGCTCGAGCAGGTCGCGCACGTAGTGGTACGGCTTGCGACGCGTCGTGAGGATCGCGCGAACGCCGGCCGACGAGACGACGGCGATGTCGCCGCCGACGGGATCGTCGCGTAACACCCGCGCCACGGCGCCTCGCAGCTCGGCCGGACGCAGAGGCGCGCCGAGCGCACCGCCGACCGCGAGGTGCACACCGCTGCCCTGGCCGGCGCGGACACACGCGGCGACGGCCGCCGGATCCACGACGCTCGCCCAGATCGCGGTCTTTCGCCCGGCCGCGATCTCTGGGTTGGCGAGCAGCCGCTCCAGCATGAAGGCGACATCCCCGGAGCCGCCGGCCGTCGGGTTGTCGCCCGAGTCGCTGATGAAGAACGGCCGCTCCAAGGAGGCGAGCCCTTCGGCGATGCACCAGTCCGCGTCCCCGGCGGGTGCGCTGAAGGCGAATCGTTCGCGCGCGTTCCAGTACTCGCGCGCGATGCTCTTGGCTTCGCGCCGGATCGCGTCGCGGTCCGTGCCCGTGACGACGACCGCGGCGGAGCAGCGCGGCTCGTCGGCCCAGGCGTAGCCGATCCACACCGCGGCGTCGACGATGCCCTCGCGGCGCTCGATGGCCGACAGGCCCGCGTAGATCCCGCGCGCCGGCTCGTCGCGGGTGCAGGCTTTCTCACCGGGAAGGAGGACGGGGACGCGGACCCACGCGCGCGCCGGCCGTTTTCCGCTCCGGAGGCACGCGACCAGATTCCGCACGGCGCGCTGCTTGGTGAGTGGCGCGTCCTCGTGAGGTGACATGCGATGCGACGTGGCGAGGTCAAGCGCACCGATGAGGCTGCGGGACATGTTGCCGTGCGGATCCATCGCCGCGGAGATGAGCGTCGTCGGGCCGACCACCCGGCGGACCGCGCTCGCGAGATCGCCTTCGGCGTCGCGCATCCCGACGACGCTCATCGCGCCGTGGATGTCGAAGAAGAGGCCGTCGAGCGGAAGAGCGGCGCGCAGCTTCTCGAGAAGCTCGGTCTTGAACGCTTCGTAGAAACCCCGCTCCACCGCGCCTCCCGGGAGGGCTCGCGCGTGCACCAGCGGGATCCACTCGACGCCCGCGGGCAGGTCGCTGTAGCGGTGAAGGAGGTCGTCGCCGCGGGTGACGGTGAAGTCGGCGGCGGTGCTGCGGTGTGGTGAGAAGGTGCTCGACTCGATATGGATGCCGCCGATCGCGACCCTATGTGCCGTTCGACCGCCCCTTCATGTGCGCTTTCGTGTCCGAGTCGACCGCCGCGACGGTGAGCCGGCACACCCCGATGTCGATCGTCTGACCCTTCGCCAGCCGGCGCGGTGCGGCGAGCTTGGCGCCGTCGACCCAGGTGCCGCCCATGCTTCCGACGTCGCTGAGCCAGTACGCGCCCTGGCGGTAGGCGATCCGGGCGTGCTTTCGCGAGACCGAGAGATCGGTCAGCTTGATCGAGTTCTCGGGGCCACGGCCGATGGTCGCACCGGAGCGCGTGACCTCGAACGTCGATCCTTCGGGACGATCCCCGTCGAGACGAAGGATCAGCCCACCGGTCGACGACGCGGCCGCGGCCTCGGGCGCGGTGCTTTCATCGGCGGCGACGGGAGCGGGCGCGGCCTCCTCCGCCTCGACGACGGGCTCGGCCTCGGCTTCGGCGGCGGGCTCCTCCTGTGTTTCGGCCGTGGCCACCACGGTCGGCGCCGGCTCGGACGGCACAGGGGACGTGGGAGCGGCGAACGGCTCGGCGGTCGTGGGCGGTGGCGCGAAGTCGACGCTCGGACCGGTCTCGGGCGGTGGGGGCGGCAGCGGCGCCGGGCGCTGGAAGAGCGCCTTCGCCTTGGCTACGAGCTCGTCGACAAAGCTCACGCCGCACCTCCTCCGCCGCTCACCCTACGCCGAGGGTCTAACGCGGAACAGCCCGGGCTACTACGCCCCGGCGTCGGGGACGGGCGTCTCCAGGCTGTCGCGCGATCGGGGGATGCGGTCAAGAGCGAGGCCCACGACATGGACGGCCCGTTCGAGACGCGCCCGGGCGGACGAGTTGTATTCGGTCCCGTTGAGGCGCGGACCCAAAAGGACCCGCGCGACGACTCGTCCCCGCTCGTAGACGCTGCCGACGAGGTGGGTGTCGCCGCTCCAGGGCCCGATGACGTGACGCGGGATCCGCGAGTCCTGATCGGTCACCTCGAGCGCACCGTTCATGGCACCGAGAGAGTCGACGCTCTCCGCAAGCAGCTGCGCGAGGAGTCCGTCCCGATCCGAGAGCCGGAGGTGATCGTCGATCTCCTGCACGAACGGCTCGAGGCCGTGCGTCCCGGCGACGCTGGCGCCGAAGTTTCGCTTCACGAACGCCTGAAGGCGGTCGCGCAGCGGCGCGAACGCCGCGGCGACGAGGAGGGTCGTGAGGATGACGGCGGCGTCCGACCGCTCGCCGGTCACGAGGATGAAGATGCGCTGCATGAGGCCGATGCTCGCCGTGTAGACGCCCGCGAGGAGCGCGGTCGCGGCGCCGAGGACGATGGTGCGGTTCAGGAGCCGGTCGATGTCGTACAGGCGGTGCCGCCGCATCGCGATCGCGAAGCCGATCGGAACGAGGACGAGGCCCAGGAGCTGCCAGTACTCGACGATCGGATGGTCGATGAACGCGTAGAGGAAGACCCCGACCGATGCGAACGTCGCCGGCGCGGCGACCCACTTCAGCTGCTCGCGCCGCGCGCCCTTCGCCGCGGCGACGCGGCTCAGCAGCGCCGCGGTCGGGACGAGCACGGCCAGACCGCGCGCCACGTCGATCGCCCGCAGGATCGACGGGAACGCGGGTTCGTAGGCGCGCCAGGCATCGATGGCGTACGGGTTGTCGAACGGGAACGGCACGAGACGTCGCGGAAGCGTGGCGAGGGTGAGGACGGCCATCGTGGCCACGACGATCGCGGCGACGCCGATGAACGCCCAGCGCCTCGAGCGGAAGCTTCCGTCCGGGACCACGAGCAGCGCGAGCGCGGAGAGCCCGGCGACGAGCGAGCCGACCATCCCATCGAACCAGACCATCGTCTCGACGAAGGGAAGCCCGATCTCCTGCGGGTAGTACGCGAACGTCGAGTACTCCTCGAAGAGACCGTTCACCGACCAGAGCCAGCCGCACGCGAGGATCAGCCAGCCGACGCTGTTCTGCGGCTGACGCGCCGCGATGCGCGCGCCGACGGTCGCCCACAGCACGGCGACGAGCGGTACCCAGCCGCGGAATCCGAAACCGCGCGACGGGAGCTCGACGGAGAAGGTCGCGAGGATGAGCAGGAAAGCGACGATCGAGAACACCACGCCGGAGAACCAGAGACCCCAGGCGAGCGCGCGTGCGCGTTGGATCGCTCGACCGGCGTCCGGACGAGTGAGGACGGTCCTCTCGAACGCTGATGCCGCGCTCGCGTCCATTCCCACCGTCATTGTGGATAACCTAGATACATGGGTGGAGGCAAGGGCGGGACCCGCTTGTTCGCGATCTTCCTTGCCGTCGCGGTCGTGCTGGCGTCGTGCGCCGGACAGGGGACTTCCGGCACGACGAGCGACTTCCGCGCCACCGGCCGAGCGTTCGTGTTCGGGATGAGCGGCGACGCCGCGGCGCTCGATCCCTGGAACGTCGTCGACGACAACTCGCTCCAGGTGACCCAGCAGATCTTCGAGCCGCTCGTCACGTACGACGCGCAATCGTTCGAGATAAAGCCGAACCTGGCGACCTCGTGGCAGGTGTCCCCCGACAAGAAGCAGTGGACGTTCAAGCTGCGCCAGGGCGTGAAGTTCCACGACGGGACCGACTTCAACTCCGACGCGGTCGTCTTCAATTTCGATCGCGCGCGGCGTACCGACTTCAAGTACCGGAACAGCAAGCCGATCGCCGACGACTACGACTACTACCAGACGATGTGGGGCGGCCTCGACGACGACTCGATGATCACCAAGGTCGAGGCGTTCGACCGCTACACCGTGCGATTCGTCACGAAGACGCCGTTCGGCCCGTTCCTCGCGACGCTCGCGATGGCGACCTTCGGCATCGTGAGCCCGGCGTCGATCAAGGCCGATCCCGACGGCTGGATGCTTCCAGGGTCGAACTCGGCCGCCGGGACCGGCCCGTTCATGTTCACGGTGGGGTCGTGGTCGAAGGACGACCGCATCACGCTGGTGCGCAACCCGAGCTACTGGAAGAAGGACGACAAGGGCGAAGAGCTCCCGTACGCCTCGCGGGTCGTTCTGCGGGCCATACCCGACGCGTCGTTCCGCATCGCCGCGATGCGCAGCGGCGAGGTCGACGCCATCCGCGACTTCTCGCCGACCGATCTGTCGAGCCTGAAGAGCGACCCCCGCATCACGCTGCTCGACCGCGCGCCGAACAACGTGGGGTACTTGCGGTTCAACACGCACGAGCCGCCGCTCGACAACCCGGACGTGCGCAGGGCGATCGCGATGGCGATCGATCGCGAGGCGATCATCCGCGAGGTCTACGCGGGCTTCGCCACGCCGGCGTCACAGTTCCTGCCGCCGGGAATGCTCGGTTACGACGACAGCACTCGCGTGTACCAGCCGTACGCTCCCGACGAAGCGCGCAGCCTCCTCAACACGGTCGGGATCAAGTTCATCCTCAACCTCTACTACATCCCGATCGCGCGGCCGTACTTCCCCGACCCGAAGCGCGTCGCCGAGCTCATCGCCGCGGACCTCGAGAAGGTCGGGGTCGTCGTCGTCCTCGGCACGTCGACGGACTTCGCCACGTACCGCGATGAGTTCAAGCGCAACGCGCTGCAGGCGTGGCTCTACGGGTGGACGGGCGACAACGGCGACCCGGATAACTTCCTGTGCACGTTCTTCTGCAACATGACGCAGAACGGACGGTGGGACGAGCCCAACGCCGAGCGCACGGTGAAGCTGCTCCGAGACGCGAGCACCGAGACCGATCCGCTGAAGCGCTCGGACCTGTACCGCCAGGCCTCGCGCACGATCCAGCGGGCGGTGCCGGCGGTCCCCATCGTTCACGCGGACGTGCCCGTCGCGGTGTCGCGGACCGTCTCGGGCTACTTCCCTCACTCCAAGGGAAGCGAGGTGTTCACCACCGTCCAGATCGGACGCTAGGCCTTCTTGCGCTGATCGATCGCCAGCCTCGCCACCTTTACGGCGATGCTGCCGCCCGGTACGAGCAGGCCCGCGGTGTCAGCTCCGATGTCGAACAGCGTGTCGCGATTCACCATCCGCTGAAGCTTCGGCATGAGCGCCTGACCCGGCCGCATCTGGCCGGTGAGCCCGTCGATCTCCACGACGCCACGCTTGTCCTTCGGCTTCCACAAGAATTCGAAGGCCCACCACGGCCGGTAGTAGAGGTCGATCTGCTCGACCGTCATCGACTCCTCGGAGATCGTGTCGGCCTGCACCGGCTTCATCAGCGAGGCCATGAGCTGCCGCACGAGCGACGACGCGTGCTGAGCCGGCGGAACCACGACCGCGCCGCTCTCCCCCGCGGCGGTCAGGTCCGCGACCTCACGGCGCGGGCCGGCGAGGAGCGCGGTCGCGTCCGCGACCGGCGTGCCGGCGACGCCCTCGATGTACAGGTCCTGCCGGACCTCGTCGCGGCAGTGCTCGACCGTCGACAGGACGAACGCGCCCCGGCCGGGGGCGCCGCTGACCGGATACGTGTTCCCGTGGAGCGTGACCTCACGGACCTCGGCCCCGCTGGCGGGGACGGTGTAATCGCGGCTGCGGTCGTATACGTACCGGGCCTGTCCGCCGACGTGCCAGAACGGCTCCAGGCGGTGCTGGCTGTTGGTGAGCTCGATCTCCTCCGCCTTCGGCCGCTGCAGCAGGCTGCCGATCCCGCTGCCGAATGCGCCGGCGCGCTTGTCCATGGCACGTTGCTGGATGTCCTGCGGGGTGAGCCTGTCCTCGAGCACGAAGATGTGCTGGTCCGCCAGCGCGATCTCCACGTCTACCCCTCCTCGGCGACCTGCCGATCGCCGCGGAGCGAATCATGGCGTAGCGCCGCAACACGCCGCTTCCCGCCGTGCATACCCTGACGGCGGTGAACGGACAGCGCGTCTACAACACGCTCTTCCCGCACTACGTCGAGGTGTGCGTCGTCACACAGCTCCATAGGAAGGGCGGCCAGCCCGGTGGCTGGGGCGGTCACGCGTCGCTGTTCCTCGGTGGCGCGGAGATCGATGTGCAGGCGGGGTATCCGCGTATCCGTCCCACCGGCGCTGAGGCCGACCTATCCGATCCCGACGCCGGCGTGGGCATCAGCGTGAACAAGATCTTCCGCAACGTCGCGTGGGTGGCCGTGCCGGGCCGCGACGAGTTCTTCCGCGGCGGACTCGGGCCCGACGCCGTGCTGGACGAGGCGTTCTACGAGGCGACCGTCGAGCGCGCGGCCGCATCCGGCTGGTTCGACGGCATCCACATCGACGAACGCGTCATGGCGACCCGCGGCACGATCCCGGAGCGCGAGTTCGTCGTGCGTCATTCGATCGGCACCGACTTCGCGCTCAGCTTCGGACGGACCGCCTACACGGTGCGCCTCGCGATGGACGCTGGGCGGCTGGGAGCAGTGGCCGCCTACCTGAACGAGGTGAACGCGCGCGCACGCGAGCGCGGCTACAGCTGGGACGCGTACACGAACAACTGCAGCCACGTCGTCCACAACGCGCTCGCGGCGGCAGGCGTGTGGGACCCGAAGGCGGCTCGTGACCCGAACGCGTTCTCCCTCGCCATGGACCTTCTGAGCGTCGGGCTCGCGATCGCGACACGGCGCATGTCGGACCTGTCGTTCCCCGCGAATACCTTCGTCCGTCTCTATGAAGCCGGGAACGAGCGGCCGATCGACGACGCGAGCGCGGCGCTCGCTCATCACGACATCGCCCGAACGCTGCACGCCGGCTGGCTCGTCACCGGGCCCGGCTCGCTGATCACACGGCAGCCGATGCAGCCGGCCGCACGCAACCAGATCTTCCTCGCTGGACGCGATCCGTTCCTGTTCTCGGTGCCCGTCATATGGGACAAAGAGGCAACCTTCCTCCGGCTCACCCGCCAGCCCGCGGACCGCGTCGTCGACCTCGGCGCGAACCTGAGGTACTTCCGGGAGCGCTTTGCCCGCGCGCTCACGCATCGGTCGTCGGCCGGCGAGAACGCTGACCGCTTCTACGACGTGCTCGCGCGCGATCTGGCCGCGACCGAGGCGCGGATCGCGGAATACCAGCGCCTCTACCATTGATGCGAATGCAGGAGACCACCGTCACGAAGGGCGAGGCCGACCTCGGCCTGCTGCTGGACGCGCACCGCGCCGACCTCACCGGCTACTGCTACCGCATGCTCGCGTCTCCGTTCGAGGCGGAGGACGCCGTGCAGGAGACGATGCTGCGCGCATGGAAGGCGTACGCGTCGTTCGAGCAGCGATCGTCGGTGCGCACCTGGCTGCACCGCATCGCGACGAACGTGTGCCTCGACATGCTGCGATCCAAGCAGCACCGCGCGCGTCCGATGGACCTCGGCCCGGCTCGCGAGCCGATCGAGGCAAATCTGAAGACGCTCCCTGAGGTCACGTGGATAGAGCCGATCCCGGACACGCTCGTCGCGACCGACCCGGATCCCGAGCAGAGCGCGGTCGCCAAGGAGTCGGTGCGTCTGGCGTTCGTCGCTGCCCTCCAGCACCTTCCCGCCAAGCAGCGGGCCGTGCTCATCCTGTGCGAGGTCATGAGCTGGAAGGCCGCGGAAGTCGCTGAGCTCCTCGAGATGACGGTCGCGAGCGTGAACAGCGCGCTCCAGCGCGCCCGGGCGACGCTGAAGACGGGCGATCTGGACGAAAGTCGCGCGACGATCGCCGACGACAAGAAGCGCGAGATGCTGAAGCGATACGTCGCGGCCTTCGAGGCGTACGACGTGAGCCTGCTCACGAAGGTCATCCGTGAGGATGCCAAGCAGTCGATGCCGCCATACGACCTCTGGCTTCAGGGTCGTGAGGACATCTTCCGCTGGTGGTTCGGCGTCGGCATCGGGTGCCAGGGGTCGCGCGTCATTGCGGCCGGTAGCGCGAACGGCTCGCCCGCCTTCGGTCAGTACAAGCCGAGCCCGACTGGGAAGGGCTACGAGCCGTGGGCGCTGCAGGTCGTCGAGCTCACGCCCGATGGCGTCGGCGAGATCACCTTCTTCCTCGACACCGCGAGGCTCTTCCCGCTCTTCGGCCTGCCGCCGCGTTTGGACGCCTAAGCCGCGGCGAGGAGCTCGTCCAGACCGAAGAGCGCCGCAAGGTCGCCTAACGCGCCCGGCGCGTTGGCGATGACGACGCGACAGCCGTGGCGGCGGGCTCCGAGCTTCAGGCGAGCGAGCGCTTCCACGGCCACGGCGTCGACAGGGATCGACGCCACGTCGCAGACCAGCGTCCCGCCGCGAGCCTCCGCAAGCTGGGCGCAGATACGGGCGTAGAGCCCCGGCAGGTCGCTTCGCCTGAGCGGGGCGCGGATCTGGGCATGGCTCGTCCTTGACTCGGCCACCACGGAGATAGACGTATCGAAGACAACAATCTCATCGGTCGCCGCACCGATGAGTTCTCCGGGAGGGTCCCGTCTAAGCCCCGAATCCCACCCGGAGGACGAGATGATCACCGATACCCGCACCCGCTGGCTCGCGTTCGCGGTCCTTTCCCTCGGCAGCTTCATGATCGTGCTGGACACGACGATCGTGAACGTCGCGCTCCCGTCGATCAGGACGGACCTCGGATTCACCGAGGCGTCGCTGGCCTGGGTCGTGAACGCCTACATGCTCTTCTTCGGCGGGTTCCTGCTCCTCGGCGGGCGGCTCGGTGATCTGTATGGACACCGCAAGCTCTTCGCGGCGGGCATCGCGGTCTTCACCGTCGCGTCCTTCGCCGCCGGGATCTCCGCATCGCAGCCGGTCCTCATCGCGGCACGCGCGGCGCAGGGCCTCGGCGGAGCGGTCGTGTCGGCGGCAGGCCTCTCGCTGATGATGGCGCTCTTCACGGAACCGGCCGAGCGCGCGAAAGCCATGGGCGTCGTCGGCTTCATCTCGGCCGGCGGCGGCAGCGTCGGCGTGCTCCTCGGCGGGATCCTCACGAGCATCTTCGGCTGGCACGCCGTCTTCATGGTGAACATCCCGGTCGGCGTCGCGGTCTATGCGCTGTCGATCCGGCTGATCCCCGCGAGCCGCCCCTATGCGTCCGGGACACGCCTCGACATCGCGGGCGCGGTCACCGTGACGGCGTCGCTCATGCTCGCGGTGTACGCGATCGTGAACGGCAACGAGGCGGGCTGGACATCGGGTCAGACGGTCGGTCTGCTCGTCGCGGCCGTCGCGCTCCTCGCCGCATTCTTCGTGATCGAGTCGCGCGTCAGCGAGCCCCTCATTCCGCTCGCGCTCCTCCGTCGGCGCAATCTGAGCACCGCGAACGTCATGGGCGTGCTGTGGGCCGCGGCCATGTTCGCTTGGTTCTTCCTGTCGGCGCTGTACCTCCAGCTCGTGCTCCGGTACGACCCGCTCCAGGTCGGGCTCGCGTTCCTCCCCGGCAACGTGATCATGGCGATCCTCTCGGTGGGCGTGTCGGCGAAGCTGGTGATGCGGTTCGGCCTCAAGGCCCCGCTCGGCACCGGGCTTGCGCTCGCCGGGCTCGGTCTCGCGCTGCTCGTCCGCGCACCGGTGGACGGAAGCTACGTCGTCGACGTCCTCCCGAGCATGATCCTGCTCGGCCTCGGCGCGGGGATCGCGTTCAACCCGATGATCATCGTCGCCATGAGCGACGTCGAGCCGCAACAGTCCGGACTCGCGTCCGGCCTCGTGAACACGTCGTTCATGATGGGCGGCGCGCTCGGTCTGGCGGTCCTCGCCAGCGTCGCCGCTTCGCAGACGTCAGGCGGCATCGCGGCCGGGGTCGCGCCGATCGTCGCTCTCACCGACGGGTACCACGCGGCGTTCGCCATCGGCGCGACGTTCGCGCTCACCGCCGCCGTCCTCGGACTCAAGGTGCTGCGCATCGCGGAGCAGGGTGCTGAGGAGGATCTCGACACGACCGGGTTCGCGACCGCAGCCGACTAGCACCGCTTCTTCCCAGTGATCCGGCGTGCACGGCAGTGCCGCCGGATCCTCATTTTCGCGATGAGTTCATCGTCTCGGGGGCGTCTATGCGGGTGAGATGAACGAGCAGATCACGAATCCGGATGAAAGCGCCGCCGTGTTCGCGGACCTGTGCGAGTACACACGGATCACCGAGGAGCTCGGTGACGAGGCCGCCGCGCGGATCGCCGTCGCCCTTGGCGAGATCGCGACGATCGTCGCGCGGCGCCACGGCGGCCGTGTCGTGAAGATGCTCGGCGACGGCGCGCACCTGCACTTCCCGAAATCGGGCGACGCGGTCGCGGCCTCGGTCGAGCTGCTCGCGCTCGTGCGCGGATCGGGCCTCCCGTGCGCGCGTGTCGGCGTGAACGCCGGGCCGATGATCGAGGCGAACGGCGACTACTACGGACGCGCGGTGAACGTCGCGGCGCGCATCGCCGCGCAGGCCGCGCCGGGCGACGTTCTCGTCGGAGAGGCCGCGCTGACCCCTGGGGACACCGGCGTGCGCTACGAGCGCGTCGGCCCGGTGACCCTGCGCGGCGTCGCGAGCCAGGTGACGGTGTATCGCGCGTTCGCAACGGCGTGACCGCGCCACCGATGATTCCCGCCCTCGCGTACCGTCTGTGATGGTGATTCGACCGCATTAGGAGGAGACCGATGCCAACCGCAACCGAGCCGACCACGAAGAGCCTGAAAGTTCCCGGCGCGACGATCACCTACGACATCAGGCGCAACGACAAGACGAAGGAGCCGGCCCTCATGGTGATCGGATCGCCGATGGCCGCCGCAGGCTTCGCCACGCTCGCGAGCCACTTCGCCGATCGGACCATCGTGACCTACGACCCGCGCGGGAGCGAGCGCAGCGTGAAGGACGACGTGCGCAGCCCCGTGACGCCGGAGGTTCACGCCGACGACATCCATCGCGTCATCGAGGCGGTGGGGCGACCGGTAGATCTCTTCGCGAGCAGCGGAGGCGCGGTGAACGCGCTGGCGCTCGTGGCGAAGTATCCCGACGACGTGCGGACGCTCGTCGCGCACGAGCCGCCGCTCGCGTCGATCCTCCCGGACCGGGAGCACGCACTAGCGGCCGCCGCTGCCATTCATCGGACGTATGAGCGCAGCGGGTTCGGCGCGGGGATGGCGCACTTCATCGCCGTGATCAGCCACCGCGGACCGATGACCGCCGAGTTCGCGGCGCAGCCCGGACCGGATCCGGCGATGTTCGGCATGCCGACGCAGGACGACGGCTCACGCGATGACGTCCTGCTGGGCCAGAACATGATCAGCTGCACTCACTACGAGCCGGACTTCGACGCCCTGCGCGCCGCCAAGACGCGGATCATCCTGGCCGCCGGCGAGGAATCACAGGGTGAGATGGCCAACCGCGGCGCGTTCGCTGTCGCGGAGCGTCTCGGTACGAAGGCGGTGATCTTCCCGAGCAACCACGGCGGGTTCCTCGGCGGGGAGTACGGGCAATCCGGAAAGCCGACCGAGTTTGCCGCGAAGCTTCGCGAGACGCTCGGGTAGGGCGGAGCGAGCCATGGTGGACGCGCGAGCCACCATGGCTCGAGACGTTTGCTGGTGCGTGCTCCAATGAAGGAGATGAAGCCTGCGCGCTCGAAACGCAGCCGGAAGCCGCCGACGTCCGCACCGACGGAGGCGAGGACCAAGTCCCGTCCGACCGCCGTCCGGCTTTCGGGCGGGAACCCGCAGATCGCAAAGGGCGAGGGCGAGGCGCCCGTTCGCGACTACATCGCGGGCATGCCGGGCTGGAAGCGTGACGTCGGGCGCCGGATCGACGCGGTCATCGTCCGCAGCGTGCCGCACGTACGGAAGGCGGTGAAGTGGAACTCGCCCTTCTATGGCGTCGAGGGAAGGGGCTGGTTCCTGTCGTTCCACGTCTTCGCTCGGTACGTGAAGGTCACGTTCTTCCGAGGTACCTCGCTCCGGCCGGTTCCGCCCGTTGGATCAAAGCATCCTGAGGTGCGTTATCTCGACGTCCACGAGGACGACCTCGACGAGACGCAGCTGGCGAGGTGGGTCAAGCAGGCGGCCGCTTTGCCCGGGTGGATGTCGTAACGGGAAAGACCAAACACGCAGAGGGGGCGAACCTATGAAACTCACGACGATCACGCATGTCTCCGTCGACGGAGTTATGCAGGGGCTCGGCGGGCCGAACGAGGATCGAAGCGGCGGGTTCGAGCGTGGCGGATGGGCCCCGCCGATGTTCGACAGCGAGGCATCGAATCTCCTCGACCAGATCTACCGGCGCGCCGACGCGTTCCTGCTCGGCAGGCGCACCTACGAGATCTTCGCCGGCTCCTGGGGAACGTGGGACGATCCGGGGAACAGCCCGATCTGGACCGCGCTGAACACCAAGCCGAAGTACGTTGCGTCCTCGACCCTCAAAGACCCGAAATGGGCGCACACGACCGTTCTCTCGGGAGACGTCGCGGCGGCCATCGGGGAGCTGAAGAACAAGGGCGCGGGCGAGATGCAGGTGAACGGCAGCGGCAAGCTGATCCGGTGGCTGCTCGACAAGAGGCTCGTCGACGAGATCATCCTGTTCATCTATCCCCTGGTCCTCGGGCAGGGCGCGCGGCTATTCCCGGAGACCGGCCCGGACGCGGCGCTCGAGCTGGCGCAGTCGCGGTCTACCAAGGGTGGACTGACGATCCAGACCTACCGACCGAACGGCCGCCCGAAGTACGCCCCAGCGTCGTCCGGATGACTCGCCGACTTCGGCCGGACGACGCGTAGAAAAAAACGATTCCTTGATCGGATCAGTGTCGATCGCGTGAGGGGGTCCGATAAGCGTCTGACGTCATGATCTCGTCGAGACGCGTGGCGATGCGGTCCGCGACGCCGAGCTCGCGAAGGACCTGTCCGGCGATCCCGGCGTCGTCCTCGATCAGCGCCCGCAGAACGTTCTCCGTTCCAACGAAAGGCTGGCCCGTGTGCGTCCGTCCAATTTCGGCGGCGCGCCTCAAGATCTGCGCCATTCGCGGCGATGTCTGAGCGTCCAACATCTACCTCCTACGCCACACTCACTCAGCCTCCGGCAGCGGGAACTCGAGCCGCCACGGACCGGGCAGGCGGATGACCGGCATCTTCAGCGTGACGAACGCGCTGTCACCGGACGGATCGGGCACCTCGATGAGCGGTGCTTCGGCCCGAACGCGGGTGACGTTCATCCCACGGTCGTTGCTCTCCATGATCCCGGCCATGACGAGCTGCCGCTCGTCCTCGCCATCGAGCGGAACGATCACGACGCGCATGCACGGGCCGTTCAGTCCCTCGATCGGCGACCGGTGCGTTTCGGTGCTGTCGCTCGAGCGCGCCACTCGCGAAGTCGTAACGCGTGCGCGGCATCCGCTCATCGCGATCTCGGTCTCGCCAGGTACCGGTACTCTGAGCTCCTCACTCCGCTCGCGGATCGCGACGAACGGGACCTCGAACGAGGCCGACGTCGCCGCGGCGGGGAGGCCCTCGAACAGTGCGATCTCGCGGCGCGTTCCGCGCCGCGCCGGGTCGAGCAGAGCGTGTGGCCGCTCGAGGTGATGCGCACCGGTGTCGTCACGCAGCATGAGCAGGTCCTGCCCGAGACCGCGCATGTGCTGATACGTGCTGACTCCTTCGATCCACCGTGGCGCCTGGTCGATCGGCATGCTCTCCGGACGACGGCGGTCGAGCGCGTAGAGTTCGATCGCGGTAAGGGTCGCGGTGCGCGCGACGAGCGTGACGCCGAGCTCGATGTCGTCGATCGCGGCGCTGGCGTGGGTCGGATGGCCGCGCGCGCCTTCGCGGGTCACAGGAGCGACCGGGATGGTGACGCGCCAGTCGCCGGCGTCGCCGCTCATTTCGAGATGAACGGCGCGCACGTCCGGAGCGAGGCGATCGAACGTCGCGTAGCGCTGGAACTGCGTCGGCCCCTCCATGAGGCGGTAGTAGGCGCTGTGCATGACGAAGCGGCTGATGCCCTCCGCGACGACGCGCCCGCGGTCATCGGTGAGCCATAACGGCGCATTCGCCGGACGAGATTTGCGGAAGTCCAGATCCACCGGGACGCCTGCGATCGTGATACGCAGGTCGGTCCCATCCCGATCCGACGTGATGCCGGCCGTCAGGGTCTCGCGGCCCCGCTCGCTGACAACGTTCTCGGACTGAAGGCCGCCGTGCGCGAGCCGGAAGCCGGTCTGTGGCACGAAGACGAGCTCGTCGCGTTCGTCCGCCATGCGCATCGCCCCGGACCGGAGACGTTACACCGCAGGTGCGCCTGGGTCGAACGGCCGCCCGCGCGGTGACGGGATGGTCTGAGCCGACGGGCAGACTCGAACTGCCGACCGGCGGTTTACGAAACCGCTGCTCTACCGGCTGAGCTACGTCGGCCTGATTGGCTCTACAAGTTTAGGCGGTCAAGGTCGCTCACGGCATAGACCCCAAAGTCCTGTGCGGGCCACTCTGTGCACGGATGACCACGCAGCCGCTGTCGCGAAACGGCGAGTTCATGAAGCTGTGGGCAGGCTTCACGATCGCGAGGGTCGGCAGCCAGATCACCGTGCTGGCGCTCCCACTCACGGCGGTGCTGCTGCTCGGCGCCGGCGCGACCGAGACCGGACTCCTCGTGGCAGCGCAGTTCGCGCCGTCACTCCTCCTCGGACTCTTCGTGGGCGTGTGGGTCGATCGGCTGCCCCGCCGTCCGATCCTGATCGTGTCCGACATCGCCGCCGCGCTGGTGATTGGCTCGGTGCCGCTCGCGGCGGCGCTCGGCGTACTCACGCTCGGGCAGCTCTACGTGGTGGCGTTTCTCGGCGGACTCTGCAGCGTCGCGACCGAGCTCGCACGCTCCGCGTTCGTCCCGTCGCTCGTCGGTCGCGCGTACCTGGTTCCGGCGAACAGCCGTCTGCAGGCGTCGAACGCCGTCGCACAGGTCGCCGGACCCTCGCTGGGCGGAGTCCTCGTCCAAGCGCTCACCGCTCCGGTCGCGATGCTCTTCGATGCGGCGGCGTTCCTCGTGTCGGCCGTCCTGATCGCGTCGATTCGCGCGCGCGAAACGATCCGGTCGGCCGACGAACGCGCCGGCGTCTGGCGCGAGATCGCCGACGGCCTTCGCTGGATGCGCGGTCATGACGTGCTCTTCCGCAGCATCCTCGCGATCGCCCTCGCCAACATCGAGTGGTACGCGGTTCAGGCCGTCCTCGTCGTGTACGCGACGCGCGAGCTGGGCCTCACCCCCGCGCTCCTCGGGATCGCGATCGCGGCCATCGGCCCGCTGAGCCTGATCGGGGCCGCGGTCGCCGGCCCGCTCATGACGCGCTTCGGCCTCGGCCCGGTGATGATCGCCGCGCTCTTCCTCGAGACCCTGAGCCGGTTGCTGCTACCGATCGCGGGCGGCGACGCCTTTCAGGCGGCGGCCGTCCTCGCTCTTTCGCAGGCGCTCATCGGGATCACCGTCCCGCTCTGGATCGTGAGCTCGCAGACTTTGCAACAGGCGGTCACTCCGGAGCGCCTGCTGGGTCGCGTCAGTGCGGCGACCCGGTTC
>DATBKH010000113.1:0-1883 GCA_036555955.1 Candidatus Limnocylindria bacterium | reverse complement strand
TCGCGGTCGACGTCGATGTGATTCCCGAGCGCATCGAGGTACCAGTCGAGGAGCTCGCGCCGTACGTCCTCGGGGAGGTCGGCTTTCGCGTCGTAGAGGAGCGACGCCGCGTCGTATTGCAGCGCGCCGCGCCGCCCGCCCTGATAATCGATGAACCACGGCTCGCCGTCCCGCACCATAACGTTCCGCGACTGGAAGTCGCGGTACAGGAAGAAGTCGCGCGGCGCCTCGAGCAGGAACTCGGCGAGGGCGTCGAAGTCGCGTTCGAGCCGCGCCTCGTGGAACGGGACGTGCGCGATCTTGAGGAAGTGGTACTTGAAGTAGTTGAGGTCCCAGAGAATCGACTGCCGGTCGAAGGCGGCGCGGGGGTGCGCGACCGCGTAGTCGACCACGGCGTCACCCTCGACCTGGAAGCGCGGGAGGATCTCGAGCACACGGCGGTAGATCGACAGGACCGCGGGGGGGAAGGCGCCGCCGTCGCGCCGCCGCGCTTCTTCGAGAGCGCCGAAGAGAGTGGTCTCCCCGAGATCCTCCTCGAGCCACACGCCCGCCGCTTCGTCGACCGCGAAGATCGCGGGCACGGGGAGCCCGATGTCGCGGAAGGCGCGCGAGAAGGACAGGAACGCGCGGTTCTCGTCGGTGTCGGGCCCGAACGCTCCGATCAGCGTCGAGCCGTCGCTCGCGATCAGGCGATGGTAGGTGCGCTGAGACCCGTCGCCGGCGACCGATACGACCGCGGCCGGACGGTCGCCCCGCGCCTCCCGATACAAGCGGAGGAGCGCGTCGTGCATCGGGCCGAAGCTACCCCCACGGGGGCGCGGGGCAAAGGATCAGCGACCGGGTCCGCGCGCGTGCCCGCCCTCAGCGTGTGTGGACCTCCTCGACCTCCGTCGCGGTCGCGCCGCCGCCCTCGAGCAGCGTGTGGAACAGCGCTCGATAGTGCCGGAGCGCCTGGCGCTGGTCCTCGGTCGTGGCCTCACCGGTGTCGCTCCGGCGCGCGATCTCCCGCGCGCGTCGGTAGTCCGCGACGACCGCCGGGCTCTCCACCGAGACGTCTTCCTGTTGCCGCTGCGGGTCCCCGATCGGGTAGCCGCGCGCCTCCATCACCTCGTCGACCAGCTGCTGCGCCTCGGCGATCGTGCCCGCGGGATCGTCGACGAAGCGCGCCTGGATCCGATCCCATTGCCGGATGAAGTCGGCGCGGTGCTCCGGCGCCAGCGGGCGCAGGTCGTACTCGGCGACCCTCCGACTGCGCTCGTTCAGGCGCTTCTCGCCTTCGGCGCGTCCCGACTTCGAGACCGCGCGCTCGTATTCCGGACCGAAGCTCTTCCTCAGCCGGCGGGAGCGGGACCGCTTCCACCACAACCAGCCCAGTCCGGCGAGGATCAGGGCTCCGACGACGACGATGAGGATCGCGAGAGTGGTATCGTCCATTCACTGCCTCCTTTCGGGTTCCCTCCGATTCTAGGAGGCTCGAATCGAGGGATCTGTCAGAAACAGGACGCGTCGCGACGTTCATGACGACCTCGGCCGACTCCGTTAACGTCCGCGGGTGACGACGGAGACTCGGGCCGAGCGTTACAGGCGCGCGCGGCGCGATCCGGAGCTCGTCGTGCTCGAGGGGTTCCACGCGCTCAAGCACGCGCTCCGCTTCGGCGCCGAGCCCATCGAAACAGTGGTGGTGTCGCCGGAGCGGGTGCGGCGTCTGTGCGAGACGCTGGCACCCGATCTCGTCGAGCGGATCGCGTCCGCGATCACCGCGACCGTCCGCGCCGACGAGCTCGCGCGGCTGGTCCCGCGCCCGCCGGCCACCGGGGTCGTCGCGATCGCGCGGCGCAGGACCGTGACCGCCGCGGACGCACTCGCGGCGCCGGGGCCGGCCC
>DATBKH010000112.1:0-8680 GCA_036555955.1 Candidatus Limnocylindria bacterium | reverse complement strand
GCGATGCTCCTTGCGGACGGCGACGTCGGACCAGCGGATGTGCTGGTTCTCCCTGTCCTTCAGATTGCGACCGGCTATGCCGGATCCCGCGATCTTCCCCGCGCCGTCGCGCGCCAGGAACGTCGCGCGCCACTGCCCCGGAGGCATCGCGCGCATTTCCTGCGCGATCACATCGACCGGCGCCGGCGGATCCTCGGGAACGCGCTCGCTCAGGATCTCCCGGCGGAACTCGGCGGCCTCGGTGAGCTCGGCGTCGCTGAGCCTCTGAAGGTCGACCTTCGCGATCGTGTAGCCGCCCGGCGCTGTCACGGCAAGCAGACTAACCCGCGGCGGCACTCGGACTATCGCGGCTGATACGTTCGGCTAGCATCCGCGCGCCGACGAGGGGGAGTGACGTGGGAAAGACGCTCATCGCCAACGGGACGATCGTGACGGCGGCGGACACGTACAAAGGTGACGTGCTCGTCGACGGCGAGAAGGTGGCGATGATCGGCAAGGCGCTGAAGGTCGCCGGTGCGAAACGGATCGACGCGACCGGAAAGTACGTGATCCCCGGCGGTATCGACGTCCACACCCACATGGAGCTGCCGTTCGGGGGCACGTTCGCTTCCGACGACTTCGAGACGGGAACGCGGGCGGCGGCCTTCGGTGGCACCACGTCCATCGTCGACTTCGCCGTCCAAGGCATGGGCGAGCCGCTGCGGAAAGCGCGCGACGCCTGGATGGACAAGGCGCGCGGCAAGGCCGTCATCGACTACGGCCTGCACATGATCGTGCGCGACGTGACGGACAAGGTCCTGCGCGAGATGGACGTCATGGTCAAAGACGGCGTCTCGTCGTTCAAGCTGTTCATGGCCTACCCGGGCGTGTTCATGGTCGACGACGCCGCGATCTTCAAGGCGCTCGGGCGCACCGCCGAGAACGGCGGGCTCATCTGCATGCACGCCGAGAACGGCGGCGTCATCGACGTCCTCGTGAAGCGGGCGCTCGCGGCGAAGCACACCGCGCCGAAGTGGCACGCGCTCACGCGGCCGCCCGAGGCCGAAGGCGAAGCGACGTATCGCGCGTTCCGGCTCGCGGAGATGGCAGGCGGCATCCCCCTGTACATCGTTCACCTCTCCGCCTCACAGGCGCTCGAGCAGGTGCGGCTCTTCCGCGACCGTGGCCTGCCGGCATATGCCGAGACCTGCCCGCAATATCTCTTCCTTTCGATCGACAGCTACGACGAGCCGGGGTTCGGCGGCGCGAAGTACGTGATGAGCCCGCCGCTCCGCGAGAAGTGGCACCAGGACGAGCTCTGGAAGGGCCTCGCGCGGAACGATCTGCAGGTCGTCTCCACGGACCACTGCCCGTTCTGCATGACCGAGGGCTACCAGGGCCTGCCGAAGCAGAAGCAGCTCGGCCTCGGCGACTTCTCGAAGATCCCGAACGGCGCGCCCGGCGTGGAGACGCGGATGGTCCTGCTCTACGACGGCGGCGTCGTGCAGAAGCGGATCACCCTGAATCGCTGGGTCGAGGTGACCTCGACGACCCCGGCGAAGCTCATGGGGATGTTCCCGCGCAAAGGGACCATCGCGGTCGGCAGCGACGCAGACATCGTGGTCTGGGACCCGCGGACGACGTCGACGATCTCCGCGAAGACGCACCACATGCGCGTCGACTACAACCCCTACGAGGGCCGCAAGGTCAAGGGAAAGCCGGTCGTCGTGATCTCACGCGGAGAGGTCATCGTCGAGAAGGACACGTTCCTCGGAAAAAAGGGCCGCGGCAGGTTCATCAAGCGCGGCAGCCCGCTGCTCCAGACGTGACCGTTCCGCTCGACCACGTGCTGCGCCACAACGCCTGGGCGAATCGCACGCTGCTCGAGCACTGCGCGGAGCTCGAGCCGGCTGCGCTGGAGCTGGAAGCGGCGGGGACGTACGGATCCCTCTACGGCACGCTGCAGCATCTCGTCGGCGCCGAGCAGTGGTACGTCAGCCTGCTCACCGGCGAGATGCTCGGCACGCCGATCCGCAAGACGGTCCGCCGCTCCCTTGACGATCTCATGAAGGTCGCCGCTCTCACCGGAGAGCGCGCGCTCGCGATCGCGGCACGCGATGATGCCGACCGCACGGTCGAGGTCGATGGACCCGACGATCCGTCCACCGTCGGAACGATCCTCGCGCAGCTCGTGAACCACAGCAACGAGCACCGCGGCCACGCGACGACGATCCTGAGCGTGAACGGCCGCACGACGCCGGTCATCAGCGGATGGCGCTACGGGATCGCGAACCGGATCTCGAAGCACGACGGCGACGATTGAGGGGATGATGGGCGCACAGGACTACGAAAAGCTCGGCCAGCTCTATCTCGGTCGCGAGTACGACCTCGGGAGCAAGAGCTCGGCGGACAAGAACCTTCTGCTCTACGACTCGAAGGACCTCGTGACGCACGGGATCGTCGTCGGCATGACCGGGAGCGGCAAGACCGGGCTCTGCGTCGACCTCATCGAGGAGGCCGCCATCGATGGCGTCCCGACGATCGCGATCGATCCGAAGGGCGACCTCACGAACCTCCTGCTCACGTTCCCCGACCTCCGTCCGGAGGACTTCCGGCCGTGGGTCAACGAGGAGGACGCGTCACGCAAGGGCGTCTCGCCCGACGAATACGCTGCGCAGCAGGCCGGGGTCTGGCGGGACGGTCTCGCGTCGTGGGGTCAGGACGGCGGTCGCATCCGCCGGCTCCGCGACGCCGCGGACTTCGCCATCTACACACCCGGCTCCGCCGCGGGGATCCCGATCTCGATCGTGCGGTCGTTCGCCGCGCCGCCGGAGTCCGCGCGCGAGGACCTGGAGACGTTCCGAGAGCGGGTGACGACGGTCGCCACGAGCCTGCTCGCGCTCGTGGGCATCAGCGCCGATCCGATCAAGAGCCGCGAGCACATCCTCATCGCGACGCTCCTCTCCGAGGCGTGGTCGGCGGGAAAGGACCTCGACCTCGAGACGATCGTGACGCAGGTGCAGGAGCCGCCGATGGCGCGTATCGGCGCGCTCGATCTCGACACGTTCTATCCGGCGAAGGACCGTGCCGACCTCGCGCTGCGGATCAACGGGCTGATCGCGTCGCCGGGATTCGCCGGTTGGCTCCAGGGCGAGCCGCTCGACGTCGGCGCGCTCCTCCGCACCGCCGAGGGAAAGCCGCGCGTCTCCATCTTCTCGATCGGACACCTCGGCGACGCCGAGCGCATGTTCTTCGTGACGCTCCTGCTGAACGAGATCGTGGGCTGGGTGCGGACGCAGAGCGGCACGACCAGCCTGCGCGCTCTCCTCTACATGGACGAGATCTTCGGCTTCTTTCCACCGGTGGCCGAGCCGCCGTCGAAGCGGCCGATGCTGAATCTGCTGAAGCAGGCGCGCGCGTTCGGTCTGGGGGTCCTCCTGACCACGCAGAACCCCGTCGACCTCGACTACAAAGGACTCGCGAACACCGGCACGTGGTTCCTCGGCCGGCTCCAGACCGAACGCGACAAGCAGCGGGTCCTGGAAGGGCTCGAGGGCGCCGCGGCCGCGCAGAACGCGACGTTCGATCGCACGCAGATGGGGGAGCTCCTCGCTGGGCTTACCTCGCGCGTGTTCCTCATGAACAACGTGCACGAGGACGCCCCGGTGGTGTTCGAGTCGCGATGGGCGATGTCCTACCTGCGCGGCCCGCTCACGCGCGATCAGATCAAGGTGCTCATGAAGGACCGGCGGCCGCAGGCCGCGCCGGCGCCGGCCGCCGTCGCCGCTCGTGACGCGCGCGCGGAGGACGCGCAGCAAGGTCGCGAGAAGCGGGACGCCGCGGTCGAAGCGCTTCGCGCGAAATACGCGCCGAAGGTCCACCGCGCCGAGGAGAAGGTGCGCCACGCGCAGCAGGTCCTCGAACGCGAGAAGGGTCAGGTCCGCACGGCGGGCGTGCAGACGGCCGTCTCCGTCGGCGCGACGATCCTCACCGCCATGTTCGGCCGGAAGATGGCGAGCTACTCGACGATCGGACGCGGCACGACCGCCGCTCGCGGCGCCGCGCGCGCGATGGAGCAGCAGCAGGACGTCGAGCGGGCGAAGGCGAACCTCGACGCGGCGCAGCGGGAGCTCGACGATCTGAACGCCGAGCTCGAAGAGAAGGTGAACGCGCTCCGAGCGTCCTGATACCCCGCCGGCGCAGAATCTTCGGGTGATCCTCGACCTGGACGGCGGGTCGGTCGCGCGGCCACTGTCACCGCGGTTCGTGTGGATGCTCGGCGCGGCGTCGGCGGCCGTCGCCTCCGCGGTGCTTCTCGCGCTCACGGCGTTGCCGCACGCACAGCTCGTTCACGGCATCGGCGTTCCGCTCGGGCCGTCGGTCATCGCGCAGGCCATGGCGAAACCGAAGGAGCCGACCCTGGCGCTGCAGCTTCCGACCGAGCTCGCGACCGAGATCCCGCCCCTGCGCGTGGACGGCGTGTACGGCCCGGCGCGCCCGACGCCGAAGATCCGCACGTTCCGCATGCGCGACACGAACGCGCTCGTCCTCGTCGCGATGCTTCCCGACGCCCAGCCGGTGTACGCGCCGAGCGGAGCGGCCGCGGATGCGCTCTCGGTGCACGGCGTCTACGCGGCGAACTACTCGGTCGAGGCGACCTCGCTCTTCGCGGTCCGCTGGACCGAGCGCGGCGTGACGTACGAGATCTCCTCGCGATCGGTGACGCTGCGCGACCTCGTCGCGCTCGCCGAGCGGGTGCGCTAGCCGGGAGCGCAGGCCTTCATCGCGAGTCTTACCGCGACCGCGTCGTTACGGGTTCCCGGCACGAGACGCACGACGGCGATGTCGAGACCTTCGGCGAGGCGGACGAACGGTTCACGGGCACCTTCCGGCCTGCCCCAGTAGCCCACCCGCCGCAGGAGCTCGTCCGGCAATCCCGCGGCGAGGTCGTCCTCGCTCGCGCCCGAGTCGCGGCGCGACTCCAGATCCGTCAGCGCGCCAGCGAAACCCATCCGCGCGAAATGCGCGCGGTAGCCCTTCGTCTTGTCCGCGCCCGGCCGCGCCAGGGCGTACGCGAGCACGGTCTTCGCGAGCGCGAGACGCGCCGCGCTCTCGTCCTCGTCCACGCAGACGCGGATGTACTCGTGGATACGCACCTCGCGCGGGTCGCGGCCCGCGCTCCGCGCAGCGGCGGCAACGCGCTCGCGGCTCCAGGCGACCTGCTCCCGGGTGCACCAGTTGAGCGCCGCGCCGTCGTACCGCTCTCCGGCGAGGCGCAGCATCTGCGGCCCGAGCGCGCCGAGGTACAGCGGAACGCCGGGGAGTCGCGCGCGAAGCTCGGCGCTCGCGTCGCGCATGGCGCGGATCGGCGACGCGGTGAGCCGGCCCGCGCCGACCCCGAGCACGAACCGACCGCCGGACCGATCGACTGTTCTTTTCGCTACAGACGCGAGCCTGTCGACCGGCCACGACGGCAGCGGTGCGACGGCGATCCCACTCGTGATCGCCGCCGATTCGGACCACGCGGCGCAGACGTCGAATGGCCCGGGCTCGCTTCCGATGGGCGTCCAGAGGCTCGTGTAGCCGAGCGCCTTCGCCTCGCGCGCGACGGCGCGCTGCTCGTCCTCCGCGAGGGCGAAACGGCCGTCGATACCGAGGCCGATCTCCATGCTCGGAACGCTAACCTCTGTACTCGTGGGGAGCGATCCGCGGATGTCCTTCAACGCGGCGACGCGCGCATGGTTCGACGCAACGTTCCCGGGCCCCACGCGAGCGCAGGAGCTCGCGTGGCCGGCCATCGCGGCGGGCGACAACGTCCTCGTGCTCGCGCCGACCGGGTCGGGGAAGACGCTTGCCGCTTTCCTCGCGGCGATCGATCGCCTCATGTTCTCGCCGGCGCCGAAGAAAGCGACGACCCGCATCGTCTACGTCTCGCCGCTGAAGGCGCTCGCGGTCGACGTCGAGCGCAACCTTCGCGAGCCACTCGTGGGGATCACGCGGCAAGCCCAGCGCCTCGGCGTGCCGTTCCGCGAGCCGACCGTCGCGATCCGCACCGGCGATACGCCATCGCGGGATCGCGCTCGGTACCAGCGAGAGCCCGCGGACATCCTCATCACGACGCCGGAATCGCTGTATCTCATCCTGACCAGCCTCGCCCGCGACGCGCTGCGTTCGGTGGAGAGCGTCATCGTCGACGAGATCCACGCGGTCGTGCCGTCGAAGCGCGGATCGCACCTCGCGCTCACGCTCGAGCGGCTCGAGGAGCTTCGCGGACGCGGCGCGCCCAAGCTGCAGCGCGTCGGCCTGTCGGCGACGCAGCGCCCGCTCGACGAGATCGCGCGCTTCCTGGGCGGGGTCGACGACGGAGTCGCGCGCCCCGTCCGCGTGCTCGACGCCGGCCGCAAGAAGACGCTCGAGCTCCGCGTGGAGGTGCCGGTCGAAGACATGGCGCGTCTCGGCGAGCCCGCCGAGATCCCGACCGGACCGGTCACGGCGGTGCAGCGGTCCTCGATCTGGCCGGCGATCCATCCGCAGATCCTCGAGCTCATCCGCACGCACCGCTCGACGCTCATCTTCGTGAACTCGCGCCGTCTCGCGGAGCGCCTCGCCGGCGCCCTGAACGAGCTTGCCGGCGAAGAGCTCGTCCACGCACACCACGGATCCATCGCGCGCGAGCAGCGTCTACGCATCGAGGACGATCTCAAGTCCGGACGGCTTCCGGCCCTCGTGGCGACGAGCTCGCTCGAGCTCGGCATCGACATGGGCGCGATCGACCTGGTCATCCAGGTCGAATCCCCGCCGTCGGTCGCGAGCGGCATGCAGCGCATCGGGCGAGCCGGCCATCGCATCGACGAGCCGTCGACCGGCGTCATCATCCCGAAGTACCGCGGCGATCTCCTCGCGAGCGCGGCCATCACCGAGGGGATGTACGCCGGGTCCGTCGAGCCGCTGCGCTATCCGCGGAACCCGCTCGACATCGTCGCGCAGCAGATCGTCGCGATGACCGCGATGGACGATTGGTCGGTCGACGACCTCGAGCGTGTCGTCCGGCGCGCCGCGCCGTTCGCGGACCTGCCGCGGAGCGCGTTCGAGGGCGTCCTGGACATGCTTTCCGGCCGCTACCCGAGCGACGAGTTCGCCGAGCTCCGCCCGCGCGTCGTCTGGGACCGCACCGCCGGCATCGTGCGCTCGCGCGAGGGCGCGAAGGTGGTCGCGATCAGCAACGGCGGGACGATCCCCGATCGGGGGCTCTACGGCGTGTTCCTCGCCGGCGCGGAGAAGGGCAAGGGCCGCGTGGGCGAGCTCGACGAGGAGATGGTCTTCGAGACGAAGGAGGGCGACGTCTTCCTGCTGGGCGCATCGAGCTGGCGCGTCGAGGAGATCACGCAGGACCGCGTGCTCGTCTCGCCCGCGCCGGGCGTCCCCGGACGCATGCCGTTCTGGCACGGCGAGAACGTCGGCCGTCCGCTCGAGTTCGGCCGCGCCATCGGCGCGCTCGCCCGCCGCATGCGCTCGCTGTCGCCGGAGGACGCGACACGCGAGCTGATGACGAAGCACGCCCTCGCCGAAGGCGCCGCGCGAAATCTTCTGCAGTACCTCCGCGATCAGGAGTCGGCGACCGGCGTCGTCCCCGACGATCACACGATCGTCGTCGAGCGGTACCTCGACGACATGGGCGACTGGCGCGTCTGCATCCTGAGCCACTTCGGAGCGCGCGTGCACGCGCCGTGGGCCATGGCGATCGGTGCGATGGTGCGCGAACGGAACGGCGACGAGCCGGACATCCTCTGGACGAACGACGGGATCGTCATCCGCTTCCCCGGCACCGATCAGCCGCCGCCCGTCGACCTCGTGCTGCCGGATCCGGACACGGTCGCGGACCTCGTGCAGGCGTCGCTCGCCGTCGGCGGCGGCGGCGCGCGCGCGGCGAACCTCGGCGCGCCGACGACCGCGCTGTTCGCGGCGCGCTTCCGCGAGAACGCGGCGCGCGCGCTGCTCCTTCCGCGGCGCCGTCCCGGTCAGCGCGCCCCGCTCTGGCAGCAGCGCAAGCGCGCCGCCGACCTGCTCTCGGTCGCAAGCCGCTACGAGGCGTTCCCGATCGTGCTCGAGACCTACCGCGAGGTGCTGCAGGACGTGTTCGACATGCCCGGGCTCACCGAGATCCTCGCCGCCATCCGCTCGCGCAAGCTTCGCGTCGTCACGGTCGACACGCGCGCGCCGTCGCCGTTCGCCGCGTCGCTCCTCTTCAACTACGTCGCGAACTTCATGTACGAGGGCGACGCGCCGCTCGCCGAGCTGCGCGCGCAGGCCCTCACCGTCGATCCATCGCAGCTGCGTGCGCTCCTCGGCGAGGTCGAGCTCCGCGAGCTCCTCGACCCGGACGCCGCGACCGAGCTCGAGCTGTCGCTCCAGCACCTGGTTCGCGAGCGGGCCGCGCGCCACCCGGACGGAGTCCACGAGCTGCTGCTGCGGCTCGGCGATCTGACCGAGGACGAGATCGCCGCACGGAGCGCGGAGCCGGACGCATCGAGCGAATGGCTCGCGAGCCTCGTGACCGAACGCCGCGTGCTCGACGTCCGCATCGCCGGCGAGCGGCGCTTCATCGCCGCCGAGGACGCCGGGCGCTATCGCGAGGCGCTCGGCGTGCGCCTGCCGCTCGGCCTTCCCGCCGCGTTCCTGGGCGGCGACGACCTCGATCCGC
>DATBKH010000111.1:0-10717 GCA_036555955.1 Candidatus Limnocylindria bacterium | reverse complement strand
AGCTCGCCGAGCGGGATGTGCTGCGAGCCTTCGATGTGGCCGGCGTCCCACTCGTCCTGCTCGCGCACGTCCAGGAGGTGCAGGACGGAACGCTGCTTGCTGACGTCCTCGGGGAGCACGGCGCAATTCTGGCCCACGGAGGCGGAGATGGACTCGACCGCGATGCGCGAGCGACTCGAGAGCGAGCGCGCGGATCTCGTGGCGACGATCGATCGCATCAAAGAGCGCTTGGCCGTGCCCCAGATCGACAGCGGCGGCGACGTCGCCCTCGCGGATCAGCACCCGGCCGACGTCGCGAGCGAGACGGAAGCGCGTGAGCTTGACGTGGCGCGCCAGACGATGTTCGAGACGCGCATCGGCCTGATCGACGAGGCGCTGCAGCGCGTGGCGCGCGGCGAGTACGGCAAGTGCGTGGTCTGCGGCAGGGAGATCCCCGCCGCGCGGCTCGAGCTCGTGCCCGAGACGCCGTACTGCGTCGAGGACGCGGAGCGGGAGCAGCAGGGCTCGCAGCGGTAGCGCTCCCGATTTCGGCAGAATGGCGACGTGAAGCCGCCGTACCCGATCGAGATCCCTCCGCTCCTGCCGCTCTTCCTGAACAAGCGCCGGGTGAAGCTGACCCTGCCTCTCAAGAGGACGGAGGAGCTGGGTCTGGACCGGCCCTCCTACATCTGGGCGATCAACCTTTCGTATCGCGGCGATGCCGGCGCGACCGCCGACCCGGGCGATCTCACCAGCGCGTACGCGACGATCCCCGGGCGGTGGCACCCGATGGCCGCCGCGGCGCGCGGTGCGGGTCTGGCGGAGGAACGATCCGGACGCTGGTTCCTCACCCCGAAGGGCAAGGATCTGGCGAAGGAGCTGCACGAGGCGGCCCGCGAGCACTACGCATCCCTCGACGTGCTCCCGAAGGCCGAGCTCGCCGAGCTCGCGGGTCTGCTGGATCGTGCATTCAAGGTGTCCGCGAAGGCGAGCGAGCCGGCGAAGCGGCAGCACACTCCGTTCGCGTTCGGTTATCGCGGTGACGAACCCGCTCCGGGATCCTTCGCGCAGCTGGACGCGGCGATCTACGGGCTGTGGCAGGTGCGCGACGACTGCCACATGGCCGCGTGGCGCGCGTCGGGGATGAGCGGACCTGAGGTCGAAGTGATCACACGTTTGTGGCGCGACGAGGCCGCCGACGAGGCGGCGCTCGCCGAGCTGTTGCCGCATCAGCGACCCGAGGACGTTCGCGCGACGCTCGAGCGCTTTCGCAAGGACGGACTCGTGGAAGCGGGCGCGCTCCGCACGACCGACCGCGGCGCGGCCGCGCGTCAGAAGATCGAAGACGAGACCGACCGGCTCTTCTTCACGCCGTGGCCCGACGACGTCGGCGCGCGCGGCGCGTGGATCGCGGAGAAGCTCGTCCAGGTGAACTCCGCGCTGGGCTAGGCACAGCCCGTGCACGCTCAGTCGGCGTGCGAGCTGGCGCTCGTCGTCACAAATGGCACGGGTTTTGCCGTTCCGTCGTTACAGATGCTTGAGCAGGAGACCGCGCCCTCCGCGCGGCGCGGCGCGCTCGGCGGCCGCATCCTCGTCGTCGACGACGACCGTGACGTCGCGCGCCTGGTGAGCACCGTGCTCGAAGAGGCGGGGCACGAGGTGAAGACGATCACCGATGCGCGCCAGGCGCTCGACGCGTTCCAGGAGTTCCATCCCGAGCTGGTCACGCTCGACGTGCTCATGCCGGCGGTCGACGGGATCAGCCTGTGCCTCCAGCTGCGCCGCAATTCCGACGTGCCGGTGCTCTTCCTCTCGGCGAAGGACGATCCGCCCGATCGCGTCGTCGGTCTGCGGATCGGCGCCGACGACTATCTCGGCAAGCCGTTCGACAACGACGAGCTCGCCGCGCGAGTGGAAGCGCTGCTGCGCCGCGACCGCTCCTCTCGTTCCGATCACAACAAGGAGCGCCAGCTGCGGTTCGGGCGCTTCGTCATCGATCTCGCCAGCATGCAGGCCATCGCCGGCGACAAGCAGCTCCCGCTGACCCCGACGGAGTTCAAGCTGCTGCGGACCCTCGCCGGCGAGACCGGCCGCGTCTTCACCCGTGACGATCTCCTCGTCGGTGTGTGGAGCTACGAGCCCGGCAGCGACACCCGGCTCGTCGACGTGCACGTGGGACGTCTACGCAAGAAGCTCGAGCAGGCGCAGGTCAGCGAGGTGTCGATCGAGACGGCGCGCGGCTTTGGCTATCGGCTGATCGAGCGCCAGTAGCGTCCCGCCGCGCGCGCACCGCGCTCGCGATCTCCCGCAAGACACCTTCGGTCGTCTCCCAGCCCATGCAGGCGTCGGTGATGCTCTGCCCGTAGACGAGCGGCTCGCCGTCGGCGTCCTGACGCCCTTCGACGATGAAGCTCTCCGCCATCACTCCGACGATGCCGGCCTCGCCCGCCGCGATCTGCGACGCGACCTCGCGAGCGACGAGCGGCTGCTGGCGATGGTCGCGCCCGCTGTTTCCGTGGGAGAGGTCGATGACGACGTGTGCCGGCAGGGCTGCCTTCGCGAGCGACTCGAGCGCCCGCCCCACGCTCGCGGCGTCGTGGTTCGGCCCCGGCGTTCCGCCGCGGAGGACGACGTGCGCGCTGGGATTGCCGCCGGTCTCCACGATGGCGGCGAGGCCCTGCTCGGTCACGCCCATGAAGCTGTGCGGCTCGCGCGCCGCGCGCACGGCGTCGATCGCGACCTGCACGCTTCCGTCGGTGCCGTTCTTGAAGCCGACGGGCATCGAGAGGCCGGAGGCGAGCTCGCGATGCACCTGGCTCTCGGTCGTCCGGGCACCGATGGCCGCCCAGGCGACGAGATCGCTCGTGTATTGCGGCGAGATCGGGTCGACGAACTCGCACGCCGCCGGCACGCCGATCTCGACGAGGTCGAGCAGCAGGCGGCGGGTCATGCGCAGGCCGTCGTTGATGCGGAAGCTGCCGTCGCGGTGCGGGTCGGAGACGAGGCCCTTCCAGCCGACGCTCGTGCGCGGCTTCATGAAGTAGGCGCGCATCACCACGACCACGTCGCCGCGGAGCTCTTCGCCGAGGTCGCGCAGCCGGCGCGCGTAGTCGAGCGCGGCCACCGGATCGTGGATCGAGCAGGGCCCCACGACGGCCATGACCCGATCGTCGGTCCGCGCGAGGATGCGCGAGAGATCCTCGCGCCAGCTCGCGACGGCGCGCGATCCGGTCTCGGGGAGCGGCAGCTCTTCGAGGATGATCGCCGGCGGCACGAGCGGGCGATAGCCGGTGACGCGGAGATCGCGCGTCTTCACCGCACTATTGTTCCCGACGTGCCGCTTTACGGCTACCGCGGGAAGACGCCGAAGGTCGCGCCGGACGCTTTCATCGCCCCGACCGCCGTGCTCATCGGCGACGTGACGGTCCTGAGCGGGGCGTCCGTGTGGTTCGGGTCCGTGCTCCGCGGCGACATGGACCGCATCGTCATCGGCGAGCGCTCCAACGTGCAGGACAACTCCACGATCCATACCGACGAGGGCGAGCCGACGCTCGTCGGGCCGCACGTCACCATCGGGCACAACGCGCTGGTGCACTCGAGCGTCATCGCGCGGAACGTCCTCATCGGTCAGGCCGCGGTCCTCGTCGGCGGCAACGTCATCGCCGAGGAGTCGATCGTCGGCGCCGGCGCCGTCCTTCCCGAGAAGTTCCAGGTCCCCGCGCGCTCGCTCGTCCTCGGAGTTCCGGCCAAGGTGGTGCGCGCGACGCGCCCCGACGACGCGCGCTGGACGGTGCGCGCCGCCGAGCATTACATCGAGCTCGGCGCCTGGTACCGCGAGAACCTGAAATAGCGACCCTCCGCCTCACCGGACACGACCTCACCATCGCCGACGTGGTCGGCGTCGCGCGGCGGGACGTGGCCGTCGGACTCGATCGAGCGGCGGAGCGGCAGGTCCAGCAGGCGGCCAAGGTCGTCGCCGACATCGCGCGTGGAGACGATCCGGTCTACGGCATCAACACCGGATTCGGGGATCTGGCCACGGTCCGTGTTCCGCACGAGGATCTGCGCGCGCTGCAGCGGAACCTCGTGCGCAGCCATGCGATCGGCGTCGGTCCGGCGCTCCCTGAGGACGTCGTGCGCGCGATCCTCGTGCTTCGCGCGAACACGCTCGCGGCCGGCCGCTCCGGCGTCCGCGCCGAGGTGATCGATCTGCTCTGCGACATGGTGAACCGTCGCGTGCACCCGATGATCCCGCGACACGGCAGCGTCGGGGCGTCGGGCGATCTCGCGCCGCTGGCGCACGCCGCCCTCGTCCTCATCGGCGAGGGCGAGACGGTCGATCAGGGCAAGCGCAGAAGCGGCGCCGAGGCGCTGAAGGCGGCGGGCCTGCGCCCGATCGAGCTCGGCCCAAAGGAGGGCGTGTCGCTCATCAATGGAACGCAGGTGATGACGGCGATCGGCTGCCTCGCGCTGCACGATGCCGAGGTGCTGGCGACGACGGCCGACGTCGTCGGCGCGATGTCGGCCGAGGCACTCCGCGCGACCGACCGGGCGTGGGACGCGGACCTTCACGCGACGCGGCCGCACCCCGGACAGCAGGTCGTCGCCGAGAACCTGCGCTCGCTCATGGCGGGCAGCCCGAACGTGGCGTCGCATCGGACCGGCGATCCGCGCGTGCAGGACCCGTATTCGGTGCGCTGCATCCCGCAGGTGCATGGTGCCTCGCGCGACGCGCTCGCCTATGTCCGCCGAGTGCTCGAGACCGAGATCAACTCGGTCACCGACAACCCCATCGTCTTCGCCGAGGATCACCGCGTCGTGAGCGGAGGCAACTTCCACGGGCAGCCCGTCGCGATCGCGCTGGATCTCGCGACGATCGCCGTCGCCGAGATCGCGGACATCAGCGAGGCGCGCGTCGACCGTCTGACGAACGGCCACACGAGCGGGCTGCCGCCGTTCCTCACGCGGAACGCCGGCACGAACTCCGGATTCATGGTGGCGCAGTACACGTCCGCGGCGCTCGTGACGGAGAATCGACTCCGGGCGTTCCCGGCCTCCGTCGAGTCGCTTCCGACGTCGGCCGGCATGGAGGACCACGTAAGCATGGGTGTGCACGCGGCGCACAAGCTCGCGGATGTCGTTCGCAACACGCGGGAGGTGCTCGCGATCGAGGCGATGTGCGCGGCGCAGGGTCTCGACCTCCTCGAGGCGGCGACCGGCGCGGGCGTCGAGGAGGCTCGACGTGTGGTCCGCGAGCGCTCCGCGCGCGTCGACGAAGATCGCGCCCTCTCCGCGGAGGTGATCGCGGTCGCGGACGCCATCGCGCGCGAGATCCTCATCACCGCGGTCCGCGCTCGGGTGCCGGAGCTCTCGTGAAGCTCGCCCTCAACGTCAATGGCGAGCGGCGCGACGTCGACGTGCCGGCGAGCAGCACGCTGCTCTCGGTGCTCCGCGACGATCTCGATCTCACCGGCACGCGTTATGGCTGCGGACGCGGGCAGTGCGGCGCGTGCTACGTCATCGCCGACGGCCGGGCGGTGGCATCGTGCCTCGTGACCGCGGATCAGGCCGCGCGCATGGAGATCACGACGATCGAGGGGCTCGCGAAGGACGGCGATCTCACGCCGGTGCAGCGCGCTTTCGTCGAGGAGGACGCGATGCAGTGCGGCTACTGCACGAGCGGGATGATCATCTCGGCGACCGCGCTCCTCGCGCGCGACGAAGCGCCTGACGAGCTCTCGATCCGCGACGCGCTGGCCGGGAACCTCTGCCGCTGCGGCGTGTACGTGCGCGCGATCCGCGCGGTGAAGCGAGCGGCAGCGGGCTGATGTGGGACCGTAGCGAGCCGGAGCGGCTCGAACGGCGCATCCGCGTCGCGCCCGACGGGACCGTCACCGCGCTGTCGGGGAAGATCGATTTCGGGCAGGGGATCCGCACGGCATTCGCGCAGATCGTCGCGGACGAGCTCGACGTGCCGCTCGAGCGCGTCCGCGTGGTGCTCGGCGACACCGATCAGGTCCCCTTCGACTTTGGCACGTTCGGCAGCCACTCCGTCGCGCAGGAGACGCCGCGGCTCCGCAAGGCCGCCGCGTTCGCGAGGCGGACGCTGATCGACCGCGCGAGCGAGAAGCTCGGCGTTCCGCGTGGAAAGCTGGACACGCGCGACGGCAACGTGATCGCGAACGGCAAGACGGTGGCGTACGGGGACCTCGTGACGAGCGAGCCTCTCAGGGGAGCGGTCCCGGACGACGTCGCGCTCATCCCCGAGGCGCGCCGGCGCTACAGCGGGCGGCCGGCCCCCCACCTCGAAGCCCGCGACATCGTCACGGGGAGGGCAACGTTCGTGGCCGACGTGCGCCTCGAAGGTCTGGCGCGAGGCGTGATGGTGCGCCCGCCGGCGCGTGGCGCGAAGCTTCGCTCGGTCGACGACACGGCTGCCCGCGGCATGCCTGGGGTGATCGCCGTCGTGCGTCAGGGCGACGCCGTCGGCGTCGTCGCGGAGCGCGAGGAGCAAGCCCGTGCCGCGGCCGCGGCCGTGAACGCCGAATGGAGTTCCGTCGCGGTGGACGGGCCGACGGCCGAGGTCCCGATGCGCGCGGATGAGCGGGTCGACGAGCAGCTGCGCGCCGCGCCCGTTCGCCTCTCAGAGACGTACGTCCTCCCGCCGATCGCGAACGCGCCGATCGGGCCGAGCGCGGCGGTCGCCGATGTGAGGGACGGTGCCGCGACGATGTACGTCGGTACGCACCGGCCGTTCGGCGTACGTGAGCAGGTCGCGAAGACGATCGGCCTCGCCGAGCAGAAGGTCCGCGTGCTGCCACAGATCACGAGCGGCACCTACGGCCGCAACAGCCACGGGGACGCGGCCATCGAGGCGGCGGTCCTTTCGAAGGGCGCCGGCCGGCCCGTCCTCGTGCAGTGGACGCGCGAGGAGGAGTTCGCGTGGTCGCCGTCGCGGCCGGAGGCCGTCCTCGAGCTTGCCGCCGGGCTCGCGGACGACGGGCGCATCGCCGCCTGGCGCTACGACGAGCACACGAACGTGCACACCGCGGCCGGCCTCGATCCGCAGGTCCTCGGCGTCACGTCGGGGCGCAACGCCGTGCCGCCCTACACCGGTTTTCCCGCTCGCGTCACGCTGCACATCGAGCCGACCCGGCTGCGGACCGCAAACTTCCGGTCGCTCGCGGCGGCGGAGAACGTGTTCGCGATCGAGTCGTTCATGGACGAGCTCGCGCATGCCTCGGGACAGGACCCGATCGCGTTCCGGCTCCGCCATATCGACGACGAGCGCCTCGCGCGCGTGGTCCGACGCGCCGGCGAGCGCAGCGGCTGGGGCCGCCGGCTCGAAAGCCGTCACGGACTCGGGTTCGCGTGCACGGAGTACCACGGCACGTACGTCGCGCAGGTCGCCGAGGTGGAGGTATCGCTCTCCGGATCGGTGCGGCTCGTGAAAGTGTGGGCGGTGGTCGACCCGGGTCAGGCCGTGAACCCCGAAGGCGTGCGCAATCAGATCGAAGGCGGGATCCAGCAGTCGGCGTCGTGGACGCTCAAGGAGGAGCTCGCCCACCGCGACGGGCGCGTCACGACGACGGGGTGGGACACGTATCCGATCGCGACCTTCCGCGACGCGCCCGAAGAGATCGACGTCGCGGTCGAGGGCGTCCCGAGCGAGCCGCCGACCGGCGTGGGCGAGCCGGGCGCCGTGCCCACGGCCGCGGCCATCGCGAACGCCGTCTTCGCCGCGTGCGGCGCGCGCCTCCGCTCGGTCCCCCTGACGCGTGAACGCGTCCGCAAGGCCATGGCCGGCTAGCCATGACGAGCCCGCGCGCCGTGATCTTCGATCTCGGCGGAACGCTCGTGCACTGGTCCGACTGGGACACCGGGGCCGAACAGAAATGGGCGGCCTCGTACGACCACCTCGTCACCCAGTTCGCCGATCGCCGTTGGCCGTCACGCGACGCCTACGTCATGGCGATGCGCGACGCCGAACGCGAGCATTGGCGCCGCGTCGACACGGAGCACTGGAGCGGGCCGCCGACCAACCTCGTGCGCGAGGCGTTCGATCGGCTCGGCGTTCCGGTCAGCGGCGCGGAGCTCCTCGGCGCGATGGACGGCTACGCGAAGGCGATCGCGGGATGGTCGGCGGTCGATCCCGACGCCGGCCAGACGCTCCGTCTCCTGCGCGAGCGCGGCTACCGCCTCGGGCTCCTCTCGAACACGTGGTGGGCTGCGGACTGGCACAACGCCGACCTCGCGACGCACGGCCTCGCCGCGCTGCTCGACGTGATCGTCTATACGTCCGACCTGCCGCATTCGAAACCGCACCGGAGCGTGTTCCAGGAGGTCGCGAAGCGCCTTGGTGTGATGACCGAGGAGTGCGTCATGATCGGCGACCGCATGGTCGACGACGTCTCCGGAGCGCTCGAGGTCGGCATGCGCGCGGTGTGGCGCAAGAACGCCTCGGCGTTTCCCACCGCGATCGCCGTGCCGACCGCCGAGATCGAGCGTCTCTCGGAGCTGCCCGAGCTGCTTCAGCGATGGGGCGGGCCGTAGCCGTCGCAGTGCGAGCGGTCACCGAAACCCTCTCACCGCTCCGGGAACCCCCCGGCCTGGCGGCCGGCTCCCCACCGGTCGCTCCGCGCCCGGTGGCCCCTACCCCTGGGGGCCCTCGGTGACCGCTCGCACCGTCTCACGGTCAGGCTCCACTCGTCGCCGTTGCACGTGGGCTGCGCGGGAGCCGCTCATCTCGTATCACGACGACGAGTGGGGTACCCCTCAGCACGAGGACCGCGTCCTCTTCGAGTTCCTCGTGCTCGAGGGCATGCAGGCCGGGCTGTCGTGGGAGACCATCCTGCGGAAGCGCGAAGCGTTCCGCAGCGCGTTCGCCCGATTCGATCCCGCGAGGGTCGCGCGCTTCGGCCCCCGCGATGTGGCGCGCCTGATGAAGGACGCGGCGATCGTCCGCAATCGCGCGAAGATCGAGGCGACCATCGGGAACGCGAAGGCGTTCCTCGCGCTACAGCGCGAGTTCGCGTCGTTCGACAGCTACGTCTGGCGGTTCGACGACAAGGACGCGCTGTCCAAGGACCTGCTGGCCCGCGGCTTCCGTTTCGTCGGACCGACGATCGTCGAGTCGTTCATGCAGGCCGTCGGCATGCGGAACGACCACGAGCCCGGGTGCTACCGGCGTGCGGAGCTGACCCGCGCGCGCGCGAGGCGCCCCGCGCGGTAGAGGTTCGCGATGACGAGCGCCAGGACGAGGACGAGCAGGATCCAGCCGACGACGTCCTGAAGGCGTTCGCCACCCGCGTACGCGAGGGCCAACGCGATCCCCATCGCCGCGAGCGCACCGATCGCGAGCTGGCCATCGTCGACGAGGAGCCCAAAGAGCGTCGACCAGAGCGCGTTAAACATTGCGCGCCTCGACCTGAGCGCCGTGCGGCAGGATCGCGTTCAGCATGCGCACCGCGGCCCAGCTCGCCACGACGAACGCCAGCAGGATCAGCGGGATCGACGCGGCGTCGCCGGGCCACTCCATCCCGAGCGCCTCCGCGAACCAGAACACGCCGAAGCTCGAGAGCATCGCTCCCACCCCGAACTTCAGCCAGTTCTCCGGCACCATGGTGAGCGGCTGGCGAAGCGCCGCGGCCAACGCGATCACGACGACGCCGGCGGCGGCCGCGCCGACGATCGCGGACGTCAGCGAGGCTCCGCCACCGGCGCCAAAGGCGATCACGATGAAGGCGACCTCGGTGCCTTCGAGCAGGACGGCCTTGAAGGCCACGAGGAATCCGACCCAGTCGAAGCCCGCGCGTTCGCGACCTTCGGCGCGAAGCGCCGCGAGCTGGCGCTGGTACACGAGCTCCTCGTCGTGGATCGCGACGATCCCGGCGAATCGCAACACCGCCTTGCGAAGCCAGCGCAGGCCGAACAGGAGCAGCAGCGCGCCGACAACCCCCTTCAAGAGCTGCTCGGGGACGACGGTGACGAGCGTGACCCCCAGCGCGGCGACGATCGCGCCGAGGAGCAGCGCCGCCGCGAGCGAGCCGAGGAGCGGAGCGCGCCAGCCGCGGGTGACGCCGACGGCAAGGACGATCGTGGCCGCCTCGACCACCTCCACCGCGCTCGCGACGAACGATGGCGTCGCGGCGGCCGCGATGGCGACGAGGTCCACGGCGGTCGATTATCGGCGGACCGCCGCGGAGAACGAGGGTGGGTGGAGAATTGGGAGCGTGACCGTGACCACACGAACGGTCCGCGCCCCGCGCGGGAGCGATCTGCATTGCCTCGGGTGGCCGCAGGAGGCGGCCTTCCGCATGATCCAGAACAACCTCGATCCTGACGTCGCCGAGAAGCCCGAGGACCTGATCGTGTACGGAGGCACAGGCCGCGCCGCGCGGTCGTGGGAAGCGTTCGACCGCATCCTCGCGACGCTCGCGCGCCTCAAGGATGACGAGACGCTGCTGGTCCAGTCGGGGAAGCCTGTCGGCGTGTTCCGGACGCATGAGTGGGCGCCGCGCGTGCTCATCGCGAACGCGCTGCTGGTCCCGCGATGGGCGACGTGGGACGAGTTCCGTCGCCTCGAGGACGCCGGGCTGACGATGTACGGGCAGATGACCGCCGGTTCCTGGATCTACATCGGAACGCAGGGGATCCTGCAGGGGACGTATGAGACCCTGGCCTCCGTCGCCCGCTCCAACGGCTGGCCGAGTCTTAAAGGAAAGCTGGTCGTCTCGGC
>DATBKH010000110.1:0-17795 GCA_036555955.1 Candidatus Limnocylindria bacterium | reverse complement strand
GATCCAAGGTCCGGCCGGCGATGTAGGGGCCGCGGTCGATCACCGGCACGGTCATCGCGCGGCCGCGGTATTCGATCGTGAGAAGCGTGCCGCACGGGAGCGTGCGGTGCGCGACGCCGATGATCTCCGGCGTGTAGAGCTGACCGCACGCGGTGCGGTTCCCGTAGAACCCCGGCCCGTACCACGACGCGATGACGACACCGGATGTCGCCGGTGTCCCGTGCGTCGGGACCGCGGCGACCGCCGGCGGCTTCGGTTGCGCGCTCGTCGCCGGTACGGGTGTCGGGGTAGCGGCCGGCGCGATCGGCGCCGCCAGCGCGGCAACCACTGGCGCCGCTTCCACGCCGAGGACGACCTCGCCGCGCGCAATGTCGCGGACGCGCGGTGGCCGCTCGCTCTCGATCGCGACCGATGCGGCGCTATCCGTCGGCGCTACCGTTACCGGTCGCGATACCAACAGTGGTGGCATGAGGAGCGGGAGCGCGCACGCGGCGATGAACGCGGTGGTGGCGGCCGACGTGGCGATCGCTTTGAGCATGGTCGCGCGCCTTTGCACGACCGGTTCCACAGTGTGTCGATTTCGTAAACACGTCGTGAGCCAATGAACATGGCGTGCGGCGAAGCTGGTCGCCGCGTACAGATTTATCGCGATGCGTGTTCGCGTTCACGGCTCTACGCGGGGGCGGCCACCACCACGAACCGTGGATCGCTTCCATTCGGTCCGGTCGAGGTCTGAAGAGTGAGCCGCTCGTCGGCCGTCGGCTGGAGCCAGCTCGTGTCCGCCGGCGGCACGCGCCGTACGTCGGTGACCACGAACTTGAGCTCGGCGCCCCCCGGCGTTCGGATGCGGACCTCGTCACCGACACTTGCGTTCCACAGATTGAGGAACATGCCGCGCCGCGCGTGCGCGTACAGGTAGCTGTTGCCGGTCGTACCGGGGATCGCGGTCCCGGGGAAATGGAACGCGAAGTTCTCAGGAGTCTGCTGCCGCACCACATCCCGCTCGATGTCGCCTTCGGCGATCGGCAGATCGATCGCGAGCCGCGGGATGACGACGCGGTACCCATCGGGGATCGGTCCGATCGTCGGGACCGGCGTGGGCGCGGCGGCCTGCGTCGCGACGGGCGCGCCGCTCGCGGACGGAATCGGCGTGGGGCTCGCCGTGGGAACCGCCAGGGGCGCGACGGGTCCCTCGCGCGGAAAGGCGTTCGTCGCGAGGATGGCGACTCCCGCGATGAGCAGCGTCGCGCCGGCGAGGGCCGTGAACGAACGGGGCATGCGGCCTATTCTCGGGTGCAGGCCTGATGCCGAGCGAACGAGCGAGCTTGTCCGACCGCCGCCGCCGCGCCGCCGAAGAGCTGCGCCGGCGTGACGTCGCCGCGCTCGTCGTTTCGCCGGGCGCCGACCTCTTCTATCTCGCCGGCTACCAGGTCTTTGCGAGCGAACGCATCACGTGTCTGGTTTTGGATCGCGACGGCGCGTCGACGATGGTCTGTCCCGAGCTCGAGGAGCCGCGCGTCGCCCACTCGGCGCCGGACCTTCGGCGGCGGACCTGGTCCGAGACCGACGACCCGTTCGCGATCGTCGCTTCCCTGCTGCCGCGCACCGGCGCGGTCGCCGTCGCCGACCAGATGTGGGCGGCGTTCCTGCTCCGTCTCGAGGCCGCGGCGGGCGACCGCACCTTCTGCCCCGCGTCCTCGATAACGAGAGAGCTGCGCATGCGGAAGGACGCCTCGGAGATCGAGGCGCTGCGCGCCGCGAGCGAGTCCGCCGATCGCGCGTACGTACGGATCCTCGAGCGGACGTTCGCCGGTCGCAGCGAGCTCGAGATCGGCGCGGACCTCGCGGAGCTCCTTCGCGCGGAGGGCCACGACGAGGTGGGCTTCACCATCGTCGGCTCGGGCCCCAACGGCGCGTCACCCCACCACGAGATCGGGCGCCGACGGGTCCAGGAGAACGACACCGTCGTGCTCGACTTCGGAGGTGGCCTCGCGGGATACCGCTCCGACATCACGCGCACGGTGCACGTCGGCACGCTCGGCGACGGTGAAGAACGCCGCGTCCACGACGTCGTGCGCCGCGCGCAGGAGGCCGGATACGCCGCGGCGACGAGCGGCGCGAGCGCGGAGTCGGTCGATGCGGCGTCGCGACGCGTGATCGACGACGCCGGGTACGGCAGGTACTTCATCCATCGCACGGGTCATGGCATCGGGCTCGACGGCCACGAGCATCCGTATCTCGTGCGCGGCAACCGCGAGCCGCTCGAGCCGGGGATGGCGTTCTCGATCGAGCCGGGCATCTATCTGCCGGGCAGGTTCGGCGTGCGGATCGAGGATGTGGCGGTCATCGCCGCCGACGGGAAGGCCGTGCCGCTGAATCACGCGGACCACGGCTTCGCGATCGTGGCCTAGATCGTGCGCTTCGCGATCGTGGTGCTCGGCGCCGCGATGGTGCAGGTGTTCCCGTATCTCCGTCTCGACCAGTGGATCGGCATCGGTGCCGTGCTCGCGATGGCATACATCGCGCTCGCGGCGCTCGGCGCCGGCTTCTTCGCGGTCCGGAGGCCCGCCCTGGCAGGCGCGCTCTCCGTGCTTCTGGGTGCGCTCCTCTACGTCGTGGTGATCACGGCGATCCAGCCCGGAGGTGACCCCGGCGCGTTCACCTTCTTCCTGCTGCGGATCCCGATCGCGGTCTTCCCGTTCATCGTGGCGGGCGCGATCGCGGGGTGGATCGGCGGTCGGATCCGCGCGCGAGCGATCGCCGCTCCGCGGTGAGCTGGCCGCGGCTCTTCGGCTCGGTCATCGCCGCGACCGTCGGCCTCGCGTTCTGGTGGGCGCTCACCGAGCCGCTGCCGGTGCCGCCGCTGATCCTCCTGGCGGTCGCGGGCGCGATCCTCTTCTGCGCGGGCATCGTCGCGGGAAACGGCGGCATCGTGGCCGCGCCGGTCGCTCTGCTCTTCTCTCTCTTCGTCGCGAGCATCATCGCGACGCAGCTGCATCAGGCCTTCCGCCCGCAGACCGCACCGGTGGAGGAATTCAACGGACTCATCTCGCTTCGCCTGCCGCAGGTGCTCGCCCCGTTGGGCATCGCCGCCGTGATCGGCGCCGCCGCCGGCTGGATCGGCGAGCGGCTGCTCCCCTCGAGGAACCCGCCTACCGGATGAGTGGCTGTGCGGCGTCGAGCGCCCACTGATAGACGGAGTTGGGAACGATGCCGAGCAGCACGACCGCGAAGGACGCGAGGCCGAGGCTCAGCGAGAGCGTGCGCCCGGTGACCAGACGCGGAACTCGCTCCTCGGGGTCGTACATGTACATGTGCACGACGACCCGCAGGTAATAGAAGGCGGCGAGCACGGCGTTCAGCGCGATGACGACGGCGAGCCACGCCAGATTGGCGTCGAGCACCGGCTGGATGACGAGGAACTTCGCCACGAAACCGATCGTCGGCGGGATCCCGGTGAGCGAGATGAGGAAGATGGCGAACGCGAGCGCACCGACCGGCTGGCGCCGGCCGAATCCGTTCAGATCGTCGAGCGAGGCGCCGCGCGTGCCGTCGAGGTCGAGATACAGGAGACACGCGAACGCCCCGAGGTTCATGAGCCCGTAAGCGAACACGTAAAACAGCACCGCCGCGGTCGCGCTCTCCGCGAGCCCCGCGACCGGCGCGGCCTTCGCCGCGGCGACCGCCGCGAGGATGTAGCCGGTGTGGGCGATGCTCGAGTACGCGAGCATCCGCTTCGTGTTCGTCTGCGCCAGGGCGACGATATTGCCGCCGGTCATCGTGATGGCCGCGAGGACCGCGAGGACGGCGCTCCAGTCCAGCCCGAGCGGACCGAGCGCACCAACGAGCACGCGCAGGATGGCCGCGAACGCGGCGGCCTTCGGGCCGACGGACATGAAGGCGGTCGCGGGAGTCGGCGCGCCGTCGTACGCGTCCGGCGTCCACTGATGGAACGGGACGATCGCCGCCTTGAAGCCCAGGCCGACCGTGATCAGCGCGAGCGCGACGATGGTCGGTCCGTTCGTGATGCCCTGCGTCGTGAGCACCGCCGCGATCGTGACGAAGTCGGTCGCGTTCGTGACGCCGTAGAGCCACGCGAGACCGTAGAGAAGGAGCGCGGAGCTGAACGCGCCGAGCAGGAAGTACTTGATCGCGGCCTCGTTCGCGAAGCGGTCGGTCCGCTGGATCCCCGCGAGCACGTAGATCGGGATCGTCATCGTTTCGAGGCCGATGAACAGCGTGATGAGATCGGCCGAGAGCGCGATGGTCATCGCGCCGAGCGTCGAGAAGCAGATGATCGCGTAGTACTCGCCCGGCGGGATCCGCCAGCGGGCAAGGTAGGCGGGCGACACCGCGGCGGCGAAGATCGCGAGGATGAGGAAGACCGCCCGGAAGAACGTCGTAAAGGCGTCGACCGTGACGAATCCGCGGAAGTACTGCGCCGGCGCGATCGGCGCGAGTGCCGTCGCGAGGGCCACGAGGAGGCCGGCGATCGTGAGGACCGGCAGCAGGAAGCCGGCGCGGCGGCGATCGACGACCGCGTCGACGACGAGCAGCAGCATCGCCACGACCGTCACCGCGATCTCGGGATAGACCGCTCCGACGTCGGCCGACGTCATCTGCCGAGTCTCCGGCCTGCGGCCGGGGACGCCGCAGGCGCATGGTTTCGCTCCTCACGGCGGGGCCGATGCTCGCTCACTTGTGCCTCATTTGGTCGCGACCACCGTGAACGCGGGGTCGGTCGCCAAGCGAATCACGCGTTCGACGGAGGGCTCGATGTACGCGATGAACGGCTGGGGGATCACACCGAGGACGACGGTGAGGATCAACAGCGGCAGCGCGCAGGCGACCTCGAGCGGCGAGAGATCGGGCAGGCTGCGGTAGGCCTCGCGGACCGGGCCGTACATCACTCGCTGGAACATCCACAGCAGGTAGACCGCGGCGAGGATGACGCCGAGCGCGGCGAGCGGACCCCAGAAGAGACCCCCGAGCGGCGGCGCTCCCGAGAAGCCGAAGGTCCCGAGGAGGACGAGGAACTCGCCGACGAAGCCGTTCAGACCGGGAAGGCCGAGCGACGCCAGGACGAACACGCCGAAGAAGGCCGTGAACACCGGCCACATGTTCGCGAGACCGCCGAGGTCCGCGATCATCCGCCGGTGGGTCTTCTCGTACTGGATGCCGACGAAGAGGAAGAGCGCCCCGGTGACGAATCCGTGGTTCAGCATCTGAAGCACCGCGCCCACGCCGCCCTGCAGGTTCAGGACGAAGATGCCGAGCGTGACGAAGCCCATGTGCGCGACGGATGAGTACGCCACGAGCTTCTTCAGATCCTTTTGCACCGTGGACACGATCGCTCCGTAGAGGATCGCGACGACCGACAGCAGGATGAGCAGCGGCAGCCAGGCCTGGACACCGAGCGGGAAGAGCGGGAGCGCGAAGCGAAGGAAGCCGTAGCCGCCCGCCTTCAGCAGGACGCCGGCGAGGACGATGGAGCCCGCCGTCGGCGCCTCGACGTGCGCGTCCGGGAGCCATGTGTGGAACGGGACCATCGGCATCTTGATCGCGAACGCGAGCGCGAAGGCCAGGAAGACCCAGAACTGGAAGTCGAACGAGAAGCGGCCGCGCTGCTCGATGAGCTCGGGGAGCGAGAGCGTCCGCGTTCCCGCGGCGTCGCCCGACGCGAGATAGATCGCGACGATCCCCACGAGCATGAGGAGCGAGCCCGCGAGCGTGAAGACCACGAACTTCAGCGTCGAGTAGATGCGCCTCGGTCCGCCCCAGATGCCGATGATGAGATACATCGGTACGAGCATCAGCTCGAAGAAGATGTAGAAGAGGAAGAGATCGAGCGCGATGAAGACGCCGACCATGCCGACCTCGAGCAGGAGGAACGCGGTCATGTACTCGACGATCCGTGTCTTGATCGCGCCGCCGCTCGAGTACAGCACCGAGATGAACGTGAGCAGCGTGGTCATCGGAACGAGCAGCACGGAGATGCCGTCGACGCCGACGTAGTAGCGGATACCGAGGCTCGGAAGCCAATCGAACCGCTCGACGAGCTGGAATCCGGCTTCCCCGGGGTGGAACTGCGCCAGCATCCAGAGCGAGACGACGAGCTCGACGAGGGTCGTGGTGATGGCGACCTGTTTGGCCGCATGTTCGTCGCGCCGGAAGATGACGAGCGGTACGAGACCGGCGATCGGGATGACGACGAGGAGCGAGAGCAGGTTCGTCATCGTCCGAGGATCCCGGCGGCATAGCCGCCATAGGCCGCGAGGACGAGCAGGAGGCCGGCGACGATCGTCAGCGCGTAGTTACCGACGACGCCCGTCTGCGCGCGACGCAGACCCTGGCCTCCGAGGCTCAGCGCCCACCCGAGCCGGTTCGCCAGACCGTCGACGATGTGAATGTCGAAGGCCCACGCCGCTCCGGCGAACGCGCGCGCCGCTTCGACGAACCGGTGGTCGTAGAGCTCGTCCAGGTAGTACTTGTTCACGAGAAGGCGATAGACCGGTCCCGTCGTGCGGGTGAGCGCGGCCGGATCCGGCCGGTGGCGCACGTACATCGAGAGACCGATGGCGATCCCGATGATGCCGGCGACGACGGAGATTCCGGCGAGTGCGACGACCGTCGCGAGCTCGGGGAGGTTCTCGGCTGCGCCGGGACGCTCCAGCACCGGATTCAGGAAGTGGTGGATGAAACCCTGTTCCGGCGGAAAGCCGATGACCATGCCGAGGAGCACGGTGCCGGCCGCGAGCGCGACGAGCGGCAGGGTCATGACGCTCGGCGACTCGTGCGCGTGGTCGTAGAGGTGGTGGTCGCGCGGCTCGCCGTAGAACGTCAGCCACAGCGCGCGCGTGACGTAGAACGCGGTCAGGATGGCGGTCACGATCCCGACGGCGTACAGGACGAAGTGTCCGTTCAGGAACGCCGCGCCGAGGATCTCGTCCTTCGACCAGAAGCCGGCGAGCGGCGGGAGCGCGGCCAGCGCCAGGCCCGCCAGCGCCATCGTCCAGAACGTGACCGGCATCTTCCGCCGCAGGCCACCCATCCTGCGCATGTCCTGCTCGCCGCCGAGCCCGTGGATCACCGACCCCGACCCGAGGAAGAGGAGCGCCTTGAAGAACGCGTGCGTCGCGAGGTGGAAGATCGCGGCGACGGGGGCCCCGACCCCGAGCGCCAGGAACATGTATCCGAGCTGGCTCACGGTCGAATACGCCATGACCCGCTTGATGTCCACCTGGACGAGCGCGATCGTCGCCGCGACGATCGCGGTGAGCGCCCCGATCGAGCCGACGATCAGCAGCGTCGAGCCCGCGGCCTCGAAGAGCGGCGTCGAGCGCGCGACGAGATAGACCCCCGACGTCACCATCGTCGCGGCGTGGATGAGGGCGGAGACCGGCGTCGGTCCTTCCATCGCGTCGGGCAGCCACGTGTAGAGCGGGATCTGCGCCGACTTCCCGGTCGCGCCGAAGAACAGCGCGAGACAGATGAGCGTGATCGTCGCTTGCGCGGGCGCGCTCTCCTCGAGCCGGTCGAAGACGTCGAGGAAGTTCATCGAGCCGAAGACGAGGAAGATCGTGATGATCCCGATCGTGTATCCCCAGTCGCCGATCCGGTTCATCACGAACGCCTTCTTCGCCGCGAGGTATGGCTCGGGCCGTTCGAACCAGAATCCGATGAGGAGATAGCTGCAGAGGCCGACGCCCTCCCAGCCCACGAACATGAGGAGGTAGTTGTCGGCCATGACCAGGATGAGCATCGCGAACACGAAGAGCGAGAGCCACGTGAAGAAGCGATAGAACCCCGCGTCGTGCTCCATGTACCCGTTCGAGTACACGAAGATGAGGAATGAGACGACCGTGACCACGAGGAGCATCACCGAGGAGAGCGGATCGATGAGCGCCGCGACGTTCACCGTGAAGTCGCCGACCCCGATCCAGCGGTACAGGCCGACGACCGTCTGCGTGCGACCGCCGAGGACTTCGAGGAACACGCCGATCGAAACGAGCGCGGAAAGACCGACCGCGGTGGACGCGACGACCCCGGTGAAGTGGCCGAGCCAGCGCCGTCCGAAGATCCCGTTGATCAGGAACGCAGCGAGCGGGAACGCCGGGATCAGCCAGACGAGATCGATCATGCTCGGATCATCCCCTCATTTGGCGGATCTCATCGACGTCCACCACCGGCCTGTTCCGATACGCCGATAGGACGATCGCGAGACCGACGGCCACCTCGGCCGCGGCGATCACGAACACGAACACGACGAAGACGCTGCCGCGCTCGTCGATCGAGCCGGCGCGCCGTGAGAACGCGACGAGGGCGAGATTCGCCGCGTTCAGCATGAGCTCGACGCACATGAGGATCACGACCGCGTTGCGTCGCACGAGGACACCGGCTGCGCCCACGAAGAAGAGCACGGCCGAGACCGCGATGTAGGCGCCGAGCGGCACCGTCACCGGCGTCTCCGTGCGGCGGCCTCTTCGGCGTCGTCGCGCTTGGTGAGGACGATGGCGCCGATCATCGCCGCGAGCAGGAGCACCGACGCGACCTCGAACGGGAACGCGAAGTCGGTGAAGACGCTCGTCGCCAGGGCCGGCAGGTCGCCCCCGCCCGGCCGCGGCGCGGCGCTCGTGAACCAGAACGAATACAGGACCACGGGCACCGCCACGGCGGCGACGAAGACCGCCGCGACCGGCGTCTGTCGTTGGAAGAAGAGCGCGCGCGGCCGATCGCCGAACTTCGTGAACATCACGCCGTAGAGGATGAGCACGGTGATCGCGCCGACGTAGATCAGCACCTGGAACGCGGCGATCGTCTCGGCACCGAGCAGCACGAACATCCCGGCCATGCAGAGGAACGTGAATGCCATGAGCAGCGCCCCGGCGGTGATGCGGCTCAGCATCACGACGGCCACTCCGCCGGCGATCACCCCGATCGACAGGATGGCGAAGAGCACGGGCTCGATGAAGTCGAACGTCACGTGATCAGCTTGCGGCGCGCACCGCGGGTGCCGCCGACGCCCGAGCGCGCGCGCGGAGCACGCGGAGCCGGCGGCGTTGCACGAACGGGATCCCACCGATGAAGAGCACCACGAGTACCCAGTTCGCGATCGCGATCGGGACTTTCGTGTCCGGGTAGGCGAGCGCCAGCACCGCGACCGCGATGATGTTCACGAGGGCCATCGGGATGAGGCCCTTCCAGCAGAAGCTCATGAGCTGGTCGATGCGGAGCCGCGGCAAGGTGGCGCGGATCCACATCATCACGAGGATGAAGGCATAGACCTTCAGCGTGAACCAGACCACGCCGAGGAGCGGGAACGCGTCGACTCCGGGTCCCTGCCACCCTCCGAACCAGAGCGTCGTCACGATCGCGCAGACCACCGTGACGTTCCCGTATTCGGAGAGCGCGAGCATCGTGCCCCAGCGCATCCCCGAGTACTCGGTCAGCCAGCCCGCGACGAGCTCCGACTCCGCCTCTGGTAGATCGAACGGCGTCCGGTTCGTCTCGGCGAGCGCGGCGATGAAGTAGATGAGGAACGAGAACGGGAGGATGAGGACGTTCACGAACGGACCGGCCTGTGAGCGAGTGATGTCGATCATGGAGAGCGAGCCGACGACCAGCGCGACCGACACGAGCGCGAGGATCTGCGGGATCTCGTAGGAGATGAGCTGTCCCGCGGACCGCAGACCGCCGACGAGCGCGTACTTGTTGTTCGACGCCCACCCCGCGATCACGATGCCGAGAACGGTCATCGACCCGAGGGTGGTCAGGTAGAGCAGCCCGATGTTGAGATTGGTGCCGACGATGTCCTGCGCGAACGGGAGCACCGCCCACGACGCGAGCATCGGGCAGAACACGAGAGCGGGGGCCGCGACGAAGAACCAGCCGTCGGTCGCCTGCGCCCGCACGTCCTCCTTGGAGATGAGCTTGAGCGCGTCCGCGAATGTCTGGAGCAGCCCGAAGGGTCCGACGTGATACGGCCCGAGCCGGTCCTGGATGATCGCCTGGATCTTGCGTTCGAGGTAGATCTGCAGGAGCGCGCCGTTCAGCACGAGGAACAGCGCAAGGCCGACCGCGACGACGAGGCGGAGCGGCGCCCAGATCACCGGGTCCAGACCGAAGGGACCTACCGGCACCGCATCAACCTCCGCGCGCGTCGCTGCGCGGCGGAAGGAACGATTTCCGCAGAGGGTGACCCGGGAAGCTCTCCTCCAGGAAGATCCGCCGCAGGTCGGGATGGTCGTCGAACTCGATGCCGAACATGTCGTAGGTCTCGCGCTCGCACCAGTTCGCGCCGGTCCAGACGCCGGCGAGGGTCGGGATGTGCGGATCGAGCTCGGTGCACGTCGTGCGCAGCATGGCGAGCACGTGCGTCGCGGTGCCGCGTACGAAGGTGACGGAGCGCAGCTCGACTCCCGTGTCGACGCCGGCGTTCACCGAATAGAGGTCGCAGCGCGTGCGCGGATCGTCGCGGACGAACGTCGCGACCTCGACGAGTCGCTCGCGATCGACGTCGATCACGAGCATGTCGTGCAGGATCGACACGCGCGCCCGTCCTTCGAGCTTCGTGGCCACGTACGAGCGCAGCTCCGCGAGATCGATCGTGGGTCGCGGTGCGCTCAATACCAATTCAGGGCGTCCTTCTTCCACGCGTAGTAGAGCCCGACGACGAGTATCGCGATGAAGACGATGACCTCGACGAGCCCGGCAACGCCGAGCGTCCGGAAGAGCACCGCCCACGGAAAGAGAAAGATCACTTCGACGTCGAACACCACGAAGAGCAGCGCGAAGACGTAGAAGTGGGTCGGATAGCGGCCCCAGGCCTGACCGGTCGGCTCTTCACCGGACTCGTAGGTGCGCAGCTTTTCCTTTGTGACCTTCCTCGGAGCGACGAGGCGAGCGAGCGTCAGTAGGACCGTCACGAAGACCGCTCCGACCACGAAGAACGCGAAGACGTACACGTACGAAAGGTTGTAGTCGGGCACCGAAAAGAAGCCTAAGTAGGGGTACTCGTGCGAGCAAACCGGGCCGGAAACCGGATCTCTACCAAAGCCTTGCTTGGTGCTACCGCGTTGCTCGGTTGACACATCTGTTGCGCCGGGGTTACGGTGCAGCCCTCCCAGCACGGTGAGTACGCAATTCGTACAAGCACGCCGTCATGGGAGATCGGCCATCGCGCCGATGTGGTGATGAAGGGACGGTCCGGGCGGACCGTCACGAAATGTGTGGGAGGCAGCGTCGGGTTGGGACGCACGAGCGGACGTTCTCAAGCGACGCCAAACCCGAAGCGCTTCCTCCAACGCGAAGCGTGGATCTTCACGCTCGAAACGGCGAAGGTCGCGCGGCAGGTGCGGCATCTCGCCTACGCGTCGCTTGAAGGATCGAGCAGCTACCTCGCCGGTCTTGTGGGTGTGCGTGGGCTGCGTCTCGCGCTGAACACAGCGGTCGCCGTGTTGGTGCTGTCGCTTCCGTTCGCCGCGAACGCGGCGACGCGTGCGAACACCGTCGCGCCGACGCTCGCCGCGGCGACCGGCATGTCCGACACGGGCGCGTCGCGCGCGGAGCCCGCCGCGCGAACGTCGTCGATCGGCGGAAGCCGCAATCCCGTGACCGTCGCGGCCGACCCCGGACGCTCGGTCCAAGAGGTCACGATGCACGAGGGCGACACGCTCGCGACGATGGCGAACTACTACAACGTCTCGGTCGAGGCGATCGCCTTCGCGAACGGCATGACCGACGCGCAATCGGTCCGTCTCGGTCAGAAGCTGGTCATCCCGCCGGCCGAAGGCGCGCTGTACACGGTCAAGGAGGGCGACACCGTCGATTCTGTCGCGACCGCGTTCAAGGTCGATCCGTCGGTGATCATGTCGTACAACCGGCTCTACTTCGAGCCCGAGCACTTCGCGGTCGGTCAGCTCATCTTCGTGCGCGGCGCCGCGCTGCCCGCGCTCGCCGAGCCGCAGCGCGTGAGCGTCGCGGTCCTGCGCGGACCAATCGTCGGCGCGACTCCGCCTCGTGCCGGCCGACTGGCGTGGCCGGTCGCCGGCGTGATCACGCAGTACTTCTGGGCGGGACACACGGGCATCGACGTCGCGGCGCCGTACGGTACGGGCATCGGCGCGTCCGAGGAAGGCGTCGTCTCGGCCGCGGGCTGGGTCGCCGTCGGTGGGCTCCGCGTCTGCGTCCAGCACGCGGGCGATCTCGAGACCTGCTACTACCACACGAGCGCCGTCTACGTGAGCGTGGGACAGCAGGTCGCACGCGGGCAGATCATCGCCGCGATCGGCCTCACCGGCGTCACGACCGGACCGCACGTCCACTGGGAGTGCCGGCTCGGATCTGAATTCGTGAGCTGCCTCAGCCTCTAGCGCCGAGCGCGATCGCGCCGCGGCGCGGACCTATCCTCGCGTCGTGTTCAGAGCCGTTCACAGCGACCGTTCCGGTCGCCTCGTCGTCGCGTCGGACTACGCCGCCGCGTTCTTCGACGGGGTGACGACGAGGACCCTGACCGACGCGGTGCGGCTGCCGAGCGATGCGGAGGTCGTTCCGCTTTCGGGGAACGCCGCCGTCGGCGTCGACCGCGCGGGCCGGACGCAGGCCTTGGGCGGTGCGCGCTGGGCCGTCGGCGCGGTCGCACCAGCCGGTCTTCTGCGAACGGGACTTCCCGCCTGCGCCGCCGACGGCGCGACCCCGGTGGCGCCGCGACCGTACGCCGCGGTCGGCGCCGGCGACGATGGCGAGCTCGTCGTCGCGGCGATCCCGGTCGACGCCGACGCCCCGGCGCCGCCGGCCGTCGGCGACCTCTCGGATCGGATCACGGCCGCGCTTCGCGAGCGGCCTTCGAATCGCCTCCTCCGGCAGCTCGCGCGCTGCGCGAGGGAGTACCGCTGCCGTGCCGCGGCGAACGCGTTCGCGTCGCGTGATGATTGCGCGCTGCCGGTAGGAGCGGCGGCGAACGAACAGTCGCTCGAGGGCGTCTTGCTCCGTGACCTGGCCGACGCCGCGCCGACCGACGTCGCCGCGTTCAAGCCCTCGAGCGACGAGATCGCCGAGGTCGCAATCAGCCACCTCGAGCGCGGAGGCACCATGGGCACGTTCGGTCGCGCCTGTGAAGGCGAGCCGCTGCTGGCCGTGCGTGCGATCGAGGGCGCTGCCGTCGCGATACGCGCCGGGACCTCACGCGGGACGCTGCACCTCGAAACGAACGGGTCGGACCCGACCGCCATGCGCCGCCTCGCCGACGCTGGGCTGGACTCGATGGCGATCCGTCTCGTCTCGGCGCGCGCGGATACGTACGAGGCGATCCATCGACCCTCGGGATACCGCTTCGCGGACGTCCGCGCGGGCATCGCGGCGGGGTCCGCCGCCGCTCTCTCGCTGCATGTCCTCGTCCTGCCCGGGCTCTTCGATCGCGAGGCCGAGCTCGAGGCGTTCGCCGCGCTCGCGGGCGAGCTGCCGCGGGCCGGCGCCGTGGTGCTCAGCGACCTGGCCGTCGATCCATCGCGCGCATCGCGCATCGCGCCGCGAGGTGGTCCGCCGATGGGGGTCGCGCAGGCCCTCGCGGCCCTTCGCGAGCGTTTGCCCGGCCTTCGCTTCGCGTCGCGATCGCGACCGCTCGCGCGGCTCTAGCTCGTTGTTCATCGATCAAGCGCGATTCCTCGCTCACGGCGGAGATGGCGGACGCGGCGTCATCTCGTTCCGCCGGGAGGCGCATGTCCCGAGAGGCGGGCCCGACGGTGGCGATGGCGGGAAGGGCGGAGACGTCGTGCTGCGCGTCGATCCACAGCTCGGGACGCTCGCCGATCTTCGGTTCACGAAAGAGATCAGCGCCGAGTCCGGCCGCGCGGGCACCGGCCGCAACAGCACCGGGCGATCAGGTGCGGATCGCATCGTCGCCGTACCGCCGGGCACCATCGTGCGCGACCGGCTGTCCGGGGAGACGATCGCCGACCTCACCACCGCCGGTGACGAGATCGTCATCGCGCGCGGGGGCTCGGGGGGAAGAGGGAACGCGAGATTCGCGACAAGCACACGGCGCGCGCCCCGCATCGCGGAGGACGGCGGGAAGGGCGAGCGGCGCGAGATCGAGCTCGAGCTGAAGCTTCTCGCCGACATCGGACTCGCCGGCATGCCGAACGCCGGCAAGTCGACGCTGCTCGCTGCGCTCACCAGCGCTCGTCCGAAAATCGCGGACTACCCATTCACCACGCTCGTGCCGAATCTCGGCGTGGCGCGCTTCGACGATCGTGAGCTCGTGATCGCCGACGTTCCGGGTCTCATCGCGGGCGCGAGTCAGGGCGCGGGCCTGGGCCTGGAGTTCCTCCGGCACATCGAACGCACGCGGCTCATCGTCCACGTCGTGGACGCCTCCCGGCCGGACCCCGACTCGGACATCGCCATCATCGAGACCGAGCTTCGCGAGCGCGGCCGCGGTCTCGGCGACCGTCCACGGATCGTCGCGCTGAACAAGATCGACCTCCCCGAGGCACGCGATGCCGCACCCGCGCTTATCGAAAGGCTCGGCGCCCGCGGGATCGAAGCGCTGGCGGTCTCCGCCGCCGCGCATCAGGGCACCGCCGCGCTGCTCAGGCGCATCTTCGAGCTCGTCCCGCCTCGCGAAGCGGCGCCGGAGGCCGCGCCACGCGAGCGCCGGATAGCCTTCGCCGGCGGCGCACGCGACTGGCGCGTCTCCCGCGAAGCCGGCGGCTATCGCATCGTGGGGGATCGCGTCGAACGGCTCGCGTCGGGGATCGACTGGGGCTCGCCCGACGCGGCCGCGTACTTCCAGCGGCACCTCGTACGCTCCGGCATCGAGCGCGAGCTCCGCGCGCTCGGCGCGAAGCAGGGCGACACCGTGCGGATCGGCGACCTCGAGATGGAGTGGAGCGAGGGCGGGGCGGAGCGGTGACCGCGAAACGGATCGGCGTGTTCGGAGGCACGTTCGATCCGATCCACGTCGGCCATCTCGCGATCGCGAACGCCGCGCTGGAAGACCTCGGCCTCGACCGGGTGTACTTCGTGCCGGCGGCGCAGTCTCCGCTGAAAAGCGACGCGCCGTCCGCGAGCGCGGCCGATCGGCTGGCGATGCTCGAGCAGGCGGTGCGTGAGGACGAGCGATTCGCGGTCTCGCGCATCGAGATCGATCGCGGAGGACCGTCCTACACGGTCGACACCCTCGAGGCGCTGCGCAGCGAAGGCGACCTCTTCCTCATCGTGGGAAGCGACGCCTACGCGGAGTTCGGGCGATGGCGCGAGCCGCAGCGCATCCGCGATCTCGCGACGATCGTGGTCGCCGCGAGGCCTGGCGCACCGAATGCACCCGAGGGCGTCCGCATGCTCGACACGCCCCTCATGGACATCAGCGCCCGAGACCTGCGAGCGAGGGCCGCGCGCGGCAAGTCGCTGCGCTACCTTGTGCCCCTGGCCGTACTGCGATACATCGAGGAGCGCCGCCTGTACCGATGACCGAGATCTCGCCGAGGGCCTTGGCGGATGTCGTCGTCGACGCCGCGGGCGACAAGAAGGCGGAGGACATCCTCGTCCTCAACGTGTCCGAGCTCACGACCATCGCGGACCTCTTCGTCATCTGCACCGGCCGCGGCGAGCGGCAGGTGCAGGCGATCGCCGATGCCGTACGCGAGAAAGCGGTCGAAGCCGGACGCGATCCGATCGGGATCGAGGGGTACAAAGCGGGGCGCTGGGTCCTCGTGGACCTCGGCGACGTCGTCGTGCATGCGTTCGTGCCAGAAGAGCGCGAGCTCTATCGCCTCGAGCGCCTCTGGGGAGACGCGCCCGTCGTTCTGCGCATCGCCTAGCCGGATCGCGCGCGCAGCCGGCGCGGAGGCCGCGCCCATCGTTGGAGCTGGATGCGCTTGTCGCGCCATGCCCGTATCGCGGTCGAGACCAGGACCCACAGGAGACCGGCGATGGGGACCGCGAACAGCGCACCGAGAACGCCGCCCACCTCGAACCCGAGCGCGAGCGCGAGGATCGAGCCGATCGGATGCAGCCCGACGGCGTTCCCGGAAAGCCGCGGCATGAGCCAGTTCGACTCGAGCTGCTGGATCACGACGAACGCCGCCGCGACCCAGAGGATCGCCGGGAACGGCATCGTCGCGGCGACGAGCAGAGCGGGTATCGCGCCGGCCACCGGCCCGACCATGGGAATGAGCTCGGCGAGCCCCGCGAACATCGCGAGGAACAGCGCGTACGGAACGCCGAGCGCGAGCATCGCGATGCCCACGAGGACGCCGATCGAGAGCGCGAGGAGCAGCTGCGCGCGGACGTACGCGCCGAACACCCGTGACACCTCTTGGAAGACGCGACGCACGGCGGGCCGCCGATGCGGCTCGAATGTCCGGAAGAGCGCGACGCGCAGACGCCGCTCGTCGAGGAGCAGATAGAAGGTGATGACGAGGATCAGCACCAGGTCGACGAGCGACGAGACGAACGCGATCGCGAACCCCGCGGATCGCTCGGCGACCGTCGCGGCCAGTGGCTCGAACAGGTCGTGAAGCCGCTCCTGCACGTTCGATGGCAAGCCATAGGTGCCGACGAAGACGGGATCCTTTCCCTGCAGGATGTCGACGAGGCCGGTGAGCTGGCCCGCGAGGCGCTGGCCTTCGGTCGCGAGCTGCCAGACCATGACCGCCGCGAAACCGAGGACGACGAGCAGCGTGCCGAAGAAGGCGATGACCACCGCCGCGCGGCGCGGGATCAACCGCTCGAGCCGGTTCACGAGCGGCGCGAGAGAGATCGTGAGCACGAAGCCCAGCGCGGCGATGAGGATGACGTGCGCGAACGGCGCGAGCGCATCGAGCAGAAAGCGCGCGGTCACGAGGATCGCGAGCAGCGCAAGGACCAGGAGGAGGACGTACGCCGGCCACCACTCGAGGAGAGCCGGAAGACCCCAACGCCGCGGAGACCACCGTGCCAGGCCGGAGCGCTGCACGTCGGCCAGGGCATCGGGCTCGCGCAGCTGGTCACGGAGCGGCTCGCGCAGCGGATTCACCGCCTCTTCGGACGCACGCTTCATGCCATGTCGTAACGACCTCGTGTCCGGTACGCTTTAGGACGCAGAGCAGCGGCGATGGAAAAGAGGCGCCCACGATCGGGGCTGTAGCTCAGCTGGGAGAGCGCATGAATCGCACTCATGAGGTCAGGGGTTCGATCCCCCTCAGCTCCACTGCTTCGGAAAACCGCGAAACCTAGGGAACTTTCATCGACGGTGCCTGCCACGGGCAGCTGACCCGGGGCACTTTTGTCGGGGACCTATCCGACCTTCCCGATTGGGATCGGGTCGCCGGCCGCAGACCAGGCTTGAGGCGGGTTGGGTTCGAAGCCGATCGCGGTTGTCGATGGCTGTCGCGTGGCTATACCGCTCGACCATCTCCCACTCCGACCATCCCCCCTGGCGCTTGACCGTCAGGAGGTCGCCGCCGTTCCCCATGAACCGCGTGGCGCAGGTGTGACGCAGGAGATGAGCGGAGAACCGAGTCGCGCCTGCGCGGGCGCCCAATTCGCTGGAACAGCTTCGCGAACCCGGAAACGGCGTTGGATGCGCAGGAGCGGATCGAGCGACGGAGAGACTCTCCGTCGCGATCTCCAGGGGTCGTTGAGGCTGCGCGAGCCGCGAGTCCAGCGAGACGGCGGCCGACGCGGCGCCATTGGCCTGTTGCGTTGAGCTGCCGAGGTCCGCGGAACGCGCGTCACTCGCCTCGCGCGTTCCGCGTGGCGCTCTACTGCCGCGGGACCGCGATTGCGGCCAGCTGCCTCGCGAGATCCTGCCGGCT
>DATBKH010000109.1:0-8443 GCA_036555955.1 Candidatus Limnocylindria bacterium | reverse complement strand
CGCCGTCGTCGCCGAGGTCACCCCTGGGGCGATCACGGAGCTCGACCTCGCCGAAGGCGCGGACGTCTGGGTCAGCGTGAAGGCGACGGAGGTGTCGGTCTACCCAGCGTGACTTCTAGACTCGCGTGATGCCGATCAGCGCAAGCTCGGCGCGGCCCGCGGCGCGTGCGATGAGCGCCGACGACGCGCTCGCGCGCATCCTCGAGACCGTACCGCGCGTCCCCATCGTCGAGGTCCCGCTGCTCGATGCGCTCGGCCTGGTCCTCGCGGAGGACGTCACCGCGGACCGCGACGTGCCGCCCTTCCGCAATTCCGCGATGGATGGGTACGCCGTGCGGGCGAGCGACGTCGCCCGCGTTCCCGCCCGGCTGCGCGTGATCGGCTCGGTCGCGGCCGGCTCCGTGCCCCCGGAGCTGCCCGTCGGATCAGGCGAGGCCGTGCGCATCATGACGGGCGCCCCGATGCCCGATGGCGCCGACACGGTCGTCCGCGTCGAGGACACCGACAACGCGAGCGACGTCGTCACCGTCACCGCCGCGACGGCGCCGGGCACCGCGGTCCGGAGCGCGGGCGAGGACCTGAAGCGCGGTGAGGTCGTCGTCGCTCAGGGAACGGTCATCCGCGCGCCGGAGATCGGCCTTCTCGCGTCGGTGGGCCGCGCGCGCGCGAAGGTCCGGAAGCGGCCGCGCGTCGCGGTCATCTCCACCGGCGACGAGCTCGCCGAGCTGGACGCCCCGCTCGAGCGCGGTCAGATCCGGGACTCGAATCGCTACACGCTCGCCTCCGCGGTCCGTGCCATGGGCGCCGAGCCGTGGGTCCGCGGCATCGTGCGCGATTCGCCCGAGGCGCTGCGGACTGCCCTCCGCGAAGGGCGGACGGCCGACGCGATCGTGACCAGCGGCGGCGTTTCCGTCGGCGACCACGACCACATGAAGCCGGTCCTCTCGGAGCTGGGCACGATCGACTTCTGGGCGATCGCGATCCGGCCGGGTCGGCCGCTCGCCTTCGGCGAGATCGCGGACGGCGTGCGGCGCGTGCCGATCTTCGGGCTGCCGGGGAACACCGTATCGGCGCTCGTGACGTTCGAGCTCTTCGTCCGGCCGGCCCTTCTCCGGATGCAGGGCCGGGCCAGCGTGGCACGACCGCGCGCGCGCGCGCGACTCCTCGAGCCGATCGAGAAGCCCGGCCACCTGCGGTTCTTCGCGCGCGGGATCCACGACGCGATCGCCGGGACCGTCCGTCTCACGGGACCGCAGGGATCGGGCATCCTCCGCTCGATGTCCCTCGCCAATTGCCTCATCGACGTGCCCGCCGGCGTGACCCGCGTCGAGTCGGGCGAGTCGGTCGACGTCATCCTCACGGAGCAGCCGGAGCCGAGGTGAGTCCGGCGCGCAAGCGGCTGACGCACGTCGATCGCAAGGGAGCCGCACGCATGGTCGACGTGGGCACGAAGGCGGTCACCGAGCGACGGGCGGTCGCGCGCGGCACGCTCCGCCTCTCGCGCTCGACGCTCGCGCTCGTCCGGAGCGGTGCGACCCCGAAGGGTGATGTCCTCGCGGCGGCGCGCGTGGCCGGGATCATGGCCGCGAAGCGCACGAGCGATCTCATCCCCCTCACGCACCCGCTGCCGTTGACGCACGCCGCGGTCGAGCTCACGTTCGCCGACGACGGCATCGGCATCGAGGCCGTCGTCGCGACGACCGCGCGGACCGGCGTCGAGATGGAGGCGCTCACCGCGGTGTCCGTCGCGGGCCTCACCCTGTACGACATGCTGAAGTCGATCGAGCGCGGGGCTGTCCTCAGCGACGTGCGTCTCGTCGAGAAGACCGGCGGAAAGTCCGGAACGTACCGCGCCCGGTGAGCGGACCTCCGCCGAAGACGGCAGTACGCGCCGGCGTCATCACGATCAGCACGAAGGGCGCCGCAGGAGAGCGCGCCGACGAGAGCGGCCCGGCGATGCGCGACGGGCTGGTCGCGGCAGGATTCGCAGTGGTGCACGAAGCGCTCGTTCCCGACGACGTGGAGCGCGTGGCCACCGCGATCCTCGCCGCGGTCCGCGCCGGAGCGAACGTCGTGCTCACCACGGGCGGCACCGGCCTCTCGCCGAACGACGTCACGCCGGAGGCGACGCGGCGCGTCATCGATCGCGAGGTCCCCGGCATCGCCGAGGCGCTGCGCGCCAGGTCCCTCGAAAAGACCGCGCACGCGATGCTCTCGCGCGGTGTCGCGGGCGCGATCGGCCAGACCCTGGTCGTGAATCTCCCCGGCTCTCCGCGCGCCGTGACGGAATCGCTCGCCGTGATCGTTCCGGTGATCCCGCACGCGGTCGAGCTGCTCGCGGGGGAGAGCGGCGAGCGAGGCCACGCCGCCGGACGGCGATGAAGCTGGCCATCGCTCCGGAGGTGGCGAGGGCCATCTCCTCGGGCGGTCCGGTCGTCGCGCTCGAGTCCACGGTCATCGCGCATGGCCTGCCTCGCCCGCGGAACCTGGACACCGCGAAGGCGCTCGAGGTCGAGGTGCGGACCCTCGGCGCCGTTCCGGCGACGGTCGCGCTGCACGACGGCGTGGCGGTCGTCGGGGCCGGAGACATCCTGCTCGACCGCCTCGCCAACGAGCCCGGCGTCACGAAGGTCTCCCTCCGCGACATCGCTCCCGTGCTCGCGTCGCGCGCGCTCGGTGCGACGACGGTGGCCGCGACGGTCGAGATCGCCGCCGCCGCGAAGATCGCCGTCGTCGCGACGGGTGGCATCGGCGGCGTGCACCGCGGCGCGGAGCGCACGTTCGACGAATCGGCCGACCTCGAGGCGATCGCGCGTCATCCGGTCGTGGTCGTGTGCGCGGGCGCCAAGCTCGTCCTCGACCTCGCGCTGACGCTCGAGCGCCTGGAGACGCTCGGCGTGCCGGTGATCGGCTACGGCACCGCCGAGTTCCCGGCGTTCTACGTGCGCTCCAGCGGTCTGCCTCTCGCGCACCGCGTGAACGACGCGCTCGGCGCGGCGCGGATCGCGAAGCAGCAGCTCGAGCGCGGCGGCGGGATGGTCCTTGCCGTGCCGGTGCCCGCCGAGGCCGCGCTCTCCAGCGAGCAGGTCGAGGGCGAGGTGCGCAACGCGATCGCGTCCGCGGAGCGAGACGGCGTTCGCGGCGCCGAGCTCACGCCCTATCTCTTGCGCGCGCTCGGGGAGGCCACGAGCTATCGCGCGCTCGACGCGAACATCGCGCTGCTGCGCGCCAACGCGCGCGTCGCCGCGCAGCTCGCCTCCGCGCTCTGCACCTAAACGCGCGCGGGGCTAGGCTCGTTCGCGGCAGTGCGCACGCTCACCATCCCCCCGTCGCAGGACGAGGTTGCGCAGGCGGCCGACGAGATCTCCGGCGGCGCGCTCGCGCGGGTGACGGTCGAGCCGTGGCCGCGGGGCAGGTCGCACCACGCGTACGTCCTCACGACTCCCAGCGGCGACCAGTTCCTCTTCAAGGTCCACCGCCGGCCGCACGCCGGACGGATGCGCCGGTTCCTGCATCTCGCGGAGCTGCTCCGCACGAGCAACGTCCCCCATCCCGCGGTGCGCTGGTACGACGTCGACAAGCGCACCCTCGCGGTCCCCTACTACATCCAGGACTTCATCACGGGTGAGGACGCGGCGCGGTCGCTCGGCTCGCTCTCGTTCACCGATCAGCATCGGGTCGGTGCGGAGCTCGGCGCGGGGCTTCGCATCATGCATCGCGTCGAGTACGTGGACACGCCGATGCCCTGGGCGACCGAGCTCGACGATCGTTTCCGCACGCGCGCGGCGGAGTGCCGGTTCCTCGACGCGCTCGATCAGTCGTCGCACGCGCAGGTCGTCGGCTTCTACGAAGACCGCCGCGGCTCGCTCGACGGCGTCGAGCGCCGGCTGACGCACGACGATCTGAATCTCGCGAATCTGCTCCTCCAGAAGCGCGCCGACGGTTGGCACTTCGTCGCGTTCCTCGATTTCGAGCGCGCGCGCGGCCGCGATCCGCTCGTCGATGTCGTGCGCCTCGAGGGCTGGACGCTGCCCGACGCGCCGGCGATGCTCGCGCCGTTCCGCGACACCTACGCCCGTGTCGACGATGAGCCGAGCCGGGGCCGCGCCGAGATCTACGAGCTCTACCTGCTTCTCGCCGGGATCGTCTGGTACCGCCAGAACGAGCTGCCCGAGCGCGAGCGCTTCTGCCGGATGCGCCTCGAGGAGTGGCTCAGCCGCTAGACCCCGCGCTGGGCGAACGCGTCAGCGAGAGCCTGAGGCGTGTTCGTCGTGATGATGTCCACGCCGGCCGCGAGCGCGTGCCCGACGCGCTCCCGCCAGCGCGGCGAGCCCGCGTCGACCGTCCACACGTCGACCGCGACGCCGGCGTCGTGCAGGAAGCCGACGACGTCGAAGCCGTCGCGGAGCATGCGCGCGAGGAAGCCGATGCCGAGGTGGATCTCGCTCGCCGAGGGGACGAGCGCCAGGAGGATCTCGAAGCGCTCGCGGAGGTACGCCGCGACCGGTCCGGTGCGTCGCAGCGCGAGTGGATGAGCGTCGTGATAGCCGTACGCGCCCACCCTGCCGGGAAGCCGTTCCGGGCGGGAGCGCCAGGTGAGGTAGTACTGCGGATCGAACGCGAGTCGCAGCGCCGGGTCCGCCGCGTGGAGCCGCCGCAGATTCCAGTCGGCCGGGCTCCCGACGAACACGCGGTCGCGCAGCGGACGCGCGAGCCTCACCAGGCGCGCGACCGCGCCGTTCGACCAGGGCGCGTCGCCCTTCGCGTCGAGCATCAAGAGCGTCGGAGTCCTCGGCGCCGCGGCGACGATCTCGAGAGCCCGTCCCAGCGTCGGCAGCCGCGCGCCGCGCTTCGGCTCGTCGTGCGTGACCATGAAATCGCCGCGGCGGAAGAGGACGTCGATCTCGAGACGGGCAACGCCGGCCGCGTAGCACTCGCGCACCGCGGCGAGCGAGTTCTCGCCATGCGTGCCGCTCCATGCGGCGCGATGCGCTTTCAGCTCGACGATCCGATCGGCACGCGGGATGACCGAGCGCGGGTTCGCCCCTCCGAGCGCGCGCCGCCGGAGCGGCACGCGTGTCATCCTCGGCCCTCCGGTGCGTCGACGATCTCGCGCGACCACAGCGGATTCGTCAGCGCGAGCACCTCGCCGTCCGGGGACAGGAGCTCCGCCCGGACGTACGGCGACCCCGCGCGGAGATCGAAGGCGCGGTCCCAATGGGCGGACGCCACGGTGTCGGTCGCGATGACGCCGGAGTCGTCGACCACGCGCACGGTCGCGCCCTCGCCGCCGCGCACCTCCAGCGCCGCCGCGTCGCGCGCGGCGGGATGGGCTTCGAGATACATCTGCGGACCGCGGGGAGATCGCGATATGAAGGAACGGCCTTCGCGGAGTGCCGCGAGGATCGAGCCGACGGTCCGGTCCGCGGCGACCCAGGTCGTGGGCGTCCCGATCGCGTCCGCGTGGCGCTCGGACACGTCACGGCGGCGGAGATAGTGCGTATCGCTGCCGCCGACCGCGGCGCAGCGGACGCCCCGGCGAAGGAGCGCGTCCCAGCGGGCGAGCGACGCCGCGTTCAGCTGCCGCCACGGTCCGTTCCAGACCTCGATCGCGTGAAAGCCGCCGTCGTTCGCGTACTCCCAGGGTGGCCCGAACGGCTTGGGGTGGCAGATGCTCACGACGGCGCCGCTCTCGATCGCCGCGCGCATGGTCCGCTCGACGGCGGCGGTGTCCGGCTCGCGGAACTCCCACCAGCGGTCGGTCCCCCACGCGTTCCAGTGGCCGCCGTACGTGGTGACCTCGATGCCCGGCACGACGATCGGAAGACCGTCGCCGCCCGGCCCGTAGGCGAGCTGGTGCGCGACGTTGTTGTGGTCGGTGACGCCGAGGAAGTCGAGACCGGCTTCGGCCGCGGCGTGCAGCATCTCCGCCGGCCACGAGTCCCCGTCGGAGTACAGGGTGTGGCAGTGGAGGTCGCCGCGAAGCCAGCCCTTCCGCGCTTCCGGCGGCGTTTCAGGATCGCGGCGCCGCGTGGCACCGGTCCGCCTCGGCGGAGAGGAGAGCCCGGGATCGAACCAGACCTCCACCGTCCAGTCGCATCCGCGCGGTCCGACCTTGTACGGACCGAGCAGCACATGCCATCGGCCGGCGCCGATCGGCCCCGCTCGATACGGGGGCGTCGCCCACCGCTCGTCGATCGTGAGATCCATCTTGTTGCTGCCGCTCCAACCGCGAAACCCGGGGCTTCCCTCGGCGGTGCCGCGCTCGTCGAAGAGCCCGATGTCGAGCGTGTTGCCCCCGCCGACGAGCGGATCGGAATCGATCTGCTCGCTGTACGCGTAGCGGATGTGCAGCTGATGCACACCCGCCGGAACATCGAAGGGCACGTGCGCGTACCGGCGTTCGTGGGCCTTCTCGAAGCGGCCGGTGAGCGTCAGGTCCGCCGGACCGAGCCGCGCCGCGCTCGTCAATTCAGTGCGGCACCGCTCCCCGCGTCGAAAACGCGGACGCCGTCCGGAGCCGCGCTGAGGTACACGCGGCTTCCGGGATCCGGCCGGATCTCCGGAGCGGTCCGCACTTTCAGCAGCGCGTCGCCGAGCTTCACGTTGACGATCACCTCGCTGCCGAGCGGCTCCGACACCAGCACCTCGGCCGCCTGAGAGCCGGCGCCGTTCGCCATGGCGAGATCGATCGCCTCGGGCCGCAGGCCGATCTTGAGGCCGGTGACGTTTCCGTCGAGGCGGTGCGGGGCCGGGATCCGCCAGCCGCCGGCAACGACGAGGCTCTCGCCGCTTCGCTCGGCGTCGAGGATGTTCATCGGCGGGCTGCCGATGAACTGCGCGACGAAGAGGTTCGCCGGCCGCTGGTAGACGGCGTCGGACGTCCCGAGCTGCTGGAGCTCGCCCGCGTCGAGGACCGCGATCCGGTCGGCCATGGTCATCGCCTCGGCCTGGTCGTGGGTAACGAAGATCGTGGTCACGCCGAGCTGCTGCTGGAGCGCCTTCAGCTCGGTGCGCGTGTGCGTGCGGAGCTTCGCGTCGAGATTCGACAGCGGCTCGTCCATGAGGAAGACCCGCGGCTCGCGCACGATCGCGCGCGCAAGCGCGACGCGCTGCTGCTCGCCGCCGGAGAGCTGTGCGGGCTTCCGCGGAAGCAGGTGCTCGATGCGCAGGAGCTTCGCCGCGCGGTCGACCCGCGAACCTCGCTCGGCAGGGGTGTACTTCCGCACCTTCAGCGGATAGGCGATGTTGTCGCGCACCGACATGTGCGGGTACAAGGCGTAGCTCTGGAAGACGAGCGCGACGTCGCGGTCCTTCGGCTCGAGACCCACGACGCTGCGGCCATCGATCCGGATGTCCCCGCGGTCCAGCTGCTCGAGACCGGCGAGCATCCGTAGCGCGGTCGTCTTGCCGCAACCGCTCGGGCCCAGGAGCACGAGCAGCTCGCCGTCGGCGATGTCGAGCGTGAGGCCGCGGACCGCCGGGGCGTCGCGCGCCGGGAACTGCTTCCAGACATCGTCGTACTCGACCCTGCCCATGCCTACAGTCCCCGCGTGCTGTTCATGAGGCCGCGCACCATGAGCCGGCGTGTCGCGAAGAAGACCGCCATGACGGGCAGGACGTACAGCACGCCCATCGCCGCGACGAGCCCGTACTGCACCTCGGTGTACCCGCCCGCCGTCCGGAACGTCTCGTAGAAGGCGAGCGGGATGGTCTTCATGCTCTGCTGGTCCACGAGGATGAGGACCATGAGCACCTCGGCCCACGCCGAGAGGAACGACAGGCCGGCTGCGACCGCGATCCCCGGACGCGCGACGGGAAGAACGATCTCGAACAGCGCGCGCATCTTCCCGCGGCCATCGAGCCACGCGGCCTCCTCCAGATGGCGCGGTACCGAATCGAAGAACCCCTTCATGAGCCAGACGAGGAACGGCAGCTCGATGGCCGAGTGCACGAGGATGAGCCCGAGGTAGGAGTTGCGCAGCCCGAGCTCGCGCGCGAGCCCGTAGATCGGGACCATCGTCGCCGAGAGCGGCATCGTCTGGAGAAGGAGCACCGCGTACGTGATCCACGCCTTCTGCCGGAGCTCGATCCGCGAGAGCGAGTAGCCCGCGAGCGCGACGACGATGACGGTGAGCACCATCGTCGACACGGCCACGAAGACGCTGTTGCCGAGAGCCGTCGCGAAGGCGTACCTGTCGAAGATCTGAACGAAGTTCGCGAGCGTGGGCTGGCTCGGCCAGCGGATGTACGCCTGCGCCTGCGCGTCGAACGCGGCGGTGAAGAGCCACACGAACGGCGCGAGGAAGAACACCGTGATGACGACGTAGGCGACGTGCATGAGCGCCCACTCGAGGCGCGACCCGCGGTCGAGCGGGCGCACCCCCGGCGGCACGATCGTCTGGACGCGAGCCTCGGAGCCGACGCTCACGCGCGCGCCCTC
>DATBKH010000108.1:0-21574 GCA_036555955.1 Candidatus Limnocylindria bacterium | reverse complement strand
GTCCTCGAGCTGTCGGCCATCGTGCTTTCGGGTGCCGCGGGCCTTCGTTTCGCCTGGGCGATGCTTCAGCCCGGGGAGTACACCCGCGCGACGGCGCTGCGCCGCGCCGGCACCGAGGCGATCCGGATCCTGCTCCTCGTGATCGTCATGCTCGGCTGCGCCGGCCTCATCGAGGTCTACGTCTCGCCGACGACGGCTCCGGTCGTGGTGAAGGCAGCCGTTGGATTCGGAAGCGGCGCGATCGTGCTCGGGTACGTCCTCTTCGCGGACCGCCTGCTGCGGCTTCGCGCGGGTCAGAGGAAGCGCTTCTTCAGCTCGAGGTAACGCTGGATCGTCGCGACCGTCAGCCGGTCTGACGGGACGTCGATCGTGTGCACGCCGCGCCGGCGCAGGGTCGCGAGCGCCTTCGCGCGCGCGTCGCGGACGTCGCTCGCGACGACGCGCTCGTAGAGAGCGACGCTCGAGTCGGGGACGCGCGCGGCGATCTCCGCGAGCTCGGGGTCCGCGAGCAGACAGCACAGCACGAGGTTGTTCCCGGCGAGACGCGTGACCGCCGCCACGAGGGAGCGTGAGGCCTCCTCGTCCACGAGGTCGGTGAAGAGGACGACGAGGGCGCGGCGCGCCGTTCGCGCGCGGAGGAACTCGAACGCGGAGCGGTAGTCCGACTCCGTCGTTGTGACCTGAATGCGGCGCAGCTCCTCGGTGATGCGCAGAAACTGTCCGCGGCCTCGCCGCGGCGGCAGGTAGCTCCGCACGTCATCGGCGAATCCGAGGAGGCCGACCTCGTCACCCTTGCCGGTCCCGACGTACGCGAGCATGAGCGCGGTGTTCACCGCGTGATCCAGCTTCGTGAGCGTCCCGAGGGTGCTCGCCATCATGCGACCCGCATCGAGGAGGATCAGCAAGCGCTGCTGGCGTTCGGTCTCGTACTCCACGGCGATCGGTCTCGCACGGCGCGCGGTCGCGGCCCACGAGATGGACCGCGGATCGTCGTCGGGCTCGTACTCGCGCAGACGCGAGAACAGGCTTCCCGCGCCCGGAACGCGGGCGCGGCGCTGACCCGCGTCGTAGGCGAGTCCGCGACGCAGCGTGATCTCGTACCGCCGGATCTCGCGAAGATCCGGATAGACCTTCACCTCGGCCGCCGCGTCGATCCGGTCGCGCCGCTCGACCAGTCCGAGCGGTCCCGGCTGTCGCACGTGCAGATCGCCGAAACGGAACGTCCCCCGGTATCGCGGCCGCGCGACGTATTCGCCCGAGGCCGGCCCGCCCGGAGGGAGCGCGATCCGCACGACCCGGCGATCGACGTCGAAAGACGCGGGCGGATCGTCGCGGACGGTCAGGTCGACGTGGCGCGGAAGCGGGTTGCGGACCTCGATACGAACGCGGTCGGCGGCGCGCAGGGACGGCTGATCCGTGAGCGTGCGGCGCACGTCGGCGGCGGCGATGCGGCGCGTCGACCGCGCGTCGACGACGGCGAGCACGATCGCGACGGCCCAGACCGCGACCGCGCCCCACGCTGCCGGCTCGTAGAACGTCGCGAGCGCGATCGGGATGACCCCGAGCAGCAGCAGCCCGAGCAGGCGCGGACGCGGCACGAACGGAAGGCGGCTCGACCGCTGGGGCGGCCGTGTCACCGCGGGACGTCGAGGCGCGCCAGCGCGCGACGGAGCGCCGCGTCCGCGTCGACGCCCTCGATCTCGGCCTCGGCCTTCAACACCACTCGGTGGCGCAGCGTCGGCGGCACGAGCGATTTCACGTCGTCCGGTGTCACGAAGTCGCGGCCGTCGAGCGCCGCGGAGGCCTTCGCGGCGTGGAGGAGATGCACGCCGGCGCGCGGGCTCGCGCCGAGCACGAGGTCGCTCGACCGGCGTGTCTCTTCGACGATGCGAACGATGTAGCCGACGACCGAGTCTTCGACCGTCACGCGCTCGATCTCGTCGCGCGCCGCCGCGAGGTCGCCGGGTGCGAGCTGCGCCAGCGTCTCCACCAGATCGACTGGCCGACCTCTCTCGTGGCGCCGCAGGATCGCGGACTCCTGAGGCGAGTCGGGATACAGGACGACCGCCTTGAACAGGAATCGGTCGAGCTCCGCCTCGGGGAGCGGGTACGTGCCCTCGTACTCCACCGGGTTCTGCGTCGCGACGACGATGAACGGATCGGGAAGCGGATGGGACTGTCCCTCGAGCGTGACCTGACGTTCTTCCATCGCCTCGAGGAGCGCGGCCTGCGTCTTCGCCGGCGCGCGGTTCACCTCGTCGGCGAGGACGACGTTCGCGAAGACGGGCCCGAGGCGAGTGCGGAACGAGCTCGTGGCGATCTCGAAGATGCTCGTGCCGACGATGTCGCTCGGCATCAGGTCCGGCGTGAACTGGATCCGCTTGAACGTGCCGCCGACGAGACGCGCGACCGTGCGCGCGAGCAGCGTCTTCGCCGTCCCCGGCACACCCTCGATGAGCACGTGGCCGCGAAGCGCGAGCGCCATGAACGCGAGGCGGATCGTCTCGTCCTGCCCGACGATCACGGTGTGCACGCTCTCGGTGAAGCGCTGCGCGATGTCTTTGGCGGTCACGGCCTCTCCTTCCGTCGCGGGGAGATCCCTCCCCGAGCCCTTCGAACGCCGCGTTAGTGGCGTTCTTTGTTTCCAGGGGAGGTATCCCCTCTTCGAACGCCGCGTTAGCGGCGTTCTCTACGCGCTGATAGACCCTCCACCTGGGCGACCGTACGGAGCAATTCGGCCTCGCGCAAACGGTTCTGGAGCGCGCGGTCGGTCGCACGAGCTTCGGCGGCCACCAGCGGGTCGTCCGCCTCGACCGTCGCCAGGATGCGCTCGAACGGCGTCTCGCGGTCGAGCCCGTACCGTGCGGCGAGGCCGACACGCAGGTCGCGCCGCAGACGGTCGCGCGCGATCTCGTCGCGTCCGGACCGTCTGAGCAGCCCCGCGAACCCGCGCACGTACTCGAGGCTCGAGCGCGGCGGCCGCGGATCCGCCGGCAGCGGCGGTCCGAAGCGGCGACCCGACCACCACAGGTACAGGAAGACGAGCGCGCCACCCGCGAGCATCGCGCGACCGAGCCACGTCCGCTCGAGCAGCGCGAGGAGCTCAGGCGACGGATGCGCTCCGTGGTGGTACTCGTCGAAGCCGATCGAACGCCCCGGCCCGAACCCGCCCGCGGCGAGCGCCAGGGCGAAGCGGCCGTTGTCGCTCTGCGGAAGGTACTGATTGATGAACGGAGCGAGGCTGCCGACGACGAACAGCGTGCCCTGACCTTCGCGGGTCATCGCCGCGATGACCGAGCCCGCGTCGCTCCGCATGACCGGCGTCCACCGATCGGTGAGGGTCATCGCCCGTCCGCGATCGATCGTGATCTGGCCTGCGCCGGTCGTCGCGGCCACGGCCGAGCGCGCGTCGTAGCGGCCCGGCCCCATTCCCTCGCCGAGACCGGCGCCGTAGGCGCGCAGGACCGACGACTCCGCGAGACCCAGGTCGGTCGCCACGACGAGCGTCCCCCCGGCCTGAAGGAAGGTCCGCAGCGCGACCGCGTCCTCGTCGCTGACGAACTCGCTCGCTCCGAGCATGAAGAGAACGCTCACGCCGGTCTCGCGCGGCGCGAAGCGCTCGCCCTGCACGATGACGGTGCTCGCGCCGAGCCCCTCGACGAGCGCCCGGAGCTCGGAGGTCCCTCCGTTCGTTCCGTCGAGCGCCGACCCGGAGCGGCCCTCGGACTGCGCGTTCGTGCCGACGAAGATCGCAAGCCCGATGACGACGAGAAACAGGACGGCCGCGACCAGGTACAGCGGGTCGACGCGAAACCGGCGTCTCACGCGACCGCTCGCTCCGCGAGATCGCGCGCGTGCTCGGCTTCGCCCGTCGTCGTGGGCTTCAGACCGAACCAGGCGCGGTCGTGCAGCGAGATGAGCTCGCGCAGCGTGTCGATCTGGGGCAGCGTGGAGGCGCGTTCGAGGAGCTCGCGATCCGTCAGCGACGGCTCGTAGCGCAGCACGCGGCGTTCCGCGAGCGTGAGGATCGCGTAGCGGTAGAACGCGTGCAGGGCCGTGCGCGGATCGCCTGAGAGCGCCGCACGCTCCGCGACCGCGAGCTGCGCGGCGGCGCTCCGACCCGGCTCGTTGATCGCGCCGGAAGGCACCGTCTCGCGGCGGATGCGCTCGCGCACGCCGCGGACGAGGATGGTCCCGACCACCACGATGAGCGCGGCGCCGGCGATCGTGAGCACGAGCTCGACCGCGCCTGGTGGTACGCCGCTCCGCCCCGATGGGAAGAGCCGCGCCAGGAGCTCGGCGACCGCGGTGAAGAGATCGTTCGTGCCGGATCGCGCCTCCTCGGCCGCGGCGAGGTCCTTCAGGCGCGCGTTCGCAGCGGCCAGGTCGAACGGTGGGTTCGCCGCGCGGTCGACGATCGCGACGAGCTGATCGATGTCCGCCACCGCCGCATCGATCGTCGCCGTCGTCGTCCCGAGGCGCCGGGCGAGCGCCGCGTCGTCGATCCCGACGGTCGCGCCGCCCGGTGTTCGCACCGCGCTCGTTCGCTGCAGTGACGCCCGCGCGCGATCGACGAGCGCCGGACGCTGCGCGTCGGTCGCGGCGCGCGCCTGCAGCAGGACCGTCCGTGCGTCCAGGAGCCTCGCGCGATACGCCGCCAGGTCCACCGTATCGGCGCTCGCGATCCCGGCCATGGCCACGAGGAGCGGAGCGGCGAGAACGATGGCGAGCGCTATGCGCGCGGCATTGCCTCCGCCGCAAGCTGGAGATCGAAGCCTTCTTTGCGAACTCGCAGGTCGTAGTACAGCACGGTCATGGTCCCGAAGAAGAGCGGCATCCAGAGCGGGATCGCCGCGAAGATCGCCACGACGGCGGCGATCGCGCCGGCGTTCGGGTTCGCCGCGGCGATGAGGCCGATCAGGAACACCGTGAGGAAGAGCAGCACGATGAAGAGGACGACCAGGAGCACGAAGAGGCCGACGATGCGCCAGCGGAACCCGCCCGAGAGCTGCCACGAGCGCCGCAGCGACGACACCGGTCCGTGGCGCTCGATCGTGGCGACGACGGGCGAGACGAACCACGAGGCCTGCACGTAGAAGATCGCGAAGAAGTACGCGCAGAAGAGCACGAAGAGGACCAGCCCGTTCTCGAAGAAGGCGCTCACGATGTTGTAGACGACGCCGATGACCGACACCGCAAGAGTCGCGATGATGCCGGCGAAGAAGATCCGCAGCGACGACTGGAATCCCACGACGAACGACTGCGAGATCGAACGCGGCTGGCCAAGGTGCGCCGCGGAGGCGGCGTCGATCACCGCACCGGTGAAGATCGCGCCGACCAGGAGCGTCAGGAGCCAGCCGAGGATGAAAAACAGGAAGAGTCCCCCGATGAGCTCGACGAACGCCGGATTGCCCAGCACGGCCGCCGGATCGTTCGCGCTCGGCGTGAGGCGCGCGAAGGTCGAGCGGCCTGAGAGCGCGAACGCGATTCCGAGAGCGACCCACACGAGGACGATCGCGACGAAGAGGATCATCCCGAGGACGAAGAGGCCGACGGCTCGAGAACGGTAGATCCCGAACACGCGGTCCAGGACGTCGCCGACACCGAGCGGTCGCAGCGTCGCGCCCGGGTTCGGCGCGGCCGGAACCGGTTGCACGGCCGCCATCGTAGGCGCCGAGTCCAGCGCTGAAAGGGTCTAGGCCGTGGCCTCCGAGAGACCGATCCGCCTCTGCAATCGGGCGAGCGGAGCCGGCGCCCACCAGTTGAGGTCGCCGAGCAGCCGCATCGTGGCGGGAACGACGAGCGCGCGCACGAGCGTCGCGTCGATCGCGACGGCGAGCGCCATCCCCAGACCGATCGCCTTGATGAGGACGATGTCCGCAAGAGCGAATGCCGCGAAGACGCCGACCATGATCGCCGCCGCGCCGGTGATGAGGCGGCCACTCTTCTCGAGACCCATGGCGACCGAGCGCGTGTTGTCGCGGGTGCGCAGGTACTCCTCCTGCATTCGCGAGAGGAGCAGGACCTCGTAGTCCATGGAGAGCCCGAAGACCGTGCAGAACATGATCACGGGAAGGGTCGGGTCGATCGAACCGGGTGTGAAGCCGAGCTGCGCCGCCAGATGGCCGTCCTGGAAGATCCAGACGAGCGCGCCAAACGAGGCCGAGATCGAAAGCAGGTTCATCACCACGGCCTTCAGCGGAAGCACCACGGAGCCGAGCAGAAGGAACAGGACGAGCATCGTCGCGACCATGATGTAAGCGATCGCGATCGGCGTATGGCTCGCGATGAAGTCCACGGTGTCGAGGTCGATCGCGGTGAAGCCCGTCACCGCCAGGCTGGCATCGGCCGGTGCGGCGAGCCCGCGAATCGAACGCACCAGCGCGCGCGACTCGTCGCTGTAGATGCTTCGTTGGGTCACGACATCGAAGAGGACGATGTGCTCGCCGACGGTCTGGCGCACGAGGGCTTGGAGCGGCTGCGGCAGCTGCTCGCGCGGCTGCGAGTACAGCGCCGCGTACTCCGCCGCGCCGAGGCGCGGATCGACGGTCACGGGGCTCTGGACCTTGTCGGTGTCCGGGAGGCTCTGGATGCGTTTCGCGAGATCGAAGAGCGCCGGAACGCGCGCCGCGGAGAGCGGATCGCCGCTTTGAAACTCCACCACCACGCTGATGTGCGTCTGATTCCCGCCGGGGAACTCGTCGACGAGCCGGTCGAATGCGGCGCGCGACTCCTCGTACTTCGGCAGGGCGGTCACGTCGTTGTTCGCGAGACGGAGCCGCAGGAAGGGCGATCCCGCGAGAAGGATGAACGCGACGATGGGAACGAGCACGACGACCGGACGGCGCATGACGGCCGTCGCCAGCGAATGCCACCAGCCGGTGCCGGTGGAGTCGGGCTGGAAGATGGGGACGCGTCCGCGGCCGAGATTGCGGCCGAGGATCGCGAGGAGCGCCGGCAGGAACGTGAGGCCGTACAGCACCGCGCTCGCCACGACGATCGCGCCCGAGATGCCCATGGATGACAGGAACGTGCCCTGGTAGAAGAGCATCCCCGAAAGACCGATGGCGACGGTGAGGCCCGAGAACGTGATGGCGCGCCCCGATGTCGCCATCGCGATCGCGAGCGCGTTGTTGCCGCTCCGGCCGCGTCGCATCTCTTCGCGAAAGCGGTTCGTGATGAAGAGGGAGTAGTCGATGGCGACGCCGAGGCCGATGAGCGTGACGACGTTCTCCGCGTACACCGAAACGTCGGTGAACCGCGCGAGGACGAACATGCCGGCGATGCCACCCACGACCGCGAGGATGCCGACGCCGAGCGGCACGAGAGCGGCGACGACTGACCCGAAAACGATGAGCAGGAGAACGAGCGCCAGCGGCAGCGAGACCGTCTCGGCGCGCCGCAGGTCCTGCTGCAGGACCAGGTTGAAGCCGTTGTTGATCGCGAGCACGCCGGTGGCCTGGACCGCGAGCGTGTCGGACGCCACGAGCGCACGCAGCTCCGGGTAGTAGTCGCGGGCCGTGGCGATCTCGTCCTTGACCGCGACGTCGACGGCGATCGCGTGGCCGTCCTTCGAGATGAGCGCCGTCGGGTCGGGCGCGGTGCCGTCGTACGGCGTGATGATCGTGGCGACGCGCGGGTCCGCGCGGAGCCGCGCGATCGCGGCTTCGGCGGCGGCGCGGAACTCCGCGCTCGTCGCGGTGAGCGTGTCGCTCGAGAAGAGGAGCGTGAAGGTGCTGCCGCCGGCCCGCGGAAGCTCGCGCTCGATCAGCCGGGAGGCGCGACCGGATTCGCTCGTCTCGATGAAGCCGCCGGACTGGAGCTTCGCGCCCTGCGCCGCGATGAACAGCGAGGCAAGGAGGAGCACGCCGGAAACGGCGAGGACGGGCCAGCGTCTGCGATAGACGAACCGTCCCCAGCTCGCGAACATCGGCATCTCCCCTTGCGGCTGCTTACGCTGTAAGCGTACGCTGTAAACGTAGATGGCGAAGCTCATGACGTCAAGGCGAACGCCGCTCTCGCCCGAGCGCATTCTCGCCGCGGCGGTCGAGCTCATCGACGAAGACGGGCTCGACGCGCTCTCCATGCGCCATCTCGGCGCTGCGCTCGGCGTCGAGGCGATGTCGCTCTACCGGCACTTCCCCTCGAAGGCCGTCCTGCTCGACGCGGTCGTCGGGCGGCTCCTCGCCGAGCTCGTCCTCCCGGTCCCCGGCAACGCGGCGTGGCAGGAATCGTTCCGCGCGCTCGCGCGCGACTACCGGCAGCTGCTCTTACGCCATCCGAACGCGATCCCCCTGCTCGCGACGCTGCAGCTCAGCAACCCCGGGGCGCTCGGCGCGGCCGGCGCGGTCATGGCGCTGCTCCGCGACGCGGGGTTCGACGCGCGCACCGCATTCCACGTCCTCGCGACGGCCGAGTCGTACGTCATCGGCTTCGCGTACTGGGAGGCCGGCACCGCCGGCATGCGCGGGAGCGCGGCACCGCCGCTTCCTGCGGGCGCCGATCCGTACATCGTGGAGAACTGGGCGGAGATCTCGGGCGCCGACTGCGCGGTCGCGTTCGAGTTCGGTCTCGATACGTTCATCGCCGGTTTGGAGCGGATGCGGCGCTAGCCGACCTCGAGCTCGCGAACGAGATCGTCGAAGACGTCCGCTCCGACCCGCGACGTGCGCTTCCCCATCGCGAGCATTCGTGCTGTGAGACCCCCGTCGGGTAAGCCGAAGACGACGCGGCCCGGCTCGAGCGCGTCGACGGCCCGGTACCAGCGGATGAGCGCATCGCGCAGCAGAACGTGCCGTTCGAAGTTGCGCCGCGTTCGCGTGCCGTCCGCGTCGCGGCGAGCGCGGAGGACATCGGCGTCGATGTCCGACACGAGATACAGGTCGGCGAGCGCGTAGCGACCCGCGGCGAACGCCTCGCGCGCGACCTCGCGATGGGTGATCCAGTCGCGCTCGGTGCCTTGTCCCGACTGGAACAGAGTCCACACGAAGTGCAGCTTGAACGGATCGGTATCCACGACGACGAGACCATCACGCGCCTCGCGCTCGCTCACCTCACGCCAGCGCGCCACGTTGCGGTCGAGCCAGAAACGCGCGGCGTCGCGTGCGTCGGCCGGTACGGAAGCGTGATCGGGCAGCGCCTCGAGGAGCGCGAATCGGCCGCCATGTTGCCGGCACCAGGTCGTCTTTCCCGCTCCGCTCGGCCCTTCGACGACGACGATCACGGGCGCGCGACCTCGACCATCGGACGCTCGCGCAGGCTGATCACGAGCGGCAGCGCCGTCGCGATCCCGACCACGCCCGCGACGAGGAACGGGCCGACCCATCCGGCGCCGAGATCGAGCGTGGCACCCGCGATGACCGGACCGATCGAGCCGATGCCGAATCCCGCCACCGCCTGAAGCGCCTGCGCCGAGCCCACGCGAGCGGACGGAGCGAGCTCGGTGACCGCCGTGGAGTAGACGGCCGAGTCGGCGGCCACGAGCGCTCCGTATATCGCGCCGATCGCGACGAGTGCCGGCCACGGCGCGATCAGGAGCAGCCCGAACCCGATCGAGATCGCGCCGCTTCCGATCGCGTAGAGGAGCGCCGCGCGCATCCGTCCGATGCGATCGGAGAGCCAGCCACCGATGAACACGCCGGGCACGCCGAGGGCGAGGATGAGAGCGGACCACTGGCTCGCGGTCGCGGATGCGTCGGTCGGCGACAGGCCGCGCAGCGCGAACGCCGCGGCGAGGAAGGCCGCGAGCCAGGCGCGAAGGATGAACAGCTCCCATGAGTGGCCCGTGTACGCGGCGATCGTGCGAACGAGCGGAGCGTTGCGGAGGACGCGCAGGTCGAGGTGCGCGCGCTCACCGGTCGGCTCGGCGATGTCTCGCGCGCTCAGCCATGCGACGGGCACGGCCGCGAGCGCGATCGCGCCGAGGACCCCGGCCGCGCCGCGCCAGCCGAGGGGCTCGAGGAGCAGCCCGGTCACGAGGAAGGAGACAGAGCCTCCGAGGTAGAACGCTGAGACGTACAGGCCGACGGCCGTCCCGCGCCGAGAGGGCTCGGCGCTGTGCGCGACGAGCCGCACGCCCGGCATGTACACGCCTGCGAGCCCGAACCCGGCGATCACGCGCAGCAGCGACGCGGTGAGGACGTCGTGCGCCGCCACAGCGAACGCGAGGTTCGCGAGCGCGGTGATGAGCGCGCCGATCGCGATGACCCGCGAGGGGCGCACGCGATCCGTGAGCGGCAGCACGACGAGGACCGCGGCGGCGTAGCCGAGCAGATAGGCGGAGACGACCCACCCGAGCTCCGCGCTCGATGCGCGCCACTCCGCGCGCATGAGCGGCAGCGCCGCCGCAGGCAGCTGCGATGGCAGGAGAACGAGCGCGAGGGTGGTCGCGAGCGCAAAAGAGCGGGCACGCATCCTGTCAAACTGTAGGTATGAGACGCGGGGTGTAGCTCAGTTGGTAGAGCGCGGCTTTTGGGAAGCCGAGGCCGCCGGATCGTGTCCGGCCACCCCGACCGACAATTCCCCTGGATGCTGATCCACCGTCACGACGAGCCGCTGACCGACGCCGAGTGGCGCGACTTCCTGGCCAAGCACGACTTCGGCGAGCTCATCGCGCCGGGTGCGCCGACGCGCGATCTTCCCGTCGTCGTACCGACGCACTTCATCTGGGACGGCGACAAGACCGTTCTCCTTCATCTCGCGCGGATCAACCCGGTGTGGGCGGCGATCGAGGAGCGACCGCGAGCGATCCTCTCGGTGTTCGGCGCGTACGCGTACATCCCCGGCCATTGGAACCAGAACGAGTACGGCGTGCCCACGAGCTACTACGCCGCGGTCCAGCTCGCCTGCGACGTCCAGCCGATCGACGACGACGCCGCGCTCGCGAAGATCCTCGAAAAGCAGCTCGACCATTTCCAGCCCGAGGGGAAGCACGCGCCGGTCGAGCCGGGTGACAACGACTACGCGAGGAAGTTCGGGGCGATCCGCGGCCTGCGACTCACCGTCACCGACGTTCGCGCCAAGTTCAAGTTCGGCGCGAACCGAACGCCGGAGCATCGCGAGGTCGTCGCGAAGAAGCTGGGCGAGCGCGGGAGCGGCCTGGACCGCGAGGCGCGCGCCTACACCCTTACGCGCCGCAGGAGCGGGGAGAGCTAGCCCGCGCTAGCGGTACCAGGCCTCCTCGAGCACGCGCATGATGTTGCCGCCGATCGCCTTCGCGATGTCCCCGTCGGAATAGTCGTGCTTCACCATCCAGCGGACGATGTTCGGGAACGCCTCGGCGGGATTCTCGATGCCGTCGACGAACTCGACCTCCTCGTACTGGACGCCGCGGTTCGCCGCACCGATCGACAGCTGCTTGGCGAAGTAGTGGTGCAGACCGACGTGGTCGCCGAAGAGCGTGTCCGGTCCGAAGGCGACGTGATCGATGCCCATGAGGTCCGCGCAGTACTCGAAATGCTCCATGAAGCTCTCGATGTTGTGCCTCGGCTGCTTCTTCGTGAGCGTGGTGTGCGGCGCGGCCTCGATCCCGATGACGCCGCCTTTCGCCGCGAGCGCTTTCAGCACCTCGTCGGGCTTCATCCGCTTGGTGTTCCACAGCGCGCGAGCGCCAGCGTGGGTCGCGAAGATAGGCTTCGTGCTGGCCTCGATCGTGTCGAGCGAGGTCTGATCGCCGGAGTGCGAGATGTCGATCGCGATCCCGAGCTTGTTCATGCGGCGGACCGCCTGGCGGCCGAACTCGGTGAGGCCTCCGTCGCGCGCTTCGCGCAGGCCGCTACCAAGCGTGTTCGCCTCGCTGTACGCGATGCCGGACGAGCGGATCCCGAGGCCGTACAGGATGTCGAGCCGGTCGACCTCGTTCTCGATCGCGGTTGCGGCTTCGAGCGAGGCAATGAACGCGATCTGCCCGTTCTGCTTCGCGCGCTTGATGTCGTCCAGCGACTCACCGCGTACCACGAACTCCTGATGTGCGATGTCGCTCATGCGCATGCCGAGGTCGTAGATGATGTCGTCCCACTTCCAGCCGGACTTCGAGGTGATCGTCGCCGTGCCGTCCATGAGGCAGTCGAAGACCGCATCCATGCCGGAGCGCGCCATGCCTGCGTATCCGGTGAAGTCACGGCCCTGCCGTCGGTACTCCGCGAGGTCGTCGAAGTCCTCGGGGACGATGAAGCAGTGGTCGTGGAGCGAGATCGTCATGTGCTCGTCCAGGAGACGCCAGACCCGCGCTTCCTGCGCGTCGGTGACCTCAACCTTTCGTGACGGGACGCGGTCGAGCTCTTTGGCGAGCTTGAATTCGCGATAGTCGGTGCCCGGGTCGAGGTAGCCGAAGCTCTGGTAACCCTGGTATGTCGTTCGCTTCGCAACGTCGGCCGTCTTCATGTTGTGTCCTCCCCTGTGCGCCCGCGCCCGATATTAGCGACGCCGGCGCGGATCGAGCGCGTCGCGGAGGCCGTCGCCGAGAAAGTTGAAGGCGAGCACGACGAGCGTGATCGCGAGGCCTGGGTAGAGCGCGAGCGTCGGCGCGGTGAAGACGTACAGCTGCGCGCGCTGGAGCATGTTGCCCCACGACGGCAGCGGCGGCTGCACACCCAGCCCGAGGTAGCTGAGCGCAGACTCGGTGAGGATCGCGAAGGCGACTCCGAGGGTCGCCGAGACGACGAGCGCCGGGATGGCCTGCGGGAGGATGTGGCGCCCGAGAAGACGCGGCCCGCTCACCCCGAGCGCTACCGCCGCGAGGACGAACTCCGCCGCTTTCCACCGCAGCGTCTCGCCGTAGACGATCCGCGCGACGGGCATCCACGAGAGCGCGCCGATGACGAGGACGAGGGTCGCCACGCCGGTCCCGAGGACCGTGATCACGACGAGGATGAAGAAGAACGCCGGGACGGCGAGCATCGCGTCGGTGAAGCGCATGAGCATGCCGTCGATCCACCCGCCTTTGAAGCCGGCGACCGCCCCGACGACGACACCGATCACGATCGCCGCGAGCATCGCGGACACACCGACGAGCAGCGTGACGCGGCTGCCGTGAAGCAGCCGGCTCAGAACGTCGCGGCCGAGCTCATCGGTCCCGAGCGGATGCGCGGCGCTCGGCGTGGCGAGCCCATGCAGCGGGTCGGTCGCCTCCGGTGGAATGGTCCATGCGAGGGGACCAAGGACGGCCAGCACCGCCACCGCTCCGAGGACGGCGAGCGCCGCTATCCCGATGCGACTCATGCGAGCCGCAGCCGCGGATCGATCCGGGTATACGCGATGTCCACGACGAGGCTCGCGACGACGGCGATGGCCGCGACGACGACGGTGAGCCCGGTCACGAGCGGGTAGTCCCGGCCCTGTGCCGCCTCGAGCGCGAGGCGCCCCATGCCCGGCCATCCGAAGACCGCCTCCGTCACCACCGTCCCGCCGATGAGGCGCGGCACGAGCGCGCCGACGGCGCTCACCACCGGAATGAGCGCGTTGCGCAGGGCATGACGTGTCATGACGGTGCGGGGGCGCAGGCCCTTTGAGGCCGCGGTGCGGACGTAGTCCTCGTGGAGGACCTCGATCATCGACGAGCGCGTGAACCGAACGACGGTCGGCAGGATCGTGGTAGCGAGCGCGACCGCGGGAAGGACCAGGTGCGAGAGCCGATCGGCGAGGGTGTCTTCCGCGGCCGACGTCACGCCCGCCGACGGCAGCACGTGGAGCGTGACGGCGAAGACGAGGATCAGCACGATCCCGAGCCAGAACACCGGGACGGAGAGGCCGACCGCCGTCAGGAGGCTGAGGAGGTGGTCAAGGGCTTTGCCGCGGCGCATCGCCTGCAACACGCCGATCGGCAGACCGAGCCCGACGGAGATGAGGAGCGCCGTTCCGGCGAGCGTGAGCGTGTTCGGAAGCCGGTCGGCGATGCGCGTGGTGACGGGCTCGTTCGTCAGCAGCGACGTGCCGAGGTCACCACGGACCGCGCCGGCGAGCCATTCGACGTACCGCTGCGGCACGGGACGATCGAGGCCCATCAGCTTTATGAGCGCTTCGCGCTGGTCCGCCGACACGTCGAACCGCATGATCGACGCGGGCCCGCCCGGCGCGAGATTGACGAAGAAGAACGTGAGGGCGCTCGCGAAGACGATCACGAGCGCCCCCAACGCGATGCGCTGAAGAAGGAAGCGAGTTACTTCTTGGCCAACCACCATTCGCCGAGGTAGTGCATCGCGTCACGCAGCCCGAGCTCGGGAACGCCCTTCAGCTGCGTGCTGATCACGTCGATCTCCTGCGGGTACCAAAGGAAGAGGTACGGAAGCGTCTCCGACGTATAGGCCTGCAGCTGCTTGTAGACGGCCTTGCGCGCCTCGAGGTCGCTCGCGCTCTGTCCCTGCACGAGCAGATCGTCGAGCTTCGGGTCCTGGTAGCCCGGGATGTTGAACCCCTTGCCGGCGGCGCTCGAGTGGTAGTACGGGAACACGTCCGGGTCGGACGGGTACGTCCACCAGTTCACGGTCGCGGTGTACTCGCGGCGAACGACGTCCTTCTGGATGTAGCTGTTCCACTCCATCGTGTTGAGGTCGGCGATGACGCCGACCTTCTTCAGGTCCTGCTGGATCAGCGCGTTCACGGGCTCGAGCACGCCGCGCTGCCCGACGTCCATCGTGAACTTGAACGGCTGCCCGTTCTTCTGGAGCACGCCGTCCGGTCCGGGCGTCCAGCCCGCCTGCGCGAGCAGATCCTTCGCCTTCGCGGGGTCGTACGGGTACTTCGACGCGAGCGACGGGTCGTAATACGCGGCGAGCGCCGGGGTGATCGGCGAGTTCGCGATCGAGCCGTACCCGAGCTCGACCGACTTGATGATCGCCTGACGGTCGATGGCCTGGACGAAGGCCTGCCGCACGCGGACATCCGTGAAGCGCGGATCGGTCTGGTTCAGCGCGAGCCAGTAGTACTGGACGAGCGGCCGCGACACGACGGAGAGCGTGCTCGCGCTCTTCACGCGATCCACCGCGGCCTTGTTGTCGAGGATCATGATCGTGATGTCGCCGGAAAGCGCCTGCGCGATCTGCGTGTTGGGGTCCGGCACCACGGTGAAGACCACCTTGTCGAGGTACGCCTTCGGCCCGAAGTAGTTCTCGTTACGCACGAGCGAGACGCTCTGCCCCGAGGTGTACTTCTCGACCTTGAACGGTCCCGTGCTCACGGGCACGCCCTTGTTGAACGAGGTCGTGGTCAGCGGGTTTGCCGAGAGCACGTGCTTTGGAAGGATGCCGGCGTTGTACGCGAGGAACGACGCAAGCGCGGCGAACTTGCGCGTGAGGTCGAACCGCACCGTCGTCGGATCGACGGCCACGACCTTCGTGACGGCGGCGTAGCTCGCGCGGTTCTGCGCACCGAGGTCGGGCTTCAGGACGATGTCGTTGAACGTGAACGCGACGTCATCCGCGGTGAACGGCGTGCCGTCGCTCCACTTCACTCCGCTGCGGAGCTTGAACGTCCAGCTCAGTCCGTCCGGCGCGGTCGTCCAGCTCTCCGCGAGGTCCGGCGCCGGCGCGAGATCCTTCCCGGGCTTCGTCAGCCCCTCGAAGATCGCGCGGTTGATGAACAACGACTCGACGAACGCGTTCGGGCTCCACGGGTTCAGCGTCGGATCGGCGCCGATCGGGATCGTCACCGTGCCCCCGGCGACGGGCGTTCCCGCGGACCCGGGCGACGACGAAGCGCCCGACTGCGTTGGACTCGTGCATGCGGACACGAGGAGCGCCCCGACGAGGAGCGCCGGGATCAGGAGCGAACGGCGATCAGGCATACGGACCTCCCCCTGACGCGTAAGGCGCGAGTTTAGTCCCGCAGGATCAGTCCGGCGGCATGAACCGCCCGCGGTAGTTCACGTCGAGGATCTCGAGCCGCCGCAGATGTACCTCGAGCCGCTTCTTGAACGACGCCAGGTCCCGCGTCTGCGGCGGGGACCAGAGCACCTCGGACAGCGCGATGAGACGTGGCCAGGCCATGTACTCGACGCGCTTCGGATCTGGCATGTACTCGGTCCAGAGCTGGCCCTGCGCGCCGAGGACGTGCTTCGCCTCGTCGGCCGTCAGCTCCTTCGGGACGGGCCGATACGCATACACGTCCTCGAGCGAGTTGTGCCCCCCGATGCCCGGCGGCTCGACGGGAAGCTCCGTCTGCGAATGGTCGAGATAGGTCGGTTTCTGCGGCGCCATGACGACGTCGTGTCCCGACCTCGCGGCGTCGATCCCGCCCTGCTCGCCGCGCCAGCTCATGACCGTCGCGCCCGGCGCGAGACCACCCTCGAGGATCTCGTCCCAGCCGACCAGCCGACGCCCGCGCTTGGCGAGCCAGGCGTCGAAGTGCCTGATGAACCAGGACTGGAGCTCGTCCTCGTCCTTGAGACCTTCCTTCTTCATGCGCTCCTGCGCGGCGGGCGTCCGCTTCCACTCGACCTTCGGGCACTCGTCCCCGCCGACATGGATGAACTTCGACGGGAACAGGTCGAGCACTTCCTCCAGCACGTCCTCGAAGAAGCGCAGCACGTTGTCGGTCACACCGAGCACGTGGTCGGTGATGCCCCAGTACGTGAGTACCTCCACGGGTTGGCCGGTGTTCCCAAGCTCCGGGTATGCCGCGATCGCGGCGAGGGCGTGCCCGGGCATCTCGATCTCGGGCAGCACGGTGATCCCGCGCGCCGCCGCATACGCGACGACTTCGCGGACGTCGTCCTGCGTGTAGAAGCCGCCGTGCGGCCGGCCTGCGAACTTGCGCAGCGCGGGATCCCTCGTCCGCGGCGCGGTCATCGAGTCCTTACGGAAAGCGCCCACCGACGTGAGCTTCGGGTACTTCTTGATCTCGATGCGCCAGCCCTGATCCTCGGTCAGGTGCCAGTGGAAGACGTTGAGCTTGTGCAGCGCGAGAAGGTCGAGGTGCTTCAGGATGAATTCCTTCGGCATGAAGTGCCGACCGACGTCGAGGTGGCTGCCGCGCCAAGCGAAAGTCGGGCTGTCTTCGATCTCGACTGCCGGCACCGACCACGCCGCGTTCGCCACGACCGATCGCCGGAAGATCTCGGGGGGAAGGAGCTGGCGGAGCGTCTGCGATCCCTGGAGGATCCCGGCCGGATGCGACGCGCGGATCGCGATCTCGTCGGCGTTCGCCGTCAGCCGGTAGCCCTCGTCACCGAGTCCGGCGCCAGCGTCGAGCGCGAGCGTGACGCGCGACCCCGTCGCCGACGTCGCGATGGGAAGTGGCAGGCCCATCGCCGGACGCAGTGCGTCGCGAAGGAGGTCGGCCTGCGTGCGCAGCTCCGGCGGCGCGACGATCGCGGTGGAATCGCGGAACGTGAAGGTGCCCGAACGCGGCGTGAGCGTCCCGGGGATCGGGATCAGCGCGATCTCGGCCACGACCGCATGCTAGCCGCGGAGCGCGCTAGACGGCTGCCGGCTCCGGACGACGGCCGCCCGCGACCGCGATCGTCGTCGCGCCCATTCCGAAGAGCAGCGCGCAGAAGATCACGAGCGGACCGAGGATCGGGATGAGCGCGACGAGGAGCAACACGACGAGACCGATGAGCAACGCGAGCCACACCGGCACCGGCCGTCGCGCGAGGCGCAGGATCCCGCCGCCGACGCCGAGCCCCGCGACGGGAATGCTGAGCGCGAGCACGACTCCGTAGACGGCCAGCGCGACGAGGCCGATCCACCATCCACCGATGAGCGCGCCGACGACGAAGAAGAGGATCGCGAGGATCGGCAGTCCGATGAGCACGAGCGCGCCGATCGCGAGACTCATCCACGGCGACCGCACGAGCGCCTCGCCCGCGCGCCGCGAGAACCCCGGGAAGAAGAACACGACGAGGATCCCGAGGATCAGCAGTCCGATGAGGCCCTTGAGCCAGTCGAGGACCATCGCGGTCGGCCCGGTCACGGGAGCCTCGCGGGCCGTCGGGACCGAGTGCTGGACCGTGCCCTTCACCGACGACGGGTTCGCGATCTGCGCGGCGTTGCGGCTCGTGTAGCTGAGGTTGCCGCTGACCGTCGCGCGATCGGTGAGCTGGAGCCGCTCGGCGTTCGCGATGACGTCTCCGCCGACCGGACCATCGATCTTCACGGTGGTGCCCGCGGCTTGAAGGTTGCGCCGGACCTGGCCGCTCACGGTCGTGGTCGCGCCGGCGACGAGCGCGTCGCGGCCCACGTTCCCATTCCCGAGGATCGTGACGTCGCTGCCGGCGGCGACGAGGTCGTCGGTGATCTTCCCGTCGACGACGACGGTGTTGCCGGCCGCGCGAACGCTGCCGCCGACCTGTCCGCGGATGGCGACGCTGTTCCCGGCGGCGATGACGTCGCCGGTGACGTTGCCGTCGACGCTGATGTTCGCGCCGACGGCGATGAGATCGCCGTTGATCGTTCCATTCACGGCGATGTTCTGACCGAAGGCGTAAAGATCGTCGTTGATCGTGTCGGTGCTCGCGATCACGATGTCGGTGCCCTGGCGGACGTCGGCCGCCGCCGCCGGCGCCGGCGTGAGCGCCAGCATGAGGACGACGAGGATGAGCACGCGGAGAGGCCGCATCGCGCGGATACTAGTGCGCGGTCCTAGCGCCATCCGCTCATCCGAGCGCGAGGGCGATCACGCCGACGACCATTGCCGCCGCACCGATACCCCGGCGCACGAGGTGACCTTCGGCCAGGACGCGCGCGCCGAGCATCGCGCCGATGAGGATGCCGATCTCCCGCGCCGGAGCGACGTATGAGACGGGGCTCACGACGAGCGCCGTGAGCACGAGGATGTACGCGAGACGACTCAGGATCCCCACCCCGATCACTTCCGCGCGGTGGCGGCGCCAGACCTCGCGCACCGCTTCGCGGCGCCGAAGCGCCACCGGAGTCACGACGATCGCCTGACCGACCACGGTCGCCCAGTCGTACACGAGCGGCGGAATGAGGAGCACGGAGACGGCGGTCTTGTCCCAGAGCGTGTAGAGGCCGATCACCGCGCCGGTCGCCAGTGCGAAGCCGACCGCCGCGCCGGCGCCGTCGCGCCGCAGCGCGCGCGGGTCGCCGGTGAGCACGAGCGTGCCGGCGACGATGGCGAGCGCGCCCGCGATCGCGACCGGCGTGGGCCGCTCGCCGAAGATCGCGATCGCGCCGGCCGTCGCGAGGAGCGGGCCGCTCGCGCGCGCGACGGGGTAGACGAGCGAGAGGTCGCCGGCGCGATATCCCGCGGTGAGCGTCGCGAAGTAGAGCGTCTGAAGACCGACAGCGACGACCACGAAGGCGAGCGCGAACCAGCCGATGACCGGATGCGCGACGACGATGATCCCGATCGCGAACGGCGCGAAGACGCCGGCCCCCACCAGATACGCGAGCCAGAGGAACGGCGTGTCGGCGTTCGCGCGCTTGGCGAGAAGGTTCCAGGTGGCATGGAAAACGGCCGACGTCAGGACAAGCGCGACCGCAAAGAGGCTCACGCCTCGGAATTATTCGGTCGAGACGGTCTGGTCGGTGATCTCGGTGCCGGGACGCACGACGCGGAAGCTCGCGGGCGCGTCGTCGAGCAAGCTCATGACGCGCGCGGCAGCGTCGCGCTGGCCGCTCTCGGTCAGCGCGTGCGCATACGACGTGAGGAGCTCGCGAAGAGGCGGAACGTCCTCCTCGCGCGGCGCGCGCATGTGCACCTTCGCGCCTTTCGCGAACCGGTCGCGTAGAGCGGCCTCGTCGAGACCGCGCGTCGGATCGTGGCGCAGGTACACGACGCCGCCGCTCATCCCCGAGCAGATCCAACGGCCGGGATCGCCGAGCACCACCGCGGTGCCTCCGGTCATGTACTCGAAGGCGAAGCCACGGAGGTCGCCGCCGAAGACGAGCTCGGCGCCGGAGAGGCGGATCGCGGCGCGCGCGTCGGCGCCGCCCTGCACGAGGAACCGCCCGCGCTGCGCGCCGTAGGCGAAGCACTTGCCGACGGATCCGTCGACGAAGCGGCCGTCGCCGTTGCGCGCCTTCATGATGGCGACGGCCCCGCCGAGCGCGGTCTTCGCCGCGCCGTCCTGCGCGCCACCGCGGATCGAGAGCGCCACGCCGTCGGTCGCGTACGCGGCGAAGCCGTTGCCCGCGACCGAGCCCTCGCGGTACGTCGGCACGACGTCTTCCACGGTGACGCCGGCGATGCGCAGGCGCGCGAGCTCGCCGGAGGCGTCGGTGGCGACGAAGCGATCGTTCGCGCGAAGCTGGCGCTCCGACTCGGCCTCGGCGACGGCCACACCCGCGATGACCCGCACGTCGCGCCGGCCCGGCGGTGTCCAGGTGACCGGCGTGAGCAGCGCGGCGAGGTCGACGCGGTCCTGTCCGCGGACCTGGGCGAGAAGGTCGGCGCGACCGACGAGATCGGCCGTGCTCCGCACGCCGAGCTGCCCCGCGATGCGGGCGAGCTCCGCCGTGAGCGCGGTGAAGAAGCGCTCGAGGTTCTGCACCGCGCGCTCGAGCTCGCGCGGCTCGAACCGCTTCAGCCCGCGCTCGGTCGCCTCGGCCGCGGATTCGAGCTGCGTCGCGATGCCCACGTGGCACGTGTCGAGCTGGCAGCCGCGGCAGATCGTGCAACCGATCGCGACCATCGCGAGCGTTCCGAAGCCGACGCGATCGGCGCCGAGACAGAGCATCTTCGCGACGTCGACCGCGCTCTTCATCCCGCCGTCGCACCAGACCTCGACCACGTCACGCAGCCCCGAGTCGACGAGCGCGCGATGCGCCTGCGCCACGCCGATCTCGACGGGCATGCCCGCGCGGCGGAGCGCGTGCTGGCGTGCCGCGCCGGTGCCGCCGTCGTAGCCCGAGAGCGTGATGATGTCCGCGCCGGCTTTCGCGATGCCGACCGCGATGACGCCGATGTCCGGAACGACCGGGACTTTGACGGCGACGCGGGCTCGCGGGTTGACCGTCTTCAGCTCGTGGACGACCTGCGCGAGGTCTTCGATCGAGTAGATGTCGTGGTTGTTCGAGGGCGAGATGAGGTCGATGCCGGGACGCGCGTTGCGCGCGAGCGCGACCTTCGCGCTGACCTTCCGCGCGGGCAGGTGGCCGCCCTCGCCCGGCTTCGCCCCCTGACCGATCTTGATCTCGAGGTAGTTGGACGAGTTCGCGAGGAGCGCCGACACGCCAAAGCGGCCCGACGCTATCTGCTGCCCGCGGTTGCGCGGGTAGCGCCCGATGAGATCCGGCAGCTCGCCGCCCTCGCCGTTCACGCAGAGCATGTCGAGACGGGCCATCGCCTCGGCGTACGCGCGATACGCGGTCTCGCCCTGTGACCCGAACGACATCGACGAGATGTAGAACGGAGCGGCGTGCTCGCCCGCCGCGGTGTCGGCGGGCTCCGCCTCGCCATCGAGCGGAGTCACGAAGTCGACGAGGTGCCGCAGCGAGACGGGATGACCCGTCTCGAGCTCGCGCAGCTTGTCCGAGTACACGGAGTACGGCGCTTCGCCGTTCGCGACGGCGAGGGCGGTTTTCCAGGCGCGAGGCCAGATGCGGAACGCCGGCTCGAGGCGTGCGTCGCGCCGATCGCGGAGCATCGAGGCCCGCGCGAACCCATCCTCGGCGAT
>DATBKH010000107.1:0-5578 GCA_036555955.1 Candidatus Limnocylindria bacterium | reverse complement strand
GGCGGCGCTCGTTTCGAGAGACTCCTTCGCCGTCGTCCGTTACGACGAGCAGACCGCCGAGCTCGAGTTCGTCCTCGAGGCGCGCGGCGACGACGTCCGGCCCGGGGAGCGCCGCATCGCGGTCGCGTCCGGTCCGGCGAGCAAGGTCGTGACGAGCGGCGAGGCGGTGCGCTTCGACGGCGCCGTCTATCTGCCGATGAAGAGCCGCGGGAAGCTCGTCGGCGTGCTGAGCTGCGGCGCGGACCCGCCGAATGCGCTGGACGACGAGGACGTGGCCGTTCTGCAGACGCTCGCGAACCTCGTGGCGACCGCGTTCGAGAACGCCGAGGCGCTCGGTCGGATGCGCGAGCTCTACCTCGCGTCCGTCCGCGCGCTCGCGGCCGCGGTCGACGCGCGCGATCCATACACGCGGAGCCACTCCGCGCGCGTGTCGGCGCTGGCGCGCGGCATCGCCGAGGAGATGCAGCTCTCGACGGACCAGGTCCGCCGCATCCAGCTCGGCGCTCTCCTCCACGACATCGGCAAGATCGGAGTACCGGACGCCATTTTGAACAAGCCCGGGACGCTGACGCCGGACGAGTGGGTGATCATGCGCAGCCACTCGGGGCTCGGCGCGTCGATCGTGAACGCCGTCGAACCGCTCCGCGATCTCGTTCCGATCGTGCGGATGCACCACGAGCGCTACGACGGAAGCGGCTACCCCGACGCGCTGGGCGGCGATCTCGTGCCGATCGAGGCGTACGTCGTCGCGGCCGCCGATGCGTTCGAGGTGATCGTGAGCCGGCGCTCGTACAAGCCGGCACAGACCGTCGAGTACGCGTGCGCCGAGCTGCTCCGCTGCCGCGGCACGCAGTTCCATCCCGCGGTCGTCGACGCATTCCTCCGGCTCATCGAGCGCGACCGGGCGCAGGGAGCCGCGCAGCTGCGGCGGATCGCGGGGATCCTCCACGAGGACATCGAGGACGTTCCGGGTCCAGGAGTGCTCCTCGAGCAGTTCGCCGCGAATGCCCAGACGCATGGACGGCATCTGGCGATCCTTCAGCGTCTCGCCTCGGAGATCAGCGCGGTCCTCGACATCGACGAGCTCGCAGGCAGGCTGCTCCGGATCATCTGCGACGCGATGGGATACGAGAACGGCTTCCTGCTCACGCTCGATGACGCCGGCGACCACCTCGTCATCCGCGCGGCCGTCGGGCCGTCCGGGTCGTATCTGGGTCAGCGGCTGCCGCGCGGGCAGGGCATCAGCTGGTGGGTCGTCGAACGCGGCGAGCTGCAGAACGTGGCTGACGGCCGCCTCGACCCGCGCTTCTACGGCCCGGACGAGATCCGGTCGGTGCTCTGCGTTCCGCTGCAGCTCGGTGACGAGCCGATCGGCGTCCTCGGCGTGGAGAGCCCGCGCGTCGCCGCCTTCGGACGCGACGACGAGGAGCTGCTCACCGCGGTCTCGCACCAGGTGGCGGCGGCGGTCCGTGTCGCCAAGCTCCACCAGGCCGCCAAGACCGCGGCCGCGACCGACCCGCTGACCGGGCTGGCGAACCGGCGCAGCTTCTTCGACTGTCTGGAGCGCGCGCTTGCGCGCCGCGACGGCGAGGCGCTCTCCGTCGCGATCCTCGACGCGAACGGCCTGAAGGCGCTGAACGACCGCCTCGGTCACGCGGCCGGGGACGAGGCGCTCGTCCGCGTCGGCGAGCTGCTCCAGGCGGGCGTCCGTGAGGGCGACCTCGTGGCGCGCATCGGCGGTGACGAGTTCGCGGTGCTCTTCGTCGGCACGCCCATCCTCACCGCCGAGCGAATCGTGCGCCGCCTCGCCGAGCGCATCGCGGCCGGGACGATCGGCGGCGGTCACGGACTGCCCTCGATAGCCTGGGGTGTCGCCGACGCGACCGACGAAGCGACCGTCGACGCGCTCGTCGAGGCCGCGGACCGCGCGATGTACCGCCAGAAGGCGCTCGGCCGCAGGCGCACCCCGGCCTAGCGCTCGCTCGACCGTCCTTCGGGCCGCGGCATCGCTCGTGCACCCGGATGCGCCGTGGGGAATCTCCTTCTCCGAGTGGGTTTTGCGCTTTCGATCGTTTTCGCGGCGATCGGTCTGATCGCGGGCGCCCCGGGGACGGCGGCGCGCTGCGACGCGCAGGCCCTCGCCGTTTCGAGCGGCGGCGAGGTCGAATGCGCGCCCGCGCTCGCCGGCGCGGCGCCGGCGAGGGCGGTGGCCGGGTATCAGGCGGCGCCGGCGACGGCGGAGCGCGGACTCCTCATGAATCGCGTGAGCTCGGATCAGGCGGCGACGCTCGTCGCTCTCGCGACCGCCGCCGTGTTCCTCGCCATCTTCGCTATCCTCTGGAGATACCGGCCAGGACCGGGAGGAGTACGAGCCTCGCACCGATAGAGAAGGCGCCCAGGCGGGTGTGAGGGCGCCGCGCGAGAGGCTCGGAAGGTCGCCCGCGAGCCGGATCGGGTCCGCCCGTTAGCGCGGACGTGAGGCGCGGCACGGCCGCGCGAAGCCAGGGTGGTACCACGACGCCGCTCGTCCTTGGACGAGGCGGCGTCTTTGTTTTCGCCGACAACGCGAAGGAGGTCCACCGATGGCGGCGACGAGCGACGCACCGAGGTCCGCGCGCGATCTCGCTGAGAAGAACTTCCGTCCGGCCGCGGTCGAGTCGGATCTGTACGCGTGGTGGGAGTCGAGCGGGTTCTTCACGCCCGACGAGCGAAATCCGAAACGGCCCTTCGTGATGATGCTGCCGCTGCCGAACGTGACCGGCGACCTCCATCTTGGGCACGCGCTCGGGTTCGGCGGCTACGAGGACATCATGGCGCGCTACCACCGCATGCTCGGCGAGCCGACCCTCTACATGCCGGGCACCGACCACGCCGGGATCATCGCGCAGGTCGTCGTCGAGAACGAGCTCGCCAAAGAGGGGATCGGCCGCCATGAGCTCGGCCGCGAGAAGTTCCTCGCCGAGATGTGGAAGTGGATGGACCACTACCGCCCGCGGATCGAGAGGCAGCTCCGCATGCTCGGATGCTCGCTCGACTGGTCGCGGCCGAACTTCACGATGGAGCCGGCGAAGCAGCGCGCCGTTCGCACGCACTTCATCCGGCTCTACAACAAGGGGCACCTCTACCGCGCCGATCGGATCGTGCACTGGTGCCTTCGGGACCAGACGACGTACTCCGACCTCGAGGTGAAGCACGTCGAACGCACCGACACGCTGTACTACGTGCGCTATCCCTGGGCGCAGCCGATGCCCGCGGGCACGCCCGACGTCGTCGTCGCGACGACCCGGCCCGAGACGATCGTCGCGGACGTGGCCGTCGCCGTTCATCCCGACGACAAGCGCTGGAACGCCCTCGTCGGGAAGGAGGTGCTCGTTCCCGGCGTGGAGCGCCGCGTGCCGATCATCGCCGACGCGGCGGTCGACCCGAGCTTCGGGACCGGTGCGCTGAAGATCACGCCCGGCCACGATCAGACCGACTTCGAGATCGGCCAGCGGCACGGGCTGCCGGTCCTGTCCGTGATCGACAAGCGCGGGATGATGACGCCGGCCGCCGGGCCGCTCGCGGGACCCGACCGCGAGGCCGGACGAAAGCTGATGGTGGAGAAGCTGCGCGCCGCCGGGCTCCTCATGAAGGAGGAGCCGATCACGCATGCGATCGCGGTGCACGATCGCTGCGGCACGGTCGACGAGCCGCTCGTGCTCAAGCAGTGGTGGGTGCGGATGGATCGGCTCGCGCCGCCCGCGATCGAAGCGGTGCGTGACGGCCGCATCGCGATCGTGCCGAAGTACCAGGAGAAGGTCTATTTCAACTGGATGGAGAACATCCGCGACTGGCCGGTGTCGCGGCAGATCTGGTGGGGCCACTCCATCCCGGTCTGGTATTGCCGCGACTGCGACAACGTGATCCTCCCGGAGGAGGACGCGCCGGATCCGACGCGTTGCACGCGCTGCCGCAGCGATGACATCTATCAGGACCCCGACGTGCTCGACACGTGGTTCTCGTCAGGGCTCTGGCCGTTCAGCACGCTCGGGTGGCCGGACGCGACTCCTGACCTGAAGCGTTACTACCCGGGCTCGGTCCTCGAGACGGGGTACGACATCCTCTTCTTCTGGGTGGCGCGGATGATCATGCTCGGCCTCGAGCACATGGGGGACATCCCGTTCGACACCGTGTACCTGCACGGGCTCGTCCGCGTCGGCACGGTGAAGATGAGCAAGTCCCTCGGCAACGTGGTGAGCCCGGTCGACTTCATCAAGGAGTACGGCGCCGACGCCCTCCGCTACGCGCTCGTGCACGGCATCGCCGCGGGGGCCGACTCGCAGCTCTCGCAGAACAAGCTCGACCATGCTCGGAACTTCGGAAACAAGCTCTGGAACATCGGCCGATTCGTCCTCCGACAGGTCGACGAGCACCGCGACGCGTTCGCCGGGCACGCCGCCGACGAGCGCCCGGCGCCGCGGAACGAGGCCGCGCGCTGGATCCTGTCGCGGACCGATGCCGCCGTCGCCGAAGCGACCCGTCTCATCGAGGGCTACCTGTTCGGGGAGTACCTCGTCGCGCTCGAGAGCTTCATCTGGAATGAGTTCGCGGACATCTACGTCGAGCTCGCGAAGCCCGCCCTCCGCGGTGCCGACGCCGGCGAGACGGTGCGCGTGCTCGCGCACGTGCTCGATCGGATCCTGCGCCTGCTCCATCCGTCCATGCCGTTCATCACCGAGACCATCGCGCTACAGCTCTGGGAGCGCGCGGGAAAGAAGGAAGCGCAGCCCTCGCTTGCGGTGTCGGCGTGGCCCGAAGCGGATGCGCGAGACGGCGCGCTGGAGGAGCGATTCGCGATCCTCGTCGACGTGGTGCGCGCGATCCGCAACCTGCGCCAGGAGGCGGGGCTCGACCCGTCAGCTCGGGCGAAGGTGTCGCTTGCCGGGAACGCCGCCCAGGTCCGCGACCTGCTCGCGCAGATCGGTGCGCTCACGAACAGCGAAGTCACCCTGGGCTCCGCCGAGGGCTCGGCGGTCGTCGCGCGAGCCATCGAGATCCGCGTCGTCGTGGGGCGCGACGAGGAGCAGGACGGCGCGCGGCTGCGGCGCGATCTCGAGGAAGCACGGCGGATGCTGGAGCGCTCGCGCGACCTGCTCGCGAAGCCGGGTTTCGCGGACAAGGCTCCGAAGGATGTCGTGGAGAAGGAGAAGGACCGCCTTCGAGAACGCGAAGAGCGCGTGAAGCTCCTGGAGGCGGAGCTCGCCAAGCGCCGGGACTCATAACGACGAGCGCCGGACCCAGGGGGCCCGGCGCTCATCTTCAGGTCGCCGCAAGGGGCTATTGCGCGTCTTTGAGGATCTGGTTCGCCTTCGTCGTCGCGGTCGCCATCGCCGCGTCGGGTGTCGACTTTGCGGTGAGGACCTCGGTGATCATGTTGAAGATGACGTCGCGGATGTCCTGCTGCCCGCGCACGTTCGGCTCGGGCGTCGAGTACTGGATCGCGTCGAAGGACTGCTTCGCCTGCGCGTTCGACGCCCAGTACGCCTTCAGCGCGTCGTCGTTCGAGGCGCTCTTCCGGACCGGCATGTAGAAGGACTTG
>DATBKH010000106.1:0-3127 GCA_036555955.1 Candidatus Limnocylindria bacterium | reverse complement strand
ACGGTCGCCGGTACGGCGGATACGTGGTCCATCTCGGGATCGTCCTGATCGCGCTCGCGGTCGCGACGAGTCAGGCGCGAACGGTCGACACCGAGAAGACGCTCGCGCCGGGTGACACGCTTGCGGTCGCGGGATACACCGTCCGGCTCGACGCCGTGCGGCCCGTGAGCGAGCCGCAGCGCGACTCGGTCGTCGCGGATCTCGTCGTCACCGGCAACGGCGCGAGCGATCGGCTCCGTCCCGCGCTCGTGCAGTATCCGAACAGCGCCCAGGCCATCGGGTCGCCGGGCATTGCCGCCGGTCTTCGCGACGACGTGTACACGATCCTCGCCGCCTACGACGCACGCGCGTTCGCGTGGGCCACGATCCGGACGCGCGTGATCCCGGGCGTGTCGTGGCTCTGGCTGGGCGGCGCCGTCGTCGGGATCGGCGCGATCATCGCCGCGCTGCCGGCCCCGCGACGGCGCGCGGTCCGGCTCACGGTCAGCGAAGCGCCGGCGCCGGCCGAATGACGCTCGCTCAGGTCGCTCGCGCCGCGGTGGTGGTGGCCCTGCTCGGGACCGTCATCACGCTCGCGCTCGCGTTCCGCCGCGACCCTCACGACATCAAGACGGGGACGATCGGAAAACCGGCACCCGAGTTCACGCTCGATCGGCTCGACGGCTCGGGCAAGGTCGCGCTCTCCGATCTCGCGGGGAAGATCGTGGTCGTGAACTTCTTCGCGTCGTGGTGCCTGCCGTGCACCGAAGAGAATCCCGCGCTGGTGCGGGTCTACGAGCGGTATCGCACGAGCGACGTCGTCATGCTCGGCGTCGATTACCAGGAGTCGCGCGACAGCGGCCTGGCGTACGCGACGCGGATGGGCATGGGATGGGCGACGGTCGCCGACGACGACGGCCGCGTCGCACTCTCCTACGGTGTCTTCGGCCCGCCGGAGACGTTCTTCATCGGTGCGGACGGGGTGATCGCGGGTCGCCACATCGGCCCGATCGACGAAACCACGCTCGTGACCGCGATCGAGCAGCTGCGCGATCAGGCGGCGACGCGATGACGCCGCGCCGCGTCATCCTCGCCGCGCTCCTGGCGCTCGCCGCGATCCTCGTCGTCGCGGCACGCCCGCACGACCCGACGCCCGAGGAGCGCGTCGACCGCATCGCCGCGGAGCTCCGGTGCCCGGTGTGTCAGGGGCTGTCGGTGAAGGATTCGACGAGCGAGACCGCGCGGCAGATGCGCGACCTCGTGGCGCAGCGCGTGAGCGAGGGGCGCACCGACGGGGAGATCGAAGCGGAGTTCCGCGCCGCGTATGGGGACTGGATCCTCCTCGCGCCCCCGGTCACGTCGTGGAGCGCCCTGGTGTGGCTAGCGCCCATCGCCATCGTCGCCGCCGGGGCGGTCCTCGTGAGCGGGCGAGTGCGATCGCGCGACACGACGGTCGCGCCGCAGCCCAGCCCTCTTCAGATCGCCGCACTCCGCGAGCGCGTCGCGGCGGAGGAGGCGGCCGAAGGATGACCGTCGCGCTGTTCGTCGTCCTGCTGCTTGGCGGCGCCGCCGCCGCGGTGGCCCCGCTCGCGCGGCGGCCCATGGCGTGGCCAGCCGATCCGCCGGACCGGCGGGATGACGTCGCCCGCGCCGTCAGCTCGCTACGTGATCTTGAGTTCGCGCGCGCCGCCGGCACGATCGCGCCAGGCGACTACACGCGTCTGCGCGCGTCGCTCGAGCGTGATGCGTTCGTCGACCGGCGCACCGAGCCGCGGACGCGCGCCCCGGTGCCGACGCTCGTCGTCGCCGCGTTGCTCGCGGCCGTCGCGGTCGGGACCGCCGTGTTCTTCCTTCCGCCATCGGCCGGTGACCGCGCGCCCGGGGAAACGGTGACCGGAACGGTGCCGCAGGAGAACTCCCTCGCGACGCTCGAGGCGCGCGCGAGCGCGAACCCAGGCGATATCCCCACTCAGCTGGCGCTCGCGGACGGGTACGTCCAGGCCGGCCGTCCGCAGGACGCGATCCCGCGCTACCAGGCCGTGCTCGCGAAGGATCCGTCGAACGTGTCGGCGCTCGACGGTCTCGCCCTCATCCTCGTCGCGTCGGGAAGCAACGACGGCGCGCTCGCGGCCGTGGACCGCGTGCTCGCGCTGCGTCCGAAGGATCCGGACGCGCTCTTCGTGAAGGGGTTCGCGCTCTACAACAAGAGCGACTGGAACGGTGCCGTCGATACGTGGACCGTCTATCTCGACGTCGGTCAATACCACCCGGCGGCGGACATGGTGCGAAGCCTCTATGCGGATGCGAAGGCAAAAGCGGGACGCTAGTCCGATACACTGAGTCCTCCGAACGCATTCGCGTTCGATCCACGGCGGCTATGGTGTAATGGCAGCACTGGAGGTTGTGGACCTCCCTGTAGCGGTTCGAAACCGCTTAGCCGCCCAGAGTCCCAATCGAGACGATGGCTGCGCTGAGCTACGTCCAGTTCGTCATCAGCCTCGCACCGACGCGGTCATCCCGCGTACGCCCGCGCCGTATCGCGACGGACCGTTCACGAGCTGCCCCACCACATGCCACGTGCGGTCGACGACCTGCTGGGCTACGGACGTCAGCGTCGTCGGCTCACTCGCCGGCGGCATGCCGCGCACGACCACCTCGCTGTTCGGCTCGACACGCACGCTCGACCCTTCGGCGTAGGTGATCTCTGCCGAAGACTCCGCCGTGCGCACGGTGTCGCCGGCGGTGAGGACGTCACCCACCCGCGCGGTCAGGAAGTCGTCTCCGTCGTGACTCACGAGAACGGCGCCGTCGACGGCGGTGATCGTGGTGACGGGCTCGCGCGCGGAGCGCGGGGCGCCGCTGCTCGCGACCACGAGCAGCGCGAGCGTCGTGACCGTCGTGATGGCCGCCGCCCAGCGAACACGTGACAACGCCACGGTCCCTCCCCACGTCGTCGTCGCCGGCAGGACTAACGCCCGGGAGACAACGGCATTGGGTCAGGCCCGTTTCAACGGCGGTTGCGCGAGCCGCGGATCGTGTTCCGAATGACTGCAGGGGACGGCGGCGTGTCGCTAATCGCGCGGCGGCGAGTACTCCGAAACGGCCACGAGGAACGGACGTGTACGCCCTGGTTGCACCGTGAGCGGCT
>DATBKH010000105.1:0-8548 GCA_036555955.1 Candidatus Limnocylindria bacterium | reverse complement strand
CCCCGGCCGACCGGGATCGCGGAGCGCTGGATCACGTGGTACGCGCCGAGCGTCTCCGCGGCCGCTTTGGCCGCGGCCCGCGCGGAGATGACGAAGAGGTTCTCGTCGCCGGTGGGGATGCCGTTCGCTTCGTCGTGACCGTTGCCATCGACGTGGACCGACCACGAGCGGGCCGGTCGGAGATCGAACTCCGCGAGCAAGGGCAGTGCGATCGCGAACGAATCGAAGCCGGGGCCGAGATTCGCGCTGGACGCGGGCACGCGGACCCGGAGCTCCCCCACGGTCACGACTTCAACGCAGCGCGGACGGCGTCCGGTGTGGCCTCGACCTCGGGGATCGCACCAGCGAGCGAAAGCGCGCGATCGGGGTCCTTCATGCCGTTACCGGTCAGCACGCAGACGATCCGTCCGACCCCTTGCAGTCCGCGCGCGCGGGCGCGCTTGCGCAGGCCGGCGATCGCGGCGGCCGACGCGGGCTCCGCGAACACGCCTTCGCAGCGCGCCAAGAAGCCATACGCGTCGAGGATCTCCTCGTCGGTCACGGCGTCGATCGCGCCGCCAGACTCGTCCCGCGCTACCACCGCCCCCCTCCACGACGCCGGGTTCCCGATGCGGATCGCCGTCGCGACCGTCTCCGGATCCGCGACCGGCTTCCCGCTGACGAGCGGCGCCGCCCCCGCTGCCTGGTAGCCATACATCCGCGGGCGGCGTTTCGCAAGACCGGTCCGAGCGGCCTCGACGAATCCCTTCCAGTAGGCGGTGATGTTCCCGGCGTTACCGACCGGGATGAAGAGGGCGTCGGGCGCGTCGCCCAGCGCCTCGCAGATCTCGAACGCGGCCGTCTTTTGGCCCTCCAGGCGGTGCGGATTGACGCTGTTCACGAGCGTCGCCTCGCCCTGCTCGGCGAGGGCCCGAACCACGCCGAGGGCGGCGTCGAACGCGCCGTTCACGGCGACGACCCGCGCGCCGTACGCGATCGCCTGGGCCAGCTTGCCCGCGGCGACCTGGCCTGCCGGCAGCACGACCGTGCAGGAGATCCCCGCTCGTGCGGCATACGCGGCGGCCGATGCGGCGGTGTTGCCGGTGGATGCGCACAAGACCATGCGCGCTCCGGCCTCGAGCGCCTTGGCGACGGCGACGACCATGCCCCGGTCCTTGAACGAGCCGGTGGGGTTCTGTCCCTCGACCTTCAGCCAGATCTCGCCGAGCCCGGTGTCGCGCTCGAGCGCGCGCGCGCGCACGAGCGGTGTGCCGCCTTCGCCGAGGGTGATACGGGGTGTCTGCGCGGTGACCGGGAGATAGGACGCGTAGCGATCGATGAGCGGTCGCGCGTCGGGCACGGGGAAGCATGGTATTCCGTCATTACCATGCGCCTGTGAATCTTTCGTCGCGAGAGCGGCAGCTGGTGACGACCCTCGTCGTCCTTCTCATCATCCTCGCGTTCTTCCAGATCCTCGCCGACGTGTCGGACGCGCTCTCGCGAGTGGCCGACGTGATCATCATCTTCATCGCCGCGTGGGCGCTCTCGTACCTCCTCGCGCCCCTCGTGAACCGCATCGACCAGCGCACGCCCCTGAATCGCACGTTCAGCGTGGTCCTCGTGTACATCGGGATCGCGATCGTCTTCGCCGGGACGCTCGCGCTCGCCGTCCCGGGGCTCGTCGGCCAGCTGAACGACCTCATCGTGCGCGCGCCCGAGTACGGGGATCGCGCGGCGCGTGAGGTCGTCGCGCTCCAGCAGCGCCTCGAGGGTGCGGGCGTACCGGTCAGCGTGACCGAGCTCTACGGGCAGGTGCCGGCGAAGCTCTCGCAGATCGCCGGATCGATCGCGGCGGACGCCGTCGGGTTCGTCTCGGCCACAGCGAGCGTGCTCTTCAACGCGACGCTCGTCCTCATCATCGCCTTCATCATGCTCATCGACGGCGATCATCTCTGGCGGAGCTTCATCACCTCGCTCAGCCCGGAGCTGCGCAGCGAAGCGGAGCTCCTGCGTCAGAGCGCGGACCGTTCCTTCGGCGGGTTCATCCGCGGCTCTCTCCTGCTCGGCCTCATCTACGGCCTCGCCACCCTCGCGATCCTCGTGCCGCTCGGCGTGCCTTTCGCCGGCGTGCTCGCGGTGCTGTCCGGGCTGACGATGGTCATCCCCTTCTTCGGGCCGATCATCGCCGAGATCCCCGTGCTCGCGGTCACGCTCCTCGGCGCTCCGGACGTCTTCCTGTGGGTGCTCGTCCTCACGATCGCGCTCCAGCAGGTCGTCCTGAACGTCATCGGGCCGCGCATCATGTCGAACGCGATCGGGATCCACCCGATCTTCGTGTTCCTCGCCCTTCTCATCGGATCGCGGATCGGCGGCTTCTGGGGGGTATTCCTCGCGATGCCGGTCGCGGGCGTGATCAACACCTTCGTGCGGTACGGATTCCAGGTCGCGCAGGGACGTCGCGCGCGGACCGAGGCCTCGACGCTCATCGAGGAGGCCGACGCCGCGGCCGCCGCGGCGGCTGCCGATCTCCGCGACGCCGATGCCGAAGCGCGGGAGGCCCAGCGTCTCGCCCGTCAGGCGCGCCTCGCCGCCCGAGGAAAGTGACCGCCGCCAAGAGACACATCCTCATCACGAACGACGACGGCATCGAGTCGGACGCGCTGGCGCCGCTGGCGAGCGCGCTCTCCGCGGTCGGCGAGGTCGTGATCATCGTCCCGGAGCGGAACTGGAGCGGCGCGAGTCACAGCATCACGCTGTATCGACCGCTTCGCGTGCGCGAGACGCTGCTTCGAACGGGGCAGCCCGCGTACATGACCGACGGATCGCCGACCGACTGCGTGCGCCTGGCCGTCCTCGGATTCCTCGAGCGCAAGCCCGATCTCGTCGTCTCGGGCATCAACCGCGGCTCGAACATGGGCGACGACATCACGTACTCCGGAACGGTCGCGGCGGCGATGGAGGGACTGCTCTCCGGCGTTCCCTCGATCGCGATCTCGATCGGAGCTTTCGGAGCGAACATCGACTTCGAGCCGGCCGCGTCGTTCGCGGCGCTGCTCGCGCGGAACGTCTTCGCGAAGGGTTTCGCGGCGGACGCGCTGCTGAACGTGAACGTGCCGGCGCTGCCGCGCGACGCGATCGCGGGCGTCGAGGTGACGCGGCTCGGAAAGCGCAACTATCGCGATCAGCTCGTCGAGCGGCTGGACCCGTACGGCGAGCCCTACTACTGGGTCGGCGGTCCCGCCGTCGCGGGCGAGGCCGAGCCCGGTACCGACGTGGCCGCGATGCGCGCTCGCAAGATCAGCGTGACGCCGATCTACCTCGACCTCACCAACCACGACCTCATCGAGGACCTCGCGGCGTGGGACTGGGGCTGGACCGGGCCCGTCGAGGTGAGCGCGGATTGAGCGGGACAGTCGGCCGCTGGTTCCTGCTGAGCGCGCTCGGCGGCATCAGCCTGTACGTGCTGCGCGCCACGCAGTTCGGGGTGATCTTCACCGATTGGACCCGCGCCATCCCCGAGGCGATCGTGCTCGCGCTGCCCGGATACGCCGCGATCATCGCGATGGCCGCACCGAGCATCCCGATCTCGGCGATCCTTGTCCGCGAGCGCGTCGGTCCGCGGGCGCTGGCACTCGCGGCTCTCGCGGCAGCCGGCGTCGGCGTTGCGCTTTTCGGAGTGAGCCTGGTCGCGAGCCTCTACGCCATGTGGAAGAGCTACGTAGGTCCATTCGGGCTGGATGCGCCGAGATGGCAGCCGCTCATCAGCGATGACGCCACGATCGCGGTCAGCACGCTCGGCCCGGCTTTCATGGGCGCGTGGCTCGCGCTCACGAGCCTTCAGCTCACAGCGATGAGCGTCTCGCGCGTGCTCGCGCTGTTCGGCCTGGTGACGGGTCTCGCGATCGTGGCGGTGATGCCTTACCTCGGCGACCGCACCGTGTATGACCGCGTGCTTCCCGTCGTCTTCCTCGCGGCGCAAACGTGGTCGGCGGTGGTCGGACTCAGTCTCCTGCGAGGACGCGCGGCTACTTCTTCTGCACCGATTCCTGCAAGGTCAGCCAAGGTGTGAACAGCTTCGGGACGCCGTTTCCGAGCTGCTCTCTCATCTTCGCGTTCGGCGTCCCAAGCACCTCGCCTGTCACGGAGGCGGTGGCCAGGATCGGCTCCATCAAATGGCCGATGTGAGAAAAGTGCTCGATCGCGGCGTCGGCGTCGCGGTAGCGCTCGAAGACCACGGCCTCGCTCTCGTCCTCGTTGAAGAAGATCTCGTACTGCAGCGTGCCGCTGTCCTCGGTCCGCACGATCTCCATGGCCTCTTCCGACAGACGCTTCCATTCCTCGACCTTGCCGGGGTGAAACTTGACCCTTGCGATCCCTTTGATCTCGTCCATAGCTCTCCCTCTCAAAAGTTACGAGGTCACCGAGTGCGAGCCGCTTCGTTCCTCCGCTAGCTTCGCCAGGCCAGCAATTCGGGTGCCCCGATAAGCGCCACGTCGAGGATGAGGATCAGGACGGAGTACCGACGCGTGGCAGTACGCCGGGGCGTCCATCGCGCGCGACGATCTCGAGTCCCGCACCGAACACGGCGTCGAGGAGCTCCGGTCGCAGCACGTCGAGGGGCCGACCGTCCCTCGCGATCCGGCCACCGTCCAGCACGACGATCCGCGACGCGAAGCTCGACGCCAGATTGAGGTCGTGAAGCACGGCGCAGACCGCGAGGCCGCGGCGCTCGCCGATCCCGCGGATGAGCTCGAGCGTCGTCAGCTGGTGACCGGGGTCCAGATGCACGGTCGGCTCGTCCAGCAGCAGGACGTCGCTCTCCTGGGCGAGCGCCATCGCGAGGACGGCGCGCTGCCGCTCGCCTCCCGAGAGCCGGTCGATCCGCCGGTCGGCGATCGAGCCCAGCTCGAGATCCGCGATCGCCCGTTCCACGGCGGCGACGTCGTCGGACGACGCGCGACCGAGGGGCCCGAGGCGGGCGGTGCGCCCGAGCGCGACGACCTCACGCACCGTGAACGGAAACAGCGTGTCGAAGATCTGGGGAACGACCGCGATGCGGCGCGCCAGCTCGGGACGGGCGAAGCCGCGCAGCGGATACCCATCGAGCGTGACGCCGCCGGTCGATGGCTGGACGAGGCCGGCGAGGACCCGAAGCAGCGTGGACTTCCCGGCCCCATTCGGGCCGATGATGGCGACGAGCTCACGTGCGCTGATCGCGAACGAACAGTCGCGCAGGACGACGCGCGGTCCATACGCCGCCGAGACGTTCGTCGCCGACAGCGTCGTCACAACACCACCCGCCGTGAGCGCACGAGGAGCGCGAGAAAGAACGGAGCGCCGACCAGGCCGGTGATGGCTCCGACGGGAAGCTCCGCCGGCGCGATGACGGTGCGCGCGCCGAGATCCGCGAGCACGAGCGCCGCGGCGCCCGCGAGGAAGCTCGCGGATACGAGACGGCGGTGCGTCGCGCCGATCACGAAACGAAGCGCGTGCGGGACGACGAGCCCGACAAATCCGACAAGGCCCGCGAGCGCCACCGCGGCGCCGGCGAGCAGCGCCGTCGCGCCGAGTACCGCGGTGGTGGTGCGCTCGGGATCGACGCCGAGCGTCGCCGCGGTCTCCTCGCCGAACGCGTACGCGTCGACGCGATGCGCGAGCACGATCGCGAGCGCGAGGCCGACCGCGACGACGAGCCCGGCGACACCGAGCTCGCTCCAGCTGATGACCGACACGCCACCTTGAAGCCAGCCGAGCACCGCGCGCAGCTGGAGCGCCAGGCGGTCGCTCGAGAGCAGAAGGAACGTCACGAGCGCGCCCGCGAACGACGTCAGCACGATGCCCGCAAGCAGCACCGTGAGCACCGTCGTCCCGCCGCCGAGGCGCGAGAGCCGCCACACGAGCGTCACGGTGACGAGCGCACCGACGAAGGCCGCGAGCGGGACGAACGGCGTCGTAACACCGAGCACGATCGCGGCGACCGCCGCGAGGGTCGCGCCGGCCGACGTGCCGGTGACGAACGGGTCGGCGAGTGGATTTCGCAGCAGCCCTTGCAGGAGCGCGCCCGCCGCCGCGAGCGCGCCTCCGACCAGCGCGGCGCCGAGAACGCGCGGCAGACGCAGCTCGCGGATGATCGTGCCGCTCGTGTCGTTCGACCCGAGCAGCGCCCCGAGGACGTCGCCCGGCGCGATCGGGACCGCTCCGACGAGCACGCCGGCGGCCGCGCTCGCCAGGAGCGCGACCGCCAGGAGCGCGAGGATCGCGACGGTGCGCACTAGCGGAAGAGCTCCGGGTGGACGAGCTTGGCGTACGCCTCGGCCGCTTCGCCGACGCGCGGACCGGGCCGGTTGATGAGGTTCGGCTCGATCGAGACGATCCGGCCGTTCTTCACGGCCGCGACGGCCGACCAGCCTTGACGTGCCGCGACGTCGCCAGGTTTCGCCGAGTACGGATCCGCCGCGAGGACGATCACCTCAGGGTCGCTTCGGACGATCTCTTCCGCGGAGAGCTGCGGGTAGGCGGACTGCGTTCGCGCGGCGATGTTCGTGCCGCCGGCGATGTCGATGAGGTCGTTGATGTACGAGCCCGGTCCCACCGTGAAGATCTTCGTCGGGTCGGACGCGTCGATCTCGTGATAGACGCGCGGTCTCGTCGTGACCGCGGCGGTCTTCGCCTTCACGGCGTCGACGCGCTGCTGGATCGAGGTGGCAAGCGCGGCACCGTCCGCTCCGACAGCACGGCCGACGAGGGTCGCCGTCTTCGCGACATCGGCGACCGTCTGCGGATCGACGACCAGGACGTTCAGCGACGCGGCCTGCAGCTTCTCGATCGTCCCGTCTGAGAACTTCACGCTCAGCACGAGGTCCGGCTTCAGGGCGACGACCTTCTCGAAGTTCACCTTGATCCCGCCCACGTGCTCCTTCGTCGCGGCTTCAGCCGGCTCGTCGGAGAAATCGTCGACACCGACGACGCGCGGTCCCGCGCCGAGGGCGTAGACGAACGCCGTGATCGACGGACCGATGGAGACGATGCGTTCGGGACGCGCGGGGATCATGACGGAGCGGTTCTGGAAGTCGCTGACCGTCGCCGGGAACAGCGGAGCCGCTGCGACCGTCGCGGTGGGACCGGTGATGCCGTTGCCTGCGCCACCGCAGGCGGACATCGCGAGGAGGAGGACCGCGAGGAACGTGACGAACCGTGACCGCATCTGGCGCACCCCTTTCATGCGAAGGCGTGTAGGCCGCGAGCGGATGTCCCAGGCGACCCGAGTTGGGGCAGATGCCCGTCACGGTGGCGCGACCCTGCCGGAATCTCACCGGCTTCGCTGTGACGTCCGCGTATTCAGTTGTTAGGCGGGTACGTGCTCCTGTGAGAACCGCGCGTTGTCCGTGAGATGTGACCCGAAGACTCGCTGCAACGTCATGACGTGGGCGCAGAGACCGCTCGTATGGAAGTGCTCGCACTCGCAAGACCACTCATCGCCGTGAAGCGACACCGCATGTGTGCTGTTGTCGCCGCGGAACGCGACCTCGAAGCTCCGGAAGCTGATCCGTTCGGGTTCTTCGGCGTAGCGCTTCGCTTTCTCGATCTTGGAGATGAGGCTCGAGTACATGACGTCCTCCACACTCCCTATTCAGTTGGGCCAGGCTCGCCGTGCCGAGTTTAGACCCGCCTCGTATCGTTCGAAATCTGTTGGAAAAGCGGCCGATTTCCGGCTGGGTCCGCATGACCGTCCTGTTCGCGATCGCCGGATTCTTCGAGGTCACCGCCTACGGTCAGGTGAACGCCTTCACTCCGCTCCACCTTCCGAGGATCGGCATCGAGCCCGCCGCCGTGGCGTTCTGGGTCGGCGCCATCACCGCATTCTCGAATTTCGCCGGACTCCCGTTCCTGCCGTTCTGGGGCGCGCTCGCGGACCGCTACGGACGCAAGCCGCTGATCATCCGTTCGTTCGTCGCGGCATTCGTCGCTCTCGCCATGACCGCACTCGCCCCCAACGTGTGGCTGTTCGCGCTCGCGCGCGCTGTCCAGTCGCTTGGCCTTGGCAATACCGGCCTCATCCTCGCGACGCTGGCGGAACACGCGCCCGCCGGGCGCATCGCGTTCGCCTTCGGGATCGTGAACGGGGCGAATCCCATGGGGGCGTTCATCGGACCGCTCATCGGCGGCCCGGTCGTGGACCGCTTCGGATTTCCCACGCTCATGGCGGCGGACGCTCTGATCATGCTCGGCGTCGTGGCGCTGCTCGCGTTCGGCTATCGCGACGGCTTCGTTCCCAAAGGGACCGCCGGCGAGTCGCTTCTGCGGATGGCCGGCGACGGCATTCTCTTGATCGTTCGGTCGCCCCGGTTGCGGGCGCTCTTTCCCGCGCTCTTCCTGCTCTTCGCGGGCTGGATGCTCGCCTTCATCTACGTGCCGCTCGTCGTCGAGCGGCTGTATTCGGGTCCCGACCCGGCGACGACCGTGGGGATCGTGTTCGGTGCCGGCGGATTCGGCGTCCTCGTCCTCTCGCCGCTCGTCGGCGCGATCGCCGACGCGTACGGCAGAGCGCGGACGCTCTTCGTGGGATGCG
>DATBKH010000104.1:0-4398 GCA_036555955.1 Candidatus Limnocylindria bacterium | reverse complement strand
CGCGAAGCGGACCGCCTGCGCGACGACGCGCAGCGTGGGCTCCGACGCGCGAAGGCGGAGGCCGACGAGCTCATCCTCCAAGCGCGCCGCGCGCTCCGCCAGGCGGAGGAGGCGCGCGACCGGGCCGCGAAACGCAATCTCGTCGAGGACGCCCGCGCGGCGCTCGCGGAGGCGGAATCGGCGCGCGCGGCGGCGACCCCACCGGCGGCGGCCCAGACGACGGTGCCGATCGCCGTCGGGGCGCCCGTCCGCATCGACGGCGTCGCGGAGCCGGGCACGCTGCTCGCCATCGACGACCGCGGGATGGCCGACGTCGCGGCGGGCGCGCTGCGGCTGCGCGTTCCCGCGGCGCAGCTTCGCCCGGCGCCCGAAAGCGACGCGGCGATCGTTTCCGAACGCCCGGTCATCCGCGGGTCAGCGCCGACGGTCCCGCTCCAGCTCGATCTCCGCGGCGCGCGCGCCGAGGAGGCGCTCGCGGTGCTCGACCGCTACCTGAACGACGCCGCGGTCGCAGGAGTCGACCGTCTCCGCATCGTCCACGGAAAGGGCACCGGTGCGCTTCGCCAAGCGGTGCGCGCCGCACTCGCCGAGCATCCGCTCGTTCGCGAGCACGAAGCCGCGAGTGCGTCGGAAGGGGGCGACGGCGCCACGATCGTCCGCCTGTGAGCGGAACCGACGCCGGGCTGGGCAGGCCCCGGCCGATCGCGTGATGTACCCCTAGAAGACTCGCCGCATCGCTACGCGCGCGTCGCGAAGCGCCCGCGAGAGCACGGCGGGGTCACGCGCGATGACGCCCAGATCCGCGAGCTCGACGGCGACGACCGGGTGCAGCTCGATCTCATCCGCGCGGACCCAGCGAACGTCGCTCGCGTCTTCCGCACGAGGCGATCCGGCCAGCTCGCCCCCTCGGAACATGTGCAGGTCGATCGCGAACGTCTCGTCGACCGCGCGCACGTCGTAGCGCGCAACGAGGACGAGCGACGACGTCGCGTATCCGGTCTCCTCCAGGAGCTCGCGGCGCGCCGCGGCTTCGACGCTCTCGCCCCCCTCCGCGCGTCCACCCGGGAGGACCCACGCGCCGGCGAACGGCCCGCCGCGCTGCTTCACCAGGAGAACGCGGCCCGAAGGAGCGACGCATCCCACGATCGCGCCGATCCGGGGCGCGCGGCTCACGCGCGCTACGGCTTCTTCGTCGGCGTGGGGAGCGGCGGGAGCGTCGGCGTCCCGAACGGCGGCGTGCGCGTGGGCGTCGGCGTGTGCGTCGGCGTCGGGACCGGCGTCGCCGTCGGCGAGGGCGTGGGCGACGGAGTGGGGCAGGGATCGGGACCGACGAGGTTCCACGTGTAGCGACCATAGGTGTAGCGGCCGCTGATCGCGTCCCGCACCCACTGGTCGGTGTACCGCTGCCACGCGGCCGGCGCCCGCGGATCCTGGATCTTCATGGCGACCTTCACGGTGCCGTCGGACTGCGGGCAGCCCGCGGTGAACCAGTCGTCGGTCTTGGCCGGCTGCGTCCCCTTCACGAAGATCTCCGTCGACTGGAACGGCGTGAGCGCCGACGGCAGCAGGCCCGAGCCATAGCCGCCGAAGTCGCCCGGCGCGACGACCACGTTCGCCGTCACGACGTTGTCGGGCCGCTTCCAATCGGTCGCCGGGAAGCCGCTGAAGATCTCGCGCATGTAGTCGCGCCACAGCTGCCCTGGACCGATCGCGCTGGAGAAGTCGCGCGAGCTCATGAGCTCGCCGTTGCTGTTCCCCATCCACACGCCGGTCACGAGCGTCGGCGTGAATCCGACGGCGTACACGTCCTTCAGGTTGTCGGTCGTACCGGTCTTCAGCCCGGCGGGGCGGCCGATGTTCGTGAAGCTCGTGAAGATCGGCGAGTGCGTCGTGGTGTCCTTCAGCATGTCGACCATCACGTACGCGGTGCCCGCGTCGACGACACGCTTCTGCTCGTAGTCGGTGTGCTCCCACACGACCTTCCCCTTGGGGTCCTCGACCTTGAGGATGTACGTCGGCGCGACGCGGACCCCGAGGTTGGCGACGACGCCGTACGCGCTCGCCATGTCGATGAGCTTCACTTCCTTCGCGCCCAGCGTCAGCGCGAGGCCGGTCGTGTTCGGGTCGATATCCGCGGTGATGCCGAGGTCGTGCGCCGTCTGAATGGTGTCGGCGATGCCCGAGTACTCGGCGAGGAACCGCACCGCGGGCACGTTCCGCGACTCGCGGATCGCCTGCCGCATGGTCACCGGGCCGTGGTACTGGAGGTCCGCGTTCTCGGGGCAATACCCGCACGTCGCCGGGCTCATGCGCGTGGGGTCGGCCTTTCCGCCGAAGTCCGTGCGCGCGTCGATCACCACGGTCGCGGCGGTCGCGCCCTTCTTCAGCGCGGTGAGGTAGTTGAACATCTTGAACGCGGAGCCGGGCTGCCGAACGCCGATGCCGGCGACGTCGAACTGTCCCTGCACCCGCGGGTCGTCGCGGTTGTAGTAGTCGACGGAGCCGACGTACGCGAGGACCTCGCCACTGCGCGTGTCGAGCGAGACGAGCGCGGCGTTCCACACGTTGCTCGCGTGCAGACGGTCGACCGCGGCCTTCACGTCGGTCTCAGCCGACTGCTGGAGGCGCATGTCGAGGGTCGTCGTGACCTTGTAGCCGCCGCGCGTCACGGCCCCCTCGTCGCCGCCGAGGATCTCGGCGAGCTGGTTGCGGACCTGGAACACGAAGTGCGGCGCCTTGATGGTCGACGACTGCGGGCCGGCGACCTTGATCGGCTCGGCGTCCGCGGCGTCCGCCTGGGCTTGGGTGATCGCGTGCGTGTCGACCATCTGCGCGAGGACGTACGCGCGGCGCTCCTTGGCACGATCGACGTTCTCGGCTTGCGTGGGATCGAGCACCGACGGCGACTGCGGGAGACCGGCCAGGAGCGCGGCCTCGGCGAGGGTGAGCGTGGAGAGGTCCGACTTGTTGAAGTACGTCTGCGCGGCCGCCTTCACACCGTAGGCCTGGTTCCCGTAGTAGATCTGGTTGAAATAGAGCTCGAGGATCTGCTCCTTTTTGTACGTGTTCGTGACCTCGATGGCGAGGATGGCCTCGCGGATCTTGCGTTTGAGGCTCACCTCGCCGCCGACGATGCGCTGTTTCACGAGCTGCTGCGTGATCGTCGACGCGCCGCCTTGCCCGGTCGAGCTTCTCGTGACGTCGGCGACCACCGCGCGGATCGTGCCGAGGATGTCCACGCCCGGATTCGAGAAGAACGATTTGTCCTCGGCGGACACGGTCGCGTCGATGAGCACCTTGGGGATCTGGTCGTAGCTCACGACCTCGCGACGCTCCTCCTCGAATTGGTAGAGGAGCTGCTCGCCGGTGCGGTCGTAGATGCGCGTCGACTGAGGGAGCGGGTCCTTCGCGAGGTCCTGTGCCGATGGCAGGTCCGCGGTGAAGAACGCGAGCGCCGCGCCCGCGCCCACGACGAGCAGGCCGACCGTGCCGATGAGGATCGCGAGCAGACTCGACGGCAGCGCGAGGCGCCAACCGCTGAGTGCTCCGCCGCCCCGGCGCCGATTCGATCGATAGGCCCCGCGCCGGAACGCGTGGTCATGCGTCGTTTTCTGCCCCGCGATACGTCCATGGTACGACCCGACCTGCGCTCTTCCTGTACGTGAGGCCTCGCTCACGCGAGGTCTCGGGAACGACCGCCGAACGTATCCTGTGGTCGTGCCGGCACGTCCTTCTCAACGCGAGCTCGACGAATTCCTCACGCGCGCCGTGAGCAACGTCAGCGTGCTTGGCGATCTGCGCGAGACCCTCGCCTCCGGCCAGCGTCAGTTGCGTATCAAGCAGGGATTCGATCCGACGTCGGCGAATCTTCATCTCGGGCACGCCGTGCCGCTGCGAAAGCTGCGGCAGCTCTCGCGGTGGGGTCACGAGATCGTCCTCATCATCGGCGACTGGACCACGCAGATCGGCGACCCGACCGACCTCGATCAGACGCGCCCGCTGAAGAGCCGCGAGGAGGTCATGCAGAACGCTCAGACGTACCTCGACCAGTTCCATCTGATCGTTCCGCGGGAGAACACCCGCGTCGTGCTGCAGGACGAGTGGTACGGAAAGTTCGGTCTGCGGGACGTGATCCAGCTCACCTCGCGCTTCACGGCGCAGCAGATCCTGGCGCGGGAGGAGTTCCGCAAGCGGCTCGACAGGAAGACCGCGATCCCGATCAAGGACCTCATCTACCCGCTCCTCCAGGCCTACGACTCGGTCGCCATCAACGCCGACGTCGAGTTCGGAGGGACCGACCAGCTCTTCAACATCCTCGCCGGACGGGAGCTGCAGGAGATGGTCGGTCAGCGCGCGCAGTCGGTCTTCATCGTGGAGCTGCTCGAAGGCCTCGACGGC